>JBAUUB010000184.1:0-8523 GCA_049582485.1 Dermatophilaceae bacterium
GGCTGGACCCGGCGTTCGATCCGCCCGGCGGCGACCCGTCGTTCGTGCCGTGCGCCGACAACCTCGCGAGCGACTACCTCATCACCCAGGAACAGATCGACTACCTCGGCGAGGAGCTGCGCTCGCAGATCGTCCGGGTCAACGAGGAGCACTTCGGCGAGATGGGCGCCGCCGTGCCGGGTGACGACTCCACGGACTCCCTCGTCACCATTGTCTACAACCTGCACGACGAGTCGATGTACGACTGCTCGGTGACGTCCTACACGGCCGGGTACTTCGCCCCCGACTTCATCTCCACCGCGGGCATGAACGTCATGGCGATCGACGCCTTCGACTGGGTCAACCGGGTCGGTGACGGCAGCCAGGGCTGGACCGACGGGGACGACTCGAACAACAGCCCCGAGCTCTACGAGGGCGTCTTCGCCCACGAGCTCGAGCACCTGCTCATGAACTACAGCGACTCCGGCGAACTGTCCTGGGTCGACGAGGGCCTGGCCGACTTCGCGGTGTTCCTCAACGGCTATGACGTCGGCGGGTCGCACCTGACCTACCACCAGGTGTTCCACCACGAGACCTCGCTGACCCGCTGGGGCGGCGGCCTCGAGAACTACGGCGCCTCCTACACCTTCATTCAGTACCTCTGGGAGCAGGCCGGCGGCAACGGTGACGGCACCTTCGACGCCGATCTCGAGTACGACGACGCAGGCGGCGACCTCCTCATCAAGATGATCTTCGCCGAGCCGGCCGACGGCATGGAGGGCGTCCAGAACGCCATCGACGACTTCAACTCCGAGACCGACTCCGACCTGCGCTCGGTCGAGGAGCTGTTCCAGGACTGGGCCGTCGCGGTCTACCTCGACGACGAGGAGTCCGACCTGTGGGACATCAAGGCCGTCGACTTCGGCGACCCCGCGTCCACGAGCTGGACCATCGACATCGCCAACGAGAGCTACTGGGACGACCGCGGCATCTACCAGGGCGCCCTGCCGCAGGCCAAGTGGGACCGGTTGAAGAACCGGGTCGACCAGACGGCGCTGCCCTTCGGTCTCGCCTACGAGCGGTTCCGCAACCCCGGGCCGAACTTCTCGCTGGAGTTCTCCGGTGACGCGGTCACCCGGGTGGCTCCGCACAGCGAGCCGACCCACTGGTACGGCGGATACGCCAGCATGTCGGACCACATCCTCGCCGTCGACACCGACGGTGCCGTGGAGAGCCTCGACTTCTGGTCGTGGAGCTTCATCGAGGAGGGCTGGGACTACGGCTTCGTCGAGGCTCTGGTCGACGGCGACTGGGTGACCGTCCCGCTCGTCGACGTGGACACCGGTGAGACCGTCACGACGGACGAGAACCCGCACGGCAACAACACCGAGGGCAACGGTCTGACCGGGACCTCGGGCGGCGAGTACTTCGTCGACGAGCCGGTCTACGTCCACCTGGAGGCTGACCTGCCGGCTGGCACGACCGATGTCCGGTTCCGCTACTCGACCGACGCCGCCTACCTCGACACCGGCTGGTTCGTCGACGACGTCATGGTCGACGGCTCTGCGGCC
This sequence comes from Dermatophilaceae bacterium, assembly GCA_049582485.1. GTDB lineage: Bacteria > Actinomycetota > Actinomycetes > Actinomycetales > Dermatophilaceae > F2B08. Next base: position 1,551 of record JBAUUB010000184.1, read on the forward strand.
ACCGTGGCCCCCGAGGGCGACGGCTGGTTCGAGACCGAGGGCACGCAGGACAACGAGTGGGCCGTCCAGCTCATCGCGACCTGCGACCTGACCCCGGGCACGGACTCCGAGGGTGAGATCGTCGACGAGGCGGGCAACTACGTCTACCGCTTCGTCGGTGACGAGATCTCCGAGAGCGGCTTCGACACGAGCTGCGCCAACGGCAGCAAGGGTGATCTGACCTCGGTGATCTCCAACATGCCGAGCGGGGACCTCACCGTCCTCGACGCCGACTACGACTTCCGTCTGGTCGGCTCCGGCAAGGCCAAGGGTCGCGGCTGACACCTCGGCTGTGACATCCGGGAGGCCGGGTCCGCACCAGCGGGCCCGGCCTTCCGCACGGTCACCCGCACGCCGATGAGCCTCCTCGCTCCCTCGTCGGGCCCCTAGGGTCGGAGCATGAGCGACCTCGACATCCGCAACGCCCGCCTCCTCGACGGCCGCGTCGTGACGATCGAGATCCGCGACGGCCGGTATGCGCGCATCGCCCACCAGGACGACGCCGCCACCATCGGGTACCACGGGGCAGAGGTCCTGGACGCCGACGGCCGGTTCGTCACGGAGTCCTTCGTCAACGGCCACATGCACCTCGAGAAGGCCTATACGTTGCCGATGGTCGGCGACGAGGCACTCGGTGCCTACACGTCCGGCTCGATGGGCGGAGCGATGACCTCGATCGAGCTGGCCTCGGCGGTCAAGCGGCGCTACGACCGGTCGTGGATCGAGCCGAACGTGCGGCGGGCGCTGGACGAGGCGGTCCGCTACGGGACACTGCACGTCCTGGCCTTCGTCGACGTCGACACCACCGCCGGGCTGGTCGGGATGGAGGCGGTCCTGGCGGTACGCGAGGAGTACCGCGGCCGGGTCGACCTGCAGGTCGTCGCGTTCCCGCAGGACGGTCTGATCCGTGACGAGGGCGCGGCCGAGCTGTGCGAGCAGGCGCTGCGGATGGGCGCCGACGTCGTCGGCGGCATCCCGTGGATCGAGCACACCGATGCCGATGCGTATGCGCACGTCGAGTGGGCCTGCGCGCTCGCCTCCGCGCAGGCCAGGCGGGTGGCGATGCTCGTCGACGACGCCGGCGACCCGTCGCTGCGCACGACGGCGATGCTGGCCGAGGCGATGCTCCGACACGATCTCGTCGGTCGCGGGGTGGCCTGCCACGCCCGGGCGCTGGCCACCTATCCCGAGCCGTCGCTGCTCCGCCTCATCGGACTGGCCCGCAAGGCAGGCCTCGGCTTCGTCTCCGACCCGCACACCGGCCCGCTGCACCTGCCGGTACGCCGGTTCATCGCAGATGGGCTGCCGGTGGCGCTGGGCCAGGATGACATCGAGGACGCCTACTACCCGTTCGGCCGGCACAACATGCTCGAGGTCGCCTTCCTCGCCGCGCACATCCTCGGCTTCCTCGGCGCCACCGAGCAACGGCATCTCCTCGAGCTCGTCACGACCCGCGCGGCCGACGTGCTCGGACTGACCGACCACCGCATACAGGAGGGCAGCCCGGCCGATCTGTGCGTGCACGATCACGAGCGCCTCGTCGACGTCCTGCGCGAGCATGCCGCGCCGCGGTGGGTGATCCGGGACGGCCGGGTCATCGCGGACGGCGGCACGATCCGGCCGACCGGCTGATTCGCGGCCGCGCGAGCTCAGCGAGGATGCTGCCGACGTGGGACTCCACGGTCCGCTCGGCGAGGACGAGGCGGGCGGCGATGCCGGGGTTGACCTCGGGGTCGAGCGCGGAGCCGCCGCCCCGCCGCTGCGGCGCGAGGAGGAGGCGTACTGAGCGTCCTGCTCAGGCTGCCTTCCGGCGTCCCTTCGTGAAGTACAGCAGCGGACCGATGTAGTTGACCGCGATCACGGCGGCCCACTTCCCCTTGCTGCCGTTGACCTGGTCCGCCGGCCGCGTCGCCAGGTCCGCCCAGGCGCTGACGGCGAGCGACACCTGGATGGACATCATGGTGAGCGCGGTTGCGCGTTGTCCCCTGGACATTTCGTCCCACTTCTTCTTGGCCATGGGTCGGTCCTTTCGTCGGCGCATTGGCGGACCCTCTGCTCCGACGGTACGCCGGTGCCGGGGATGGCGCAGCCGGATCGGTCGCCTGCTCCAGGGTCGGCGCATGGCACCGAGATCCTGGTGGGGTTGGGGCAAGAGCTGCTGGTGCTCGCGTTCGAGTCCGCCGACCACCCGGTCGGCCCGTGGCTGGACCGAGCGCTCGAGATCGTCCGCGACCACGGCGGACGCGGTGGGGCTCGCTGGTCCCGATGCCCGGAGTGCTCGGACTCTGAGCGGGCGCCCTCGCAGACCCCAGGATGGCAGTCGGCCGGCCCGGTCGTGCCACCCAGGCATACCGCACCGCCGTGCGGAACGTCAGCGACGGCGGCAGACCATGATCTCCGTGGTGGGGCTCTCGCTGCGGCGGCGGACGAGGCGGCGCTCGACGGGATAGAGAGCCGCTCCGGCGAGCCAGCCCGTGGCCTCGGTGACCGTGGCCGCGCGCAGAGTGCCACCCCACACCTTGCGCCACACGGGACCGGCGTCGACCTGGGCGTTCATGAGGACGAGCATGGGCGTGCGGCGCACGATGTCGAAGCCCGCCCGGTCGAGCGCTTCGGTGATCCAGTCGAGCGTCCGGTTGACCTGGTTCGGGCTGCGCTCGACACCGCGGTGGACGAAGTTCTCGGAGAGGACGAAGTACCCGCCCGAGCGCACTGCCCGGGCGATGGACTCCAGCGCGGCGACGTATCGCGCGTCGTCGGTGATGTGGAAGAGCATGTCCATGCAGGAGGCCGCGTCGAAGGCGCCGTCGGTCAGCCAGTCTGCGGGTTCGGCGATGTCGAGGCGGTGGAACCGCGCGTTGGGGAAGCGGGTCCGGAGCCGGTCGACTGCGGCCTGCGTGAGGTCGCACCCGGTCACCGAACCGACTGCCAGATCCCGCCAGGCCTGGACATAGAACCCGGTGCCGGACCCGACGTCGAGCACTTCGGTCCGTGGCCAGTCCAGGTCCAGAGCCCCGACCTCGCGCAGGAACACCTCCCGGCGGACCCGGTACATCCACGTGTTGAACTGCCGACCTAGGGCTCGGTACCCCACGCCCGTCTCGGTCCAGTCCTCCTCGAGACGACTCTCCCAGAAGAAGCGGCGCTCGTCGGACGACATCTATGGATGGTCGCATGTGTCGGCGTGGATTGCAGTGGCGACAGTGAGCGCCATTTCTCGGCATCCGTGCAGGTCAGGGGCTAGCCAGCTCGGAGGGGGATCCGGGAGGATGGCCAGGTGATCGATCACGTCGGCATCAACTGCTCCGATCTGCAGCGTGCGGCTGTCTTCTACGACACAGTGCTGGCGACCTTGGGCCACCGCCGGCTGATGGACTTCGGCACCGCGATCGGCTACGGCACGACGACGCCGGACTTCTGGATCAGCACCTTCGAGGGCATCGGCCCCAACCGGGAGGTCCACCTCGCGTTCACCGCCCCTGACGCTGCCACGGTCCGGGCCTTCTACGACGCCGCGGTCGGCGTGGGCGCCGAAGTCCTGCACGAGCCCCGGTTGTGGCCGGAGTACCACGAGCGCTACTACGGCGCCTTCGTCCGCGACCCCGATGGAAACAACGTCGAGGCGGTCTGCCACTCCGGCGAGGACTAGTCCGACCACGCGGATGACGCCGAGGAACGCCCGGACGGGGCGTGCGAGCACATCGCGCAGTCCGTCCCAGGTGTGCTCCCGCCCGAGCCGCCCAGGACAGGCCGACCCCATCCCTTGGCGCCAGCGGATGGCTGACAAGACCGCCGTCTGCAGCGCACACTGGGGCGGTGCAGCGTCAAGCAGCGGTACCTCGAAGGCCCGCCCGCGGTGCACCACGAGGAGGTCTCGGATGACCGTTCATCACGCTCGAGCTGTGGAGTTCCATCGCCTGCACTCCTCGGGATGCTTCGTCATGCCCAACCCCTGGGATGTCGGAAGCGCACGGGCCCTGGAACGGATGGGCTTCCCGGCGTTGGCGACGACGAGTGCCGGTTTCGCGTGGACGTTGGGCCGCCCGGATGGTCGGGCGACTCGAGATGAGGTGCTCGAGCATCTGCGTGCCGTCGTCGATGCCGTCGCAGTGCCGGTCAACGCCGACTTCGAGGGCGGCTACGCGGTCGATCCGGCAGGTGTTGCGCAGAACGTGACCCTTGCCGCGGATACCGGCATCTCCGGGCTCTCGATCGAGGACTCCACGGGTGACCCACACGATCCATTGTTCGACTTCGACCTGGCCGTCGACCGGATCGCGGCTGCACGCCAGGCGATCGACGACAGCGGCACGGCCATCGTGCTGACCGGACGGTCCGAAGGGTTCGTGTGTGGACGCCCCGACATCGACGAGACGATCAGGCGGCTGCGGGCCTATGCCGCCGCGGGCGCCGACTGCCTCTATGCGCCACGGATCGACCGGCTCGAACACGTCGCCGCGATCGTCGCCGCGGTCTCACCGAAGCCCGTGAACCTCCTCATCAACGCTCCCTTCACCACTGTGGCGGAAGCGGCGAGTCTCGGGGTCCGGCGGATCAGCGTAGGTGGGACTCTCGCGCGCACCGCCTGGGCGGGCTTCCTGACCGCCGCGAGGCAGGCCCTGGACACCGGAACCTTCTCCGCGTTCACAGAGCTGCCGAACGTCGACGGGCTCCTCGGCGACGCCTGACCGCCGAGCGGGACGAGTCCCTACGGCAGGGCGTGCTTGTCGAGAGCCTTGATGAAGGAGGTGCGCCGCGCATACGTGCCGCGCAGCTCGGCCATGAGAGAACGGAACTCGTCGGAGCGGCCGGCCGCCGCATACAGGCGCTGCATCTCGACCAGATGCCGCGCGATGCCGGGGTAGGCACGGGTCTTGGCGACGCCGAGCATGCCCGGCAGCTGCATCGCGTAGAGCTCACCGGCGCGGTCCGGGTGCGTGGTGCGGAAGCGCTTGGCCAGCTCCGACCAGTTGGCCCCGGCGCCGTGGTCGCGGGCAGCGGCCCACGCGGCCTCCTCGTCGCCGGTGGACAGATGGATCCCGACCAAGGCGCCGCCGTCGGTCAGGCCGGCCTGACGGGTGGCCTCCGCGATGGCCCAGTCCCGCTCGGCCTCTCTGCGGCCATGCGGAGCGGCGAACTCGACGAGAGCGCGGTAGGAGTCCGGGCCGGCGTGCCGGCGGAAGCCGCCGCGCAGGACCTCGATGGCGTCCTCGACGCGGCCGGCCCCGGCATACAGGTCGGCGGCGGTGCCGTAGGCCAGGTGGTAGTCGTCGTCCTGGTGCCAGATGCGGTCGGCGGCGACGGCCCGGTCCAGCCACTCCATCGCCTCGTCCGTGCGCTCGACGGCGAGCAGACGCGTGATGATGGCACCGAAGCGGGGGCGCTCCCGCTCGGACAGCAGCCGGATCGCGCCGTCGACGTCACCGTCGTGGTCGAGCAGCTCGAGGATCATCCGCTCGACCTCGAAGCGGCCGATTCCGTAGGGACCCGGCTCGGTCCGGGTGTCGAGCTCGGCGACCGCTGCCCGATAGGTCCGCCAGCCGTCCTCGGTCAGCGCGGGCGCGAACGGCGGGAGGGTGATGTTCGGCCAGCCGGGTGAGTCCTCGCGGGCGGTGACGATCCAGCGGGCCAGCTTCGCCGCATTCGGGCTGCCTTCGCGGCAGCAGCGCGCATAGAGGTCGAGGGCGTCCTGGCACGCGCCGCCGATCGCCCCGGAGGAGTCGTCCGCATGCATCGTGATCTGCTGCAGCCGGACCATCAGCCGCTTCGCCGCGGGGGCGATGTCGTCAGCCACCGCTTCGCCGCGCTCGTCGAGCTCCGCGGTCAGCTGCTCGAGGACCCCGTCGGCGGCCTGCGCCACCTCGAAGCTGCGCTGGTGGTCGACGAAGTCCCGCCAGCGGATGGTGTCGTTGACGAGGGCGAGCCAGGGGTTGGCACGTCGTGGGCTCATGCGGCTCCCGTTCGTCGGTCGGGCGTTCTCCTCACACCGTAGCCACCGTCCTACCCGGCTCGACGAGGGATGGTTGCGGACACGCTGTTCGTCACAGATCGTGCCCGGAGCCAGACGACGACGGCCCGGCATCCCGCCCGACTTCCTCCCGCGCGCGTTCACCGCGTTCGCCCGGCCGAGTGCGACCTCGGCCGACCCGTCGGCCACGCCCGCGGCAGCCGACGACGGCCCGCACGAGGACGGCATCGGCCTCGGCCTCGGTCTGGCGCACGGGCTGATGGACGCCATGGGCGACGACCTCGTCCTGAGCCGCTCGACGTCCACCGGGACACGATGACGCTGCGGCTCCCACGACCCGAGGCATCGCCATGACCGACGCAAGGGTGGTGGCGGTCGTCCCGGTCAAGCGGCTGGCGGCGGCGAAGTCACGGGTGCGGCTGCCCGCCGACCAGCGCGAGACGCTCGCCTTCGCCTTCGCGCTCGACACCCTCGACGCACTCACCGCCAGCCCGGTGGTCGCCGCCACCCTCGTCGTGACCTCGGACCTCGACGTGGTCTCCGAGCTACGACGGATGGACGTGGAGGTCGTGCCCGACGACACCGCCGGTCTCCACAACGCAGTTGAGGTCGGAATCGCGGCCGCCACGAGGCGATGGCCCGACCTCGGTATCGCGGTCGTCCCGGCCGACCTACCAACGCTGCGCCCCGTGGACGTGGAGGAGGTCGTGGGTCTGGCCGAGGCGACGGGCGGCGCGTTCGTCCCGGACCACGAGGGCACGGGGACAACCATCGTCGTGCACCCCTCCGGCCGGTCCACCGCGACCCGCTACGGCCCGAGCTCCGCGATCCGCCACCGCCAGCTCGGTCTGACAGCGCTCGACCATGCGCCACCGCGCGCACGTCTGGACGTCGACACCCTCGAGGACCTCGACGTCGCGCTGACGCTCGGCGTCGGATCACGCACCGCGGCAGCCGTCGCAGCCC
>JBAUUB010000185.1:0-9760 GCA_049582485.1 Dermatophilaceae bacterium
CCAAGGCGGTCCATCCGGTCTGGTGGGTCGCGCCGAGACCGGCGCCGTTGTCACCGTGGAAGTACTCGAAGAACAGCAGGTTGTTCCTCCAGGCCGGGTCCTCCTGCATCCGTCGAACGCCACCGAAGACCGGACGCCGGCCTCGGTCGTCGGGCAGCCAGATCGCCAGGAGGCGATCGGCGAGATCCTGCGCCACCTGCCCGAACGTGAGTCGGTCGCCCGAGCCGGTGGGGTATTCCACGGTGAAGTCGTCGCCGAGGAAGCGGTGCAGGCGGACGAACTGGCGCACGGCCAGGTAGTTCACCGGGAGCCAGACGGGTCCCCGCCAGTTCGAGTTGCCTCCGAACATGGCCGTTGACGACTCGGCAGGCTGGTAGTCGATCGTCGCTCCACCTACGCCCTCGAGCGTGTACGGGTTGCCCTGGTACCGCTTCGACAGCGCTCGCAGCCCGTGCGGAGAGAGGAACGCGTCCTCGTCGAAGAACTCCCGCAGCGCGGTGCGGATGTCATCGGGGTGGAGCACGGAGACGAGCAGGCTCTCACGGCCGTCGAGCTCGCGGACCCGACCGACCAACGTGCCGCCCTCGCCGGTCCACCGCTCACGGATCCGGGCGAACCCCTTGCCAAGGCGGTCGAGGAGCTCTGCCTGAGGCCGGGGCAGGCCGGAGGCGGGGAGGATCGGGATGAGGCCGGCGATGGTGCGCACCTTCACGGCCGAGGACTCTCCGGACGGGAAGACGAGACGGTCGTAGAAGAAGGCGTCGGCGGTGTCGTACAGACCCTGCTTCTCCAGTGCGCGCCCGATCTGGAGGAACTGCTCGAGGAACTTGACGACCATATCGTCGTAGACCTCGTTCTCCTGCGCCAGCTCGACCGCGATGACCAGCATGGACAGTGCGTAGTACGCCATCCAGGCCGTGCCGTCGGCCTGCTCCAGTCGGCAGCCCGTCGGAAGGTTCGAGCGGTCGATCGGACTGATGTTGTCCAGGCCGAGGAACCCCCCGCCGAAGATGTTGTTCCCGTCGGCGTCCTGCCGGTTGAGCCACCAGGTGTAGTTGACGAGCAGCTTCTGGAAGACGCGCTCGAGGAACTCCCGGTCCGTGCCGCCGTCGATGAGGAAGACCCTCAGGGCGGCCATCACGTGCACCGGCGGGTTGACGTCGTCGAAGTTCCACTCGTATGCGGGGAGCGCTCCGTTGGGGTGCTGGAACCACTCCCGGAGCAGCACGAGCATCTGGTACTTCGCGAAGGCCGGATCGAGGTGGGCCCAGGCGATCGCATGGAAGCCGAGATCCCACGCGGCGAACCATGGGTACTCCCACGGGTCCGGCATCGCCAGGACGTCGAAGGACTCGAGGTGGCGCCAGGACGAGTTGCGACCAGCGCGGCGAGCCGCCGGAGGCTGCGGCTGCCCCGGGTCGCCATCGAGCCAACGCGCGACATCGTACGGGTAGATCTGCTTGCTCCAGACCAGGCCCGCGCTCGCCTGACGGAGCACCCGCATACGCTCGGGTGACGTGTCGGCCGGGGCGAGTGCGGCATAGAACTCGTCCGCCTCGGCCTCGCGGGTCGCGACGACCGACTCGAACGCCGCTGCGGCCCACTCCGGGTCCGCGGCACTCTCCGGCGCGGGCCGGTGCAGCCGCAGACGCAGCTCGGCGGTCGCGCCGGAACGGACGGTCACCCGGTAGCGGACGGCCGCCTTGGTGCCGGTCTGGTCGGGGTTGACCGTGGCGGCGCCGGAGACGACGTGGTCGTTGATGCCGTCCTTGGGGTAGGTCGTGCTCGGCGAGGCACCGAAGACCCGGGGCAGGTTGGTCTCGTTCTCGCAGAACAGGGCCTCGGGTTCCTGCCCGTCGGGACCGGGGGCGGCGTCGAGCCGGTAGCCGGCCAGCTCATGGTCGGACGCCACCAGGGACGCACCCTCCCGGTGGATCCGAGGCCGCGAGGATCCCGGCGCCCAGGACCAGGTGTTGCGGAACCACAACGTCGGAAGCACCTCGATGGTCGCCTCGTCGGGACCGTGGTTCTCCAGCACGATGCGCATCAGGATCTCGGTGGGGTCCGCCTTGGCGTACGTGACGTCGACCGACCAGTAGCGGTCCTCGTCGAAGACGCCCGTGTCGAGCAGTTCGAGCTCCGGGTCCTGCAGGCCCCGCCCGTGGTTGACGAGGCGCTCGTAGGGGAACTCGTCCTGCGGGTAGTGGTACCGCCAGTGCAGCAGCGCGTGGCTCGGGAGGCCCTCGAGGTACCACCAGTAGTCCTTGGCGTCCTCGCCATGGTTGCCCTCCGGACCGGCGAGACCGAACATCCGCTCCTTGAGGATCGGGTCCTTGCCGTTCCATAGCGCGAGGGAGAGGCAGAGCTCGTGCCGGATGTCGGAGATCCCCGCCATCCCGTCCTCGTTCCAGCGGTACGCCCGCGAGCGCGCGTGGTCATGGGGGAAGGACCGCCATGCGTCGCCGTCCGCCGAGTAGTCCTCGCGCACCGTCCCCCAGGCCCGCTCACTCAGGTACGGGCCCCATTCGTACCAGGGATTCGCGGAGAACAGGTCCGACTCGGCACGACCGGTCGCCTCGGCGAGCCGGGCGTGCTCGGCCGTAAGGGGAGCCGAGGCCCCCGGTGCGGGGTCGGTGCCCGCCGCCCGGGCGGCGGTCATGACGCCGACCACAGGACTCGGGACAGCATCCCGCCGGACAGCACGCTCGCGTCGAAGCCGTTCTGCAGCAGGGCGCGGGTCGCCGTGTAGGCCCGCTGCCCGGACCTGCAGATGACATGGATCTGCCGGTCGCGAGGGAGCTCGTCGAGCCGCGACCTGAGCTGGCCGAGGGGGATGTTGACGGCACCCGGGACATGCTCCACCGTCAGCTCGACGGGCTCGCGCACGTCGAGCAGGAAGGCATCGGCCTCGGTGCTCCAGTGGCTGACCGGCATATCCCCCCGCACCACCCCGGCGGCGACCATGCCCGCGAAGTTGACCGGGTCCTTGGCACTGCCGAAAGGAGGTGCGTAGCAGAGCTCGGCCTCCTCGAGGTCGAAGACCGTGGCACCGAGCTGGATCGCCAGGGCGAGGTCCCCGATCCGCTTGTCCACCCCGTCCTCCCCGACCGCCTGCGCTCCGAGGAGCCGTCCGTCGGACGGGCGGAACAGGATCTTCATCGCGATGGGCTTGGCCCCCGGGTAGTAGCCGGCGTGGGAGTTCGGGTAGATGTAGACCCGCTCGTAGTCTTCGGCACCGGCCCGTCGCAGTGACTTCTCGGAGGCCCCGGTCCACGCCGCAGCGGAACCGAAGAGACCGATGATCGACGTTCCCTGGGTGCCCCGGAAGTGCGAGTCCCGGCCGCAGATCACGTCGGCCGCGATGCGGGCCTGCCGGTTCGCGGGTCCCGCGAGCGCGATCAGGCTCGGCTGCCCGGTGACGAAGTCCCGCACCTCGACCGCGTCCCCGACGGCGAAGATGTGGGGATCGCTGGTCCGCATCTGGTCGTCGACCGCGATCCCACCGAGGTCGCCGACCTCGATTCCGGCCATCGTGGCCAGCGTGGTGTCCGGGCGCACTCCGAGCGCGAGCACCACCAGGTCGGCCGGGTACGTGCCCCCGGACCGGGTGGTGACCACGAGGGAGCCGTCCTCGGCCTGGGTGAAGGAGTCGACGCCGTCCTGCAGGACCACGCGCACCCCGTGCATCTCCAGGAAGTCCGTCACCAGCGCCCCGTACTCGGAGTCGAGCGGACCGAGCACCTGGTCGGCGGCCTCGATGACGGTGACGTCGAAGTCACGGTGGACAAGGTTCTCGGCCATCTCCAGTCCGATGAACCCGCCGCCGACGACCACGGCATGGCGCCGCGGCCGCACGGTCTGATAGCCGGAGTACTTCTCCATCCCGGCGAGGAAGCTCGTGCCGCGCTCGATCCACTCCCGGATCTGCCGTGCGTCTGGCACGGTGCGCACGTGGAAGATCCCGGGCAGGTCGATCCCTGGGATCGGCGGGCGTACGGACCCGGCTCCCGGCGCCAGGACGAGCGTGTCGTACGACTCCGTCGTGACGACACCGGTGGCGACGTCACGCAGGTCCACCGTTCGGGCCGTCCGGTCTATGCCGACCGCCTCGCACCCCGGGCGGCAGTCGACGGCGAAGTGGGACCGGAAGACCTGCTCGTTGGCGACGAGCAGGTCGTTCTCGTGCTCGATCACCCCACCCACGTGGTAGGGCAGACCGCAGTTGGCGAAGGAGACGTAGGGTCCGCGCTCGACCATGACGATCTCGGCGTCCTCGTCCAACCTGCGCAGTCGCGCTGCGCACGACGCGCCGCCGGCGACTCCGCCGACGATGATGACCTTCATGAATGCTCTCCTTCGGGAGGGGCGGTGGGGGGTGCAGGGACGATCGGGGCCGGATGCACGGTAGCGGCGGGCCGGGTCATGCCCCAGGCCGCTTCCTCAGGTCGAGCTGTCGGTCCAGCGTGAGCGCTGCATCGATCAGGGAGAGGTGCGTGAACGCCTGGGGGAAGTTGCCGATCTGCTCGCCCGTCAACGCGATCTCCTCCGAGTACAGGCCCACGTGGTTCGCGTAGGTCAGCATCTTCTCGAAGACGATTCGCGCCTTCTCGAGCTGGCCGGAGCGGGCTAGCGAGTCCACATAGGCGAAGGTGCACAGCGAGAACGTCCCCTCCGAGCCACGGAGCCCATCCGGTGACGCGGATGGGTCGTAGCGGTAGACGAGGCTGTCGGTGACGAGCTCCTCCTCCATCGCCTGCAGTGTCGAGTGCCACATCGGGTCGTTGGGGGTGACGAAGCCGACGGTGGACATCCGCAGCAGTGCCGAGTCGAGTACCTCGGTGTCGTAGTGCTGGACGAAAGCCTTGCGGCGGGTGCTCCAGCCTCTCTCCATGACCTGGTCGTAGATGGCGTCGCGTTCACGTCTCCACCGGTCCAGGGGTGCAGGTCGGCCGTGGGAGATGGACAGGCGGATGCCGCGGTCGAACGCCACCCAGCTCATCAACCGGCCATAGGTGAAGTCCTGCTGGCCGCCGCGCGTCTCCCAGATGCCCTCGTCGGGCCGGTCCCAGTTGTCACTCAGCCAGTCGAGCATCTCGGTGACCTTGACCCATCCGCGGTGCCCGAGGTGAAGGCCGTGCTGGTCGGCGAAGAAGATGCTGTCCATCGCCTCGCCGTAGATGTCCAGCTGCAGCTGGTCGGCCGCGCCGTTGCCGATGCGGACCGGCCGCGAGCCGCGGTATCCCTCCCAGTGCTCCAGCTCCTCCTCGTCGAGGTCGCTGGAGCCGTCGACGCGGTACATGATCTTCAACGGGGTGGCTGCACCGGCACTCTCGTCCAACCGGTCCCGCAGCCAGACCATCAGGGCGGCGGCCTCATCGGTGAAACCCATTCCCAGCAAGGCGTACACGGAGAACGAGGCATCCCGGATCCAGGTGTAGCGGTAGTCCCAGTTGCGTTCGCCACCGATCTGCTCGGGCAACGCCGCGGTCGGCGCCGCGACCAGCCCCCCGCTGGGCGCGTAGGTCATCAGCTTGAGGGTGATCGCGGAACGGTTCAGCTGCTCGCGCCACCGTCCGGTGTACGTCGACCTGCCCAGCCATTCCTCCCAGAAGGCCGTCGTCTCGCGGAGCAGACGCTCGACCTCGGCGACGCGGAACTGCCGTGGCGGGCCGGAGGTACCGGTCTCGATGATCATCCCTCGCATCTGTCCGGCGTCGAGGGTCAGCTCTGCATGCAGGTCGCCGGCAGCGTCCACGCTCGTGCGTGCGAGTCGTTCCTCGTCCGGCTCGCGCACCAGGTGTGCCGTCATGGACGTGGTGCTTCCCCGGAAGACGACGCCGTCCTCGGTGACGGACGTCTCGTGCCGGTCCCTCCCGTAGTCGAAGCGAGGGGCCAGGTCGAGTGCGAAGGTCATCGAGCCGCGCACGCACCGGACCATTCGCACGATCCGGTGGCGGTCCGTGGCAACCGTGCCCGTGATCGGCATGAAGTCGACCACTTCGCCGGCACCGGCCTCGGTCATGAACCGAGTGACCAGCACGGCCGTGTCGGGGAGATAGAGCTGCTTGCTGGTGAACACCTCGAGGGTCGGACGGATCCGGAAACGGCCCCCGTCCGAGCGGTCGAGGAGGGCACCGAACATGCTCGGCGAGTCGAAGCGCGGGGCGCAGAACCAGTCGATCGACCCGTCGGTCGCGACCAGAGCAGACGTCTGAAGGTCACCGATGAGACCGTGGTCGGCGATCAGGGGGTAGTCGCCGGACATGATGACGTCCTCTCGAATCTGGCGTGCGCATTGGGCGGGTGAGGTGTCCCTCCCGATGACATTCCTACGCCCGCCGGCGGGCAGACGCGTCACCCCACCCGGGTGATGCGGTCGAACTGGCGGGCGCACAGACTCAGGACTGTGCCGGCGGGTGCGGCCCGGCAGACAACGAACAGACCGGAAGTGGCAAGTGACAGGTGATGTGCCGGCCGACGTGTTCCTCGACCTGAGAGCGGAACATGCGGAGGGCCCGATCTGGGACGCTCTCAGCGCCCGGCTGTGGTGGGTCGACATCACCGGTCAGGCCGTGCACTGCTCGGATCCCAGCGTGGGCAGTGATACCGCGTGGAGGACACCGTGGCAGCCCGGCGGAGTCGTCCTCGACGCACTCGGCCGGCCCGTGGTCGCGGCCCCGGACGGCCTGGTCGACCTCGACACCGACACCGGCGCTACCGAGCTCCGCATCGCGATCGAGCTCGACAAGCCCGAGAACCGCGCCAATGATGTCGCCATCGACTCCCGCGGACGGTGTTGGCTCGGCACGATGGCGTATGACAAGCGACCCGGGAACGCTGCCCTGTACCTCGTCGACTCCGGAGTCGTCTCGCGCGTCGTCGACGGCCTGACGATCTCGAACGGCCCTGCCTTCGACGAGGCCGGTGGGCGCATGTACCTCGCCGACACGGCCCTGTCGCGGGTCGACGTGTTCGACTTCGACCCGGCATCCGGTGCCCTCACCGGCCGGCGGCCCTTCGTCGACCTCACCTCGGATGGTTTCTGGCCGGACGGCATGACAGTCGACGCCGAGGGAATGCTGTGGGTGGCGTGCGGTCGCGCCGGCGCGGTTCACCGGTACCGGCCGGACGGCATCCTCGACGGGGTGGTCGGAATCCCGACCAGCAACCCGACCTCAGTCGCGTTCGGGGGCACAGACGGCGCAGACCTCTACATCACGACATCCTGGTTCGACCTGGAGCCGCCCCTCCGTGCAGCCCAGCCCCTAGCCGGCGCGATCTTCACCTGCCGTCCCGGCGTCACGGGACAGCCGTCGAGCCGCTATGTCGGTGTCCCAGCCGACCCTGCACCCATCGAGGAAGGTAGCGCCCCATGATCCAGCGGATAGCGCTCTTCGGAGCCTCCGGAGACCTGACGAACCGGCTGCTACTGCCCGCGGTGGCGCAGCTCGCCGACAGGGAACTCCTGCCACCGGGCCTGACCGTCGTCGGTGCCGCAAACGTCGACTGGACGACCGAGGACTTCCGCGAGCACATCGCCGGTGGTCTCCGCGAGCACACTGACGTCACGGCCGCCACGCGTGACCGCGTTGTGCAGATGCTGACGTTCCAGCCGGCGGACGTCACCTCGGCAGCCGACGTCAGGAAGGTCCTCGGGGAGGACCGTCCCGAAACCCTTGTCTACCTGGCGCTACCACCGGTCCTCCTGCATCCGGTGGTGTCCGCCCTCGCCACGGCGCGCCTCAGCGGAGGGGACGCAGTCGCGATCGAGAAGCCGTTCGGCACGGATCTGGTGTCGGCGCGGCGACTCAACGAGCTGCTCCGCATCGAGCTCCCTGCCCCCACGATCTTCAGAGTCGACCACTTCCTCAGCAGCGAACTCGTCCGCCGAGTCATCACACTGCGGTTCCTCAACCGCGTCTTCACGCCGGTCTGGAACGCGGAGCACATCGAACGCGTCGACATCAGTTGGCTGGAGGACCTGACCCTGGAGGGAAGGGCGTCCTACTATGACGGCGCGGGTGCCATGAAGGACATGCTTCAGAACCATCTGATGGAGGTCATGGCGCTGGTACTGATGGAGCAGCCGGCCCGCCTGGATGCGGAGTCGTTCCGGGCAGTCCGCGTGGAGGCGTTGAGAGCGGTGGCCACGCCGTCGGTGGAGAGCATGCGCAGCACGACCGTGCGCGCGCGCTACACCTCCGGCACGATCGGTTCGCGAGAGGTCCCCTCCTACATCGACGAGCCCGGAGTCGACCCCGCCCGCGACACCGAGACCTACGCGGCCCTGACCCTGGATGTCCACAACCCACGATGGTCCGGCGTCCCCTTCACCGTCCGCTCGGGCAAAGCGCTGGGGCGAGCCTCGGCCGAGATCGCTGTGCACTTCCGCCCGGTGCCGCGCTATCTCGTGGACCAGTGGCCCGGCGTCGAACCCAACGTGCTCAGGATCGGCCTCACCGAGCCCTACGTACGGTTGTCCACGACCCTCAACGGCCCTGAACGGACCGCCGAGCAACGCCAGCTCGAGACGCTGACCTCGCCTCCGCCGCTGACCGCCTACGCCCACCTGATCAGGGAGATGCTCAAAAACGACCCCATGCTCTTCATCCGCGGCGACGAAGCCGAAGAGGCCTGGCGCATCGTGGACCCAGTCATGCAGGCGTGGGCGACGGGGACCGTTCCGATGCAGGAGTACCCCGCCGGAGGAACTGCCCCTGGGCCCGTGGACCGACCGTCCTCGCAGGCTAGGGTGGCCGGCTGAACCGAGGCGGTGTCGGTCTCCCGCAGCGAGGTGGCTGAGGTGGACCGATCAGCCTCGCGTCAGGGGGCGACCTCCGGGCTGACCATCTCGACGATCGAGTGCCGCTCGCGACTGCGACGGGTCCCGGACGGGGCGGTCCGCGGTGCGATCTCGAGCCCTCCGGCCGACTTCTTGGCAGTCGCCTTCGTGCTCGTCTTCTTCGCCGTCGTCTTCTTCGCAGCGGACTTCTTCGCCGTCGTCTTCTTCGCAGCGGACTTCGGGGCCGTCGACTTCCTGGCTGCCGGCTTCCTGGCGGCGGACTTCTTCGCCGTGGCGCGCTTGGCCCGCGGCTTCGGCGGGGCCGCGACGGGCGCGCTGTGCTCGTCGTCCTCGACCGGGAGCGGCTCGAGCTCCTCGCCCTCGAGATTGGCGACGTCGACCTCGCCGGGGGTGCGTGCCTGGGTGGCGACACCGGAGACTGTCGCGGGTCCCTGGGGCCACCGCGCGAGGGTGTCGGCATACATCTGACGGACCTCGGCGACCCGCTCACGCATCTCGTCGGGATCCCAGCCCGAGACGTCGATCGGCTCACCGACGACGACCTGGACGATGCCGGGCTTGATCGTGAAAGAGTCCCGCCACATCAGCTCGCCCGCGTTGCGGATGATGATCGGCACCACCGGCACCCCCGCCTGGCGGGCCAGGTGGAAGGCCCCGGTCTTGAAGGGACCGAGGCTCGGGGTCAGCGAACGGGTCCCCTCCGGGGCGATGGCGATCGAGATGCCCTCCTTGAGCTTCTCGACCGCTGGCGCCAACGCCTTCTGTGGGTCCTTGCCGCCCTTGCGGTCGACGAACGCGACACCGGCGAACCGGAACGGCAGGCCGACGATGGGGTCGCGCTTGAGCTCCTGCTTCGCGACGCCGGTGAAGCCGTGCCGCAGGAGGTAGCCCGCGAGGGGCAGGTCGAGCTGGCTCTGGTGGTTGAAGATGAAGACCGCCGGACGGTGCGACCAGAGG
>JBAUUB010000186.1:0-12678 GCA_049582485.1 Dermatophilaceae bacterium
CTGAAGTCGTCGACGTGACAGGCTCGGTGCATGACTGAGCGCACCGAGCCGCTGCGGGTCGGCATCCTCGGAGCCGCGCGCATCGCTCCCCTGGCCATCGTGTCGCCCGCGCAGGCGACCGGCACCCGGCTGGTGGCCGTGGCCGCGCGGGACGGGGCGCGCGCCGAGGCGTTCGCCGCGGAGCACGGGGTGGAGCGGGTCGCCGACTCGTATGCGTCGGTCCTGGACGACCCGGAGGTCGAGGTCGTCTACAACCCGCTCCCGCACGGGCTGCACGCGCCGTGGAACATCCGGGCGATCGAGGCGGGCAAGCACGTCCTGACCGAGAAGCCGTCGGCGGCCAACGCCGAGCAGGCCCGCGTGGTCCGTGAGGTGCTCCGGGTCGCCCACGGTCGGGTGGACGGTGGTCGGGTGGACGACGGTGGGGCGGACGGTGGTCGGGCGGACGGTGGGGATCTGGTGTTCATGGAGGGCTTCCACTACCCCTACCACCCGATGTTCCGGCGCGTCGTCGAGCTCATCGAGTCGGGGGTGGTCGGCGACGTGCGCCACATCGACGTGCCGCTCCTCATGCCGGACCCCGGAGCCGACGACCCGCGGTGGCAGTGGGACCTCGCCGGCGGGTCCGTCATGGACCTCGGCTGCTACTCGCTGTCGTGCCTGAAGCTGCTCGGCGAACGGTTCTGCGGTGGGACGCCGGTGGTCGTGTCCGCCGAGGCGCAGACCCGGGCCGAGGACGGCCGGGTCGACGAGCGGCTGTTCGCGCGAGTGGCTTTCCCCTCGGGTGCGACCGGCTCGGGTGGATCGGACATGGCCGCCGACGACTGGGCGTTCACCCTCGTCGTGACCGGCTCGGAGGGGGAGATCGTCGTGCCGGCCTTCCCGCTGCCCCACCAGGACGACCGGATCACCGTGCGGGCCGGCGGCTCGTCCACGGCTGTCGCGAGGACCCGGCCGGCCGAGTTCGCCGAGCTCGCCGTCGAGCGGGACGGGGACCGGGTGGAGCGACTCGGGTCGCGGTCGAGCTATACCTACCAGCTCGAGGCGCTGACCGCGGCGGTGCGGGACGGCGCCCCGGTCGTCACGGACGCCGACTTCGCAGTCGGGGTGATGGAGCTCATCGACTCTGCCTACGCCGCCGCCGGCCTCCCGCCCCGACCCTCCACCGCGTTTGGTGCGTAGCTCCCGGTTCGGTCCGATATCTCGCACCGGCTGGTGCTGGGACGCACCGGTTCCGCACTGGCCACGTCCCTCCCCTATCCCGCCGCGGGGCGCAGCAGCCGAGCCTGCCGGACGGCCTCGGCGAGGATGCGCTCGAGCCGGCCCCGGGTGAAGAGGTCGGACCAGGTCAACCGGACCACCACATACCCCATCGCTCTCAGTCTGTCTTCGCGTCGCTTCTCGGCCACCAGGGCCCGCTGTCCGCGCTCCCCGCCGTACTTCACGTCGCCGTCGAACTCGACGATGATGACCCCGTCGATGAGCAGATCGACGCGTCCGATGAGCTCACCCGCAGGAGTGCGGATCTCGACCTGAGACTGGACCCGATACCCGAGCCCGCGGATGAGGATGCGGCCGAGACTCTCGCCCGGGGACTCGGCGCTCGCGTCCACAGCGTCGAGCACTCTCTGCGACCGAGGTGCGAGACGGCGCAGCGTCGCCCGCCGCTCGTCCAGTGCCTCGATCGTGGTCAGACCCCTGTGCAGCGCAGCGTCCGCGGCGATGATGGCCGTGCTCAACCGATCGCGGCCGACGGTCTGGAAGATCGCCGTCTCGAGAGAGACCGACGGCACTCCCGCGACGGCTCCGACCGGCTCGCCCTCCGGCACCGGATAGGTGACCACCCCAGGTCGGTGGTAGCGCTCTCGACCAGGGGCGCAGAGGATGACCGTGTCGAGGTCCGAATGGATGAGCGGGAGGTCGTGCAGTGCAAGGGCGGAGCGGGCGGAGGCCCACGACCGAGGACGGCCACGGACGACACCGCGGACGATCGCCGCGTGCCGTCCCTCGCGGGTGTCGGGGAGGTCGCCGTGGGCATAGACGCCATAGCCGAGCCGCTTGATCATTCCGCTCCGGACGGAGCGCTGGAGCTCGTTGTCGGTCATCCCCCAGGAACGGGCCTCGCGGCGGGTGAAGACACCGCCGGCGGCGTCTGCATGGTGGGCGAAGGCGAAGGGCATGCGGCTCACGCTGGTGGGAACCGCATACAACGCGGGAGTGCCGCCCACCCGGTTGGGGACGACACTCCCGACGGACCCGCCCGCCGTGGATGGTCGGACCGGTGTGACCTTCTACCGACCGGTGCGAGATCTCACGCCGAACTGGTAACTACGCACCAAACGCGGAGGTGAGCCGGACGCTGACGGGGCGGCCGGTGGCGAGGGACTCCATGCCGGCAGCGCACACAGCGGTCGCGGCGTAGCCGTCCCACGATGTCGGGCCGACCACCTCACGGCGCAGCGAGGCGTCGACCCAGGCCTGGACCTCGAGGTCGTAGGCGCGGGAGAAGCGGTCGCGGAAGTCCTCCGGGATCTCACCGCCCCAGCGGCCGCCGGCACCGCCATCGCCACTTCCCTCGCCGGCGCTCGTCGTGTAGACCTGCGTCGACGGCCGACCGGCCACCGCGGTGCCACGCTCGCACGTCACCTCGCAGCGGACCTCGTAGCCGATCTGGTTGCGGACGAAGACCTCCGTCGTCACCAGCGCACCGGAGGCCATCCGGAAGATCGCCACCTGCGGGTCGATCGTGCCCTCCGGTGCCACGGACGTGGCCGCCGGCGACAGCACGGTGATCTCGGTGATCTCCTCGCCGAAGATGAAGCGCGCGACGTCGACCTCGTGGACCAGGCTGTCGCGGACGATCATCTCGGACAGGAACGTGTCCGGGACCGCCTTGTTGCGGTGCACGTTGTGGACCAGCAGCGGCCGGCCGAGCCGACCGCTGTCGACGATCTCCTTGAGCTGGGCGTACTCCGGATCGAAACGCCGCATGAAGCCGACCTGGATAAGCGGCCGACCACCCGCGCGCTCGGCCTCGAGCACCCGGATCGAGGACTCCGCGTCCATCGTCATCGGCTTCTCGCACAGCACCGGCTTGCCGTGCTCGATGCACGCGAGCAGCTGCGGCTCGTGCACGAAGCCCGGCGAGGCGAGCACGACGGCGTCGACCTCCGGGTCGGCGATGAGGTCCAGCGGATCACCCACCGACCGCACCCCGAGCCGCTCCGCCAGCTCACCGGCCCGAGCCTGGTCCGGGTCGCTCACGGCGACCAGGGTCGCGTGCCCGATCCGGCCCGCGAGGCGCTCGGCGTGGTCGGCACCCATGAGCCCGACCCCGACCACTCCGACGCGCAGTGACTGCGCCGCCATCGATCAGACCTTCCCGTCGCCGTCGGTTACGCCGCCGGTGTCGCGAGAGGTCTCGGGAGAGGCCTCGGAAGCCGCCGCCGGAGGCGCCACCGGTGCCGCCACGGAGCCGTGCTGCACCTTGTGCCCCTCGACGGTCTTGCCGGGGTCCGCTCCGCGCAGCTCGTGGCTGAGCTCGGCGAGCTCCTGGCCGCCGGCCATCTCGCCGGTCAGCTGGTCGAGCGTCAGCTCGTCGCGGTGGGCGTCGAGGACGACCCGGCCCAGCTTGAGGATGACGAAGTGGCTGCCGACGAGGTAGGCGTGGTGCGGGTTGTGGGTGATGAAGATGACCCCGAGACCGGCGTCGCGCATCTTGACGATGTATTTGAGCACCACGCCGGACTGCTTGACGCCGAGCGCCGCGGTCGGCTCGTCGAGGATGACGACCTTGGCACCGAAATACACCGCGCGGGCGATGGCGATGACCTGCCGCTGGCCACCGGAGAGCGAGCCGACGGGGCGGTCCATGTCGGGGATGAAGATCCCCATCTTCTCGAGCTCCTCGCCGGCGACCTTCTTCATCTGCGCCACGTCGAGCCCGACACCCTTGCGGATCTCGTTGCCGAGGAAGAAGTTCCGCCAGACCGACATCAGCGGTGCGAGCGCGAGGTCCTGGTACACCGTGGCGATGCCGCGGGCCTGGGCCTCACGCGGAGAGTTGAACTTCGTCTCCTTGCCCTCGATGCGCATCACTCCGTCGCTGTGCTGGTGCAGACCGGCGATGATCTTGATCAGCGTCGACTTGCCGGCGCCGTTGTCACCGAGGACGCAGGTCACCTCTCCCTGGCGGACGCGGATGTTGACGCCCCGCAGGGCGTGCACGTTGCCGTAGCTCTTGCCGACGTCGTCGAGCTCGAGCATGTACTCGCTGCGTGCCTTCTCGACATGGATCTCATCTGCAGTGACGGTCATCGTGCATCAGCCCTCTTCTTGACGTACATGTTGACGAGCACGGCGCCGATGAGCATGACGCCGAGGAAGGTGCGCAGCCAGTCCACGTCCCAGCCCGCATACGAGATGCCGAGGCGGGTCATGCCGTAGATGAGCGCACCGACGGCCGCACCCACGATCGATCCGTAGCCTCCGGTGAGGAGACACCCACCGATGACGGCGGCGATGATGTAGATGAACTCGTTGCCGATGCCCTGGCCGGACTGCACGGTGTTGAACTCGAACAGGTTGTGCATGCCGACCAGCCAGGCCGCGAAGCCGGTGCCCATGAAGAGCGCCAGCTTGGTCGCCTTGACCGGCACACCGACGGCCCGGGCGGCCGCCGAGTCGCCGCCGGTCGCGAGGATCCAGTTGCCGTACCTCGTGCGCAGCAGGATGAACGACAGCAGCGCGGTCAGCAGGAACCAGTACACGACCGTGATCTTGATGTTGACCGAGCCGATGTTGAACTCGGAGGCGAAGACCGCCTGGGCGCTTTCGTAGCCGTCGAGGTCGTTGATCCGGTTCGAGGACACCCCGCCGGTGACGATGCGCGTCACCGCGAGGTTGATGCCCTGGAGGACGAAGAACGAGCCGAGCGTGACGAGGAAGCTCGGGAGCCCCGTCGTGTTGAACAGCCAGCCGTTGAACGCTCCGACGCTGAGCGACAGCCCCAGGGCGAGGAACACCCCGACCCAGACGTTGAGGCTGAAGTACCACGCCAGGTGCGCGGCGGCGAGTCCCGAGAACGTCACCGCCACACCGGTCGAGAGGTCGAACTCCCCGCCGATCATGAGCAGGGCGACGAAGATCGCCATGATCCCGATGGTCGAGCAGACGTAGAGGATCGTCCCGATGTTGGCGATATTGCGGAACGCGGGGGCGACGGCGAAGAACAGCGCCGCGATGACGATGGCGCCGATGAAGGCACCCACCGCCGGCATCGAGAGGAACGTGTTGAGCGCTGACCGGGTGCCGACCCGGTCGTCTCCGGACGTGGCGGTGGGTGCCGTACTCATGACGTCACCGGGTGCCGGCGGCGGCGAACTCCGCCACGGCGTCGATGTTGTCGGCGTCGATGAACGCCGGGCCGGTCGCGACGGCCTCGCCACCGCCGATGGTGTGGCCGTTGTTGATGTACAGCCAGATGGCGTCGACCGCCATGTACCCCTGGAGGTACGGCTGCTGGTCGATGGCCCACTCGACGTCACCGTTCTGGATCGCCTCGACGAGCGCGGCGTTGGTGTCGAACGTGCCGATGCGGGCCTCGCTGCCGGCGCCGTCCGTGGCGCTCACGGCGTTGATGGCGAACTGCGCGCCGAGGGTGACGATGTAGTCGATCGAGGGGTCCTCGGTCAGCGTCGCCTGGAGGGTCGTGACGACGGCGGAGTCGTCGCGGCCGTCGACGTAGACCCGCTCGACCGTGGCACCGGCGGCGCCCTCGATGACACCGTCACAGCGGTCCTCGAGCTGCTGCTGACCCTGCTCCTGGATGACGCAGATGACGTTGGTCGCGCCGTCCTCGACGACCCGCTCGCCGACGGCGATGCCGGCCGGGGTCTCGCCCTGGCCGAAGTAGCCGAGCGCGCCGAGGTCCTTCCAGTCGGCCTCACCGGCGTTGAACATCGTCACCGGGATGTCCGCCGCGACGGCGGCCTCGATGGCGGCGCCGAGCGCGCCGGTGTTCGGCGAGGTGACGGCGATGCCGTCGACACCCTTGTCGATCGCGGCCTGGATGAGCTGCGCCTGGCGCGTGGCATCCGGGTCGTTGGAGTACTCGAGGTTGACGTTGTCCTTCTGGGCGGCCATCTCGGCACCCTTGCGGATGATGTCCCAGAACGTGTCTCCGGGAGCCTGGTGAGTGATCATCGCGATGGTGATCTCCTCGGTGCCGGCCTCGCCGGCTGCCGCTCCTTCGGAGTCGGTGCCACCCTCGCGGCCGCCCTCCGAGGAGCAGGCGGCGAGGGAGAGCGCGGCGACCAACGCCACGGCTGCGACGCGGAATCGAGAGGGGAAGGTCATGCTGGTTTCCTTTCGGGAGTGACCGCGTCGTCGCGGTGCACTGGTGGGGTCTGCGGAGGGTCCGCGTCCTGCAGGAGGGCCGGACCGGATCTGGTCACCGGGTGCGTCCACCTCCTGTGCGCGTGGCCGGTGCCCTGGTGGGGGAGAGCAGCTCACGCTGGGTCTTCTTGTGCTCCGCATACGTGCTGTATGCGTCGCTCGTCGAGTCGAGGTCGCTCACCTGGCTCACGGGCACGTCCCACCAGCTCTCGCTGTCGGGCGCGTGGACGAAGGGGTCGGTCTCGACGTGGATGACGACCGGCCCGCCGTCGGCGGGCCAGGCCCGGGCCTCGGCGATCGCCGCCTCGAGCTCCGCGCGGGAGTGCACCTCGATGACGTGGGCGCCGAGCGAGCGGGCGTTGGCGGCGAGGTCGACGGGGAGGAAGTCGCCCTCGAGGCGGTGGCTGCCCTCGTCGCGCATCCGGTAGCGGGTGCCGAACCGTTGCGAGCCCAGGCTCTCGGAGAGCGAGCCGATCGAGTGGAAGCCGTGGTTCTGCACGAGGACGACGATGACCTTGATCCGCTCCTGGACGGCGGTGACGAGCTCGGTCGGCATCATGAGGTAACCGCCGTCGCCGACCATCGCGAACACCTCGCGCGTCGGGTCGGCGAGCCGGATGCCGAGCGAGGCGGGGACCTCGTAGCCCATGCACGAGTAGCCGTACTCGACGTGGTAGGCCTTGCGGTCCCGCACCCGCCACAGCTTGTGCAGGTCGCCCGGCATCGAGCCCGCGGCGCACAGGACGACGTCGCGCGGGTCGGACAGCTCGTTGACGCAGCCGAGCACCTCCCCCTGGGTGAGCAGGCCCTCGCGCAGCGCCTTGGTCACCTTCCGCGGCGGGTTGTAGGCGGCCTCGACGAGTCCGTCCCAGTCCTTCCACAGTCGGGCCTGCCGGCGGCGGTATGCGGCGCTCACCGACCAGCCCTCGAGCTCGGCCGAGAGCGCGGTGAGGGTCTCGCGGGCGTCGGCGACCACCGCATACCCGCTGTGCTTGCCGGCGTCGAAGCTCGCGATGTTGACGTTGACGAACCGGACCCCCTCGCCCTGGAAGGCGGTCCGGGAGGCGGTCGTGAAGTCGCTCCAGCGGGTGCCGATGCCGATGACGACGTCGGCCTCGGCGGCCAGGGCGTTGGCAGCGGTCGTGCCGGTCGAGCCGATGGCCCCCATCTGCTGCGGGTGGCCATGCGGGAGCGAGCCCTTGCCGGCCTGAGCCTCGCCGACGGGGATGCCGGTCGCGGAGCAGAACGCCTCGAGGGCGTCCTCGGCGCGGGAGTAGTGCACGCCACCGCCGGCGACGATGAGGGGACGCTTGGCGCTGCGGATGATGGCGGCGGCCTGCTCGACCCGGATGGCGTCCGGACGGGGCCGCGGGACGTACCAGACCCGCTCCGCGAACAGCTCGACCGGCCAGTCATGGGCCTCGGCCTGGACGTCCTGCGGCAGCGAGATCGTCACCGCCCCGGTCTCGGCCGGGTCGGTGAGCACCCGCATGGCGGAGAGGAGTGCGGCGGGGAGCTGCTCGGGGCGGAGCACCTCGTCGAAGAACCGCGACAGCGGCCGGAAGGCGTCGTTGACGGTGACGTCACCGGCGTGCGGCAGCTCGAGCTCCTGAAGGACCGGCGCGCTGGCGCGGGTGGCGAACGTGCTGGAGGGCAGCAGGAGGACCGGGAGCCGGTTGATCGTCGCGAGCGCCGCTCCGGTGAGCATGTTCGTCGAGCCGGGACCGATCGAGGCGGTGCACACCCACGTGGAGAGTCGGTCCATCTGACGCGCGTAGGCGACCGACGTGTGCACCATCGCCTGCTCGTTGCGCGCCAGGACGTAGGGCAGGTCCGGCTCGCGGCTCTGCCCTGTGCCAGCCGGCGGTCCGGCAGGGGGCAGAGCGGCCAGCTCCTCCTGGAGCAGCGCCTGGCCGATGCCCGCGACGTTGCCGTGGCCGAAGATGCCGAAGCACCCGGCGAAGAGCCGCTGCCGCTCCCCGTCCCGCTCGGTCCACTGCTGTCCGAGGAACCGGACCGTGGCCTGGGCGACGGTGAGCCGGACGGTGCGCTCCGGCGTGGACGACGAGCGGCGCAGCGGGCTCATCAGCGGGTCTCCTCCAGTGCGGCCATCACCTGGTCGAGGTGGGCGAGTGAGGTGCGCACGTCGGCGACCGACCGGTTGTCCTCACCCTCGAGCGGGCCGTCCAGGACGGTGTCCTGCTCGAGGACGTACCAGCCGTCGTATCCGGAGCGCTCGAGCGAGGTGACGATCGCGGCGATGTCGACGTCGCCGGTCCCGAGCGGGACGTACATGCGCGACTCGACCGCCTGCGTGTACGTCAGGGTTCCGTCCTGCACCCGGCGGGCGAGGTCGGCACGGACGTCCTTGAGGTGCATGTGACCGATCCGATGCGGGTATGCGGTGGCCACCGCCACCGGGTCCCCGCCACCGATGAGCAGGTGGCCGGTGTCGAGACACAGGTGGATGTGGGAGCCCGCGAGCACCCGGTCGGTGTCCTCGCCCGACTCGACGAGGGTGCCGACGTGCGGGTGGATGGTCGCGAGCAGGCCGTGCTCGGCCGCGGCGTCGCTGATCCGGTCGAGGTTGGCGAGCAGCGTGGCCCACTGGGCGTCGTCGAGCTCGGGACGGGAGTCGTAGCCCTCGACACCGGTCGCCGCAGCGATGACGACGACCTTGGCGTCGGCCGCGAGGAGCCCCTGCATCGCGATCTCGACCTCGGGGAGCGGATCGTGGTCGGGGTCGTGCAGCACAACGGGGACGAACTGGCCGACGGCCCGCAGGTCGTACTCGGCGAGCGTGGCGACCTTGTCCTCGGGACGGTCGGGCAGGAACCCGTCCGGACCGTACTCGGTGGCGGCGAAGCCGAGCGCCTTCATCTGACCGAGCACCGTCTCGCGGTCGAGCTGGTAGCCCCACCCGGGCACCTCGCAGACCCCCCAGCAGATCGGCGCCCCCGCGATCCGCTTCATCAGCCGCCTGCGAGTGACGTCGTGCGCCGCTCCTGCGCTCTGCACAGCATCGGTGACCGAGCCCATGCCCACTCCTTCGTGTCCGGTGGCGTCCCTGCCAGGGTGACGATCGCATACCCTCGTCTGTCCTTCCGGAAGCCTGCCCGCTCCCGGCAACTCCTGTCAAGCATTTGTCCTAACATTCTGATAAATGCCTCCCAGCAGGTCAGCGGCTCGCCCGCTTCTCCCGTGACTCCTGCTGTGACGCGCAGCGGGCGATGAGGACTCTCTCACGATCCGCTCATGGCCCTCTCACGCACAGCCCGTTGACTCGAGTCATGTTCACCGGACCGACGACGTGGAGAGGCCAGACCATGGACCCCCGACGGCACTCAGCCGCTGACCCGCGGCCGATCCGCGTCGCGTTGTACAGCCACGACTCGGTCGGCCTCGGCCACACCCGCCGCAACCTCGCGATCGCCCACGCACTGAGCGAACAGCTGCCGCGACACACCGGCCGCACCGCGACCGGCCTGCTGCTCACCAGCCTGCCGATCCCCGCGAGCCACCTCCCGGCCGGGTTCGACCTCGTCGGCGTGCCGGCCATCGGCAAGTCCGACGGCAGGTACCGCCCCCGCCACCTCGGTGTGCGGATGCCGGAGGTCCTGCGGCTGCGCTCGGACATCCTGCGCGCCGGAGTCCTCGGCTTCCGGCCCGACCTGCTCATCGTCGACCGCCACGTGCACGGGGTCGGCGGCGAGCTCGAGCCCACGCTGGCCGCGGTGCGCCGGCAGCTCCCACTGACCCGCGTCGTCCTCGGGCTGCGGGACGTGCTCGACGACCCGGCAACGGTCGCCGCCGAGTGGGGCGCGCTCGACCTGCATGCCGTGCGCCGGCACCTCGACGCGATCTGGGTGTACGGCGACGCAGCCGTCCACGACCTGCGCCGCACGGGGGAGATCCCGGCCGAGCTGGCCGACCTGGTCACGTCCACCGGGTACCTCGCCGCCGGGCGGCACCACCTCGCCGCCACCGAGCACGCGCGGCCCTATGTGCTGACCATGGTCGGCGGCGGCAGCGACGGGACCCGGCTCTGCCTCGCGGCGGCAGCCGCCCCGGCACCCGCCGGCCACACCCACGTCGTCGTCACCGGCCCGCAGATGACTCCCGCCGACCACTGCGCCGTGGCCGCGGCCGCCGGACCCGACACCATCGTCCTGCGCAGCGTGCCGGACGGTCTGGACTCGATCCGCGGTGCCGCGGCGATCGTGACGATGGCCGGCTACAACACCGTCGCCGAAGCGCTGCCGTTCGACGCCCCGGTGCTCCTCGTGCCCCGCGAGACCCCGCGCACCGAGCAGCTGATCCGCTCGCGCTCCCTGCAGCGGGTCGGCGCGGCGGACGTGCTGCGCGGCGACGACGTGGACCCGGGTCGGCTGGGCCGCTGGCTCGCCGAGGCCGTCGGTCGCCGGGTCGACCGCAGCCACCTGGACCTCGACGGCCTGACCACCGTGAGCCGGCTCGCCGCCGAGCTCGTCACCACCCTGACCCTTCCGGAGGTTTCCGATGTCGCTGTCTGACCGCCCCGCGCCTCACCCCGAGCCCGCGCCTCACCTTTCCGCGCCCGCGCCTCACCTTTCCGCGCCTCACCTTTCCCGGGTGGGGAGAGAAAAGCATCCTTCACCACGCTTAGGAACCGTGGGGAACGATGAGTTTCCCGGTTGGGGAGAGAAAGGAAACCGCACCCCGCGCACCGGGTATGTCGTCAAGGTGTACCCGCGGTTCTCGGAGACGTTCGTCGTCACCGAGGTTCTGGCGCGCGAGGCGGCCGGGGACGACCTGACGATCTTCGCGTTGCGCCCGACGACGGACGCCCGGTTCCACCCGGAGCTCGCCGCGGTGCGGGCTCCGGTGGTCCACCTCGCCAAGCCGACGAAGCTGACCGAGGGCTGGGCGGGCCTGGCCGCAGCGCAGGATGAGCTGCCCGGCTTCGCGGAGCGGTTCGCCTCGGTCCTGCCGTTCCTCTCCCGGATCGACGCCACCGACGCACTCCAGGGCATCGACCTCGCCGTCGCGGCCCGCCGACACGGGATCGAGCACCTGCACGCGCACTTCGCCTCCGTCGCGGCGCGGGTCGCCTATGTCGCGTCGGTGCTGGCCGACATCGACTTCTCCGTCACGACCCACGCCAAGGACATCTTCCACGCCGACATCGACGCCGACCTCCTCGGCGAGGTCCTCGGCGCCGCGAGCACCGTCATCGCCATCAGCCGCTACAACCACGTCTTCCTCGAGGAGCAGTTCCCCGCCATCACCGAACGGATCCGCCTCGTGCGCAACGGGATCGACGTCGAGAAGTTCACCTTCCGCGCTCCCGGCCCGGTCGACGGCACCCTGCGCGTCGCGGCCGTCGGACGGCTCGTCGAGAAGAAGGGCTTCGACGTCCTCGTCGACGCCGCCGCCCTGGCCCGAGACCGTGGGCTCCCCCTCGAGGTCCGCATCGCCGGCGACGGCGAGCTGCGCGAGGACCTCGAGGCCCAGATCACCGCCGCCGGGCTCGAGGACACCGTCACCCTGCTCGGACCGCGCGGCCAGGACGAGGTCCGCGACCTGCTCCGCTGGGCGGACGTGCTCGTCGCGCCGTGCGTCGTCGGCCGGGACGGTAACGCCGACGGCCTGCCCACTGTGCTCCTCGAGGCGATGGCCATGGGCGTGCCCTGCGTGAGCACCGCCGTGACCGGCATCCCCGAGGCGGTCCACGCCGCCACCCCCGACGGCCCCGCGACCGGCCTGCTGCTGCCCCCCGGCGACATCGAGGCCGTCGCCACCGCCCTGCAGGACCTCGCAACCCCCGACTTCCCCCGCGCCGAGATCGCCCGGGCCGCCCGCGACCTCATCGAGACCGAGTTCGACAGCCGCGTCCAGGCGCGCCGCCTCGCCCACGTCACCGCGGGCGAACCCGCCCACCCCGCAGACCCGCCGGCCCGACCCCCGCACGTCCGCCCCCGACCCGCCCCCGAGATGAGCGGAGCCGTCCGATGAACCTGCGCGTCGCATACCTCTGCGCGGATCCCGGTGTCCCCGCCTTCGGGACCAAGGGCGCCTCCGTCCACGTGCAGGAGATCATCCGCGCCTGGCGCGCCCGCGGGGCGCAGGTGCACCTGTACTGCACCCGCCTCGGCGACGACGTCCCCGCCGACCTGCGCGACCTGCCCGTCACGCAGGTCCCCGTCGAGCGCGGGGCGGATCCGGCCGACCGGGAGCGGGCGCAGGCGCACGCAGCCGAGCGGCTCGCCGCCGCAGTCCTCGCCGACGGGGCCGACGTCGTCT
>JBAUUB010000187.1:0-8955 GCA_049582485.1 Dermatophilaceae bacterium
GACCATCCCGACGGCCGCGCCTGGCACCTCGCCGAGGCGGTCGCCGACACCGACGCTGACGCAGCCGATGCCCTCCAGAAGGTGGCCGAGCGAGCTCGGGCGCGAGCCGCATACGACGTCGTGGCGAGTGCACTCAGCAGAGCCGCCTGGTTGTCGCCCGACGAGGAGGTGCGCTCTGCCCGGCTGGTGAGCGCGGCGGAGGCGGCCTGGATCGCGGGGCAGGCCGACCGGGCGCGGGCCATCCTGGACCAGGTCGAGCTGCTCGACTCCGCTGACCTCACGGCGCGCGCGGGTCGGCTGCGGGGCACGCTCGCCGCGCTGACCGGATCGCTGCCGGAGGCGATCGAGGTGTTCAGCCGCACCGCGGAGCAGGTCCGGGAGACCCGGCCGGAGGCCGCCGTCGAGCTGTGGGCCGACGGCGTCAAGGCCGGCTTCTTCCGCGCCGACACCGCATTCCTCACCCGGGCCGTCACCGCGCTCGAGGACCTGTTGCCGACGGTGCGCTCCACCCGGCCCGCCGTCATCGGCGAGCTCGCGGCCGGGATGGCCCGCACCCTGACCGGCCAGGGTGGCAGCGCGCAGATCAGGCAGGCCGTCGACCGGCTCGCGGAGAGCGACCTACTGCGGTCGGACCCGATGCGCGCCGACTGGCTCGTCCTGGGACCGCTGTACCTGCGCGAAGAGGGGCGGTACCGCGCCCTGGTCCGAGAGGCGCTGCAGGACACCCGCGTCGGGGCCGCGCTGGGCGCCCTCGGGCACCTGCTGTTCCATGTAGCCCTCGACGACGCGGCGGGCGACCGCTGGACCCAGGCCGAGTCGGAGTACCACGAGAGCATCGAGCTCGCCCGCGAGTCGGGGCAGAGCACCGACCTGGCCCTGGCCCTCGCCGGCTTCGCCTGGCTCGAGGCCCGCATGGGCCGGACCGACGACTGCCGCCGGCACGCCGCGGAGGCGCTCGAGCTGGGCCGGCGGCATGGCATCGTCATTGGTCGGGTCTGGGCGCTCCTCGCGCTGGGGGAGCTCGAGCTGGGCGCCGGTCGACCCGAGGCGGCCCTCGAGCACTTCGCGCAGGTGCAGGCGGTGCTGATGGAGAACGGCCTGCAGGACATGGACCTCGACCCCGGAGTCGACCTCGTCGAGGCGCTCGTCCGCCTGGGGCGGCACGCGGAGGCGCTCGACGTGGCCCGGGACTACCACCGGCTCAGCGCGGCCAAGGGTCAGCCCTGGGCGCTGGCACGAGCCGAGCGTGCCCTGGCCCTGACCTGCGACGACCAGGACGCGGACGAGCACTTCGCGGCGGCCGCCCGGCTGCACGCGGCCACCCCGGACGTCTTCGAGACCGCCCGCACCGAGCTCCTGCACGGCATGTCACTGCGTCGACGGCGGCACCGGCGTGAGTCGCGCACCCATCTGCGCGCCGCCCTCGCGGCCTTCGAGGGCCTCGGCGCCGGGAACCGGGCCGACCAGGCGGCCCAGGAGCTCTCGGCCACCGGTGAGGAGGTGCAGCGTCGAGGCGCGAGCATCCTGGCCGCCCTCACCCCGCAGGAACGCCAGATCGCCGAGCTGCTCGCCGAGGGGCGCACCACCCGGCAGGCCGCGGCGGCCGTCTTCCTCAGCCCGAAGACGGTGGAGTACCACCTGCGGCACGTGTACGAGAAGCTCGGGATCAACAGCCGCGACGGGCTCGCGGCCGTGTTCGCCGGGGGCGATGCGGGGCCGGGTGCATCCGGTGCGACGGCCACCGACGGCCCTCGGGTCAGATGAGGTCCGCCAGCATCTGCGCTGACCGCGCGGCTCCGTCGGTCTCCACGAGACGATAGTCGACCTCGCGGTCGAGCTCGGCGAGGATCGCGGCGGCGAGCATGTCGGGATCGGCCGCCTCCTCGTAGGGCAGGTGGCGGCCGGCGCGGTAGCGGTCCAGGCGGTGCCGCACGTGGAGGTTCTGCTCGAAGTGGTTGCGCAGGGGGACGTAGACGAAGGGCCGCCGGCCGGCGGTGAGCTCCATGCACGTCGTCAGGCCGCCCTGCACCACCGCCACATCGGAGGCCGCGAGGTGGCGGTGCAGGTCCGGGAGGTAGCCGCGGACGGTGGTGCCCCGTCTCCGCGGAAGTGAGGTGGGGTCGATTCGCGGTCCCGTCACGACGACGAAGCCGAGGTCTGGGGCTCCACGGCGCGCCAGCGGGATCGCGTCGAGCACGCGCTCCAGCAGGGCCCGACCGACCCCGGTCCCACCGACGGTGACGACGCAGGTGCGCCGGTCCGACCGCATACCCAGCTCATCCCTCAGCTCCTCGCGCTGGGGGAGGGTCGACGGGTCGAAGCCGCTCACGTAGCCCGCGAAGTCGTAGTTGTCGGTCATCCAGTCGCGGATGTCGGGCAGGCCCGGCCCGAAGGAGGCCGGCACCACGTCCTCGGGCGAGCCGACGAAGATCGAGCGGTCCCGCACCCGGGCGAACCGGGCCCGCTGTTCGATCATCTCGGCGTTGTAGTCGGCCGTCAGCGCGGCCTCCGCCTCCCCACCGGAGGGCATCGGCAGCCAGCCGACGAAGTCGGTCATCCAGGCGAAGGCGAACCGCTTGAGCTCGGGGTTCTCGTGCAGCAGATGATCGACGTCCCATGCCTCGTCGGCCACGACGAGGTCGTAGGCCTCCCGCTCCACCAGGTCGCGGAAGACCATGAAGTTGGCGACGAGGATCGAGTCCATCCGCCGGATCGCCTGGAACGCGTTGAGGTCGTGCTCGCCGCACTCGTGCTCGAAGACGCCGGACTCGCTGACCAGCCAGTCCGAGGCGGGGTGGACATGCTCACCGTGCGCGCGCAGGACCTCGGTGACGGGGTGCTGGGCAAGCCAGTCGATCCGGACGTCGGGATGCAGCCGGCGCAGCTCGGCCGCGATGGCCAGGTCGCGGGTCGCGTGGCCGAGCCCGATCGGTGAGGACAGGTACAGCACCCGACGCGGACGGCTACCGGCGCGGGTCCAGGTCACCGGCTCTCGTCGGGATTCCGGGAGTGCGGGCTGCAGGGAGCGCACGAAGTCCTGGATCAGGACGTTGGTGCGCACCGGATCACGCAGGAGTATGCCGTGGCCGCCGCCCTCGACGAGCACCAGAGAGGCGTCGGTCAGCTCCGCGAGCCGCCGACCGACCGCGTCGGAGCGCACCCTGTCGTCGGTCCCGTGGATCACCAGCACAGGGCAGGTGACCTGTCGGCAGGCGCTCTCGAACGGCTCGCAGGTGGAGTCACCGTCGCAGCCGAGCCGGCCGGCCGTGGCGTCGACCAGGGTCTGGGGATCGGTGTCGGCCGACCATTCGAGAGCGTCCTCGCGCTGCTTGGTCGAGTGGGGCTCGGAGAACATCCGGTCGAAGAAGAACCGCCGGAAGTCGGCGAAGTCCCCCTCGAGCCAGTAGTGCCGGTTGTACTTGGCCCAGCCCTCGGTCGTGTCCAGCCGCTCCTCGAAGCCGTAGTGCTCCCGCGTCGGCTGTGACACCTGCAGGCCACAGGACGGCGAGATGGCCACGATGCCGCTGACCCGCTCCGGATGGGCGGCCGCGGTGAGCACCGACCAGATCGTGCCGCAGGACAGGGCGACGAGTACGGCCTGGTCGGTGCTCGTGGCGTCCATCACGGCGATGGCGTCCTGCGCGCAGACGTCGTTCGCGTAGGCCGCCGCGCCGACCGGGCGGTCCGACCCGCCGGTGCCGCGACCGTCGAAGGTGACGACCCGGAAGTGCCGAGCGAGGTAGCCGACCTGGCACTTCCAGAACCTCGAGTCGATGATCTGCCAGGTGGGCATGAGGAGCAGGGTCGTCGGGCCCGATCCGTAGGACTTCCACGCCAGGCGGACGCCGTCGTGCACGGCGGTGCCGGTGGCGTCCGGGTCGCGCGCCGTCAGCGGTTCGGCCCTGCTCCCCATGTCCCTCACACCCGGATCTCGAAGACGTTGTTGAACGGCGTCGTGGCCACGGTGCCGAACCGGCCGAACCCGGCCTCCTGGGCGACCGCCCGGATCCGGGCCGGGCCCGCCTGCGTGCCGAGCGCGGCCCCGACGTCCTGGGAGAGGGATGCCGGTGTGCACAGCAGCGTCGAGAACGCGTAGTAGGCGCGGCCCACCGGGTTGAAGTTCTGCTCCGGCGCGTCGCCGGCCACAGGCTCGACGACCATCCACGTCCCACCGGACGCCAGCAGCTCGCGGACATGGCGCGCTGCGCCGACCGGGTCGCCCATGTCGTGCAGGCAGTCGAACATCGTCACGAGGTCGTAGCCGCCGTCGGGATGGTCCTGGGCTCGGCCGACCTGGAACGTCACCCGGTCCTCGACCCCTGCCTCGGCGGCGCGCTCGCGCGCGATGTCGATCGACTCGGCGTGGTAGTCGCTGCCGACGAAGGTGCTGGCCGGGAAGGCCTGGGCCATGATGATCGTCGACGCGCCGTAGCCGCAGCCGATGTCGGCGACCCGTGCGCCCTGCTCCAGCTTGGCGACGACTCCGTCGAGGGCCGGCAGCCACGAACCGGCCAGGCTGGCCAGGTAGCTCGGCCGGAAGAAGCGCTCGCACCCGAGGTGCACGTCGACGTTGTGGTCGTGCCAGCCGAGACCGTGGCCGTTGCGGGCGGCCGCGAGGATCTCCGGGGTGTCCCGGATCGTCCCGTGCGCGATCTGGAACAGACCCTGGAGGTATGCGGGGCTGTCCTGGTCGGTGAGCGCGATCGCGTGCTCCGCCGGCAGGGTGTACCGCCCGGTCTTCGGGTCGTAGTCGACGAACTCTCCTGCCGCCTGGGCGTTGAGCCACTCGCGGGCGTAGGGCTGGCCGGTGGAGGTCGCCTCGGCCAGCTCGGCCGGGGTGATCGGGCCGTGGTCGGCCATGGCGCGGTAGTAGCCGAGCTGGTCGCCGAGGACGACGAGCGCGCCGTTGAGGGCTGCTCCGACCTCGCCGACGGCGCGGAAGACGAAGGACATCAGCCGCTCCTCGTCGAGGGCTGGCGGCTGCGGTGCTGCGACGTTCTGGGTGTCGACGTTCTGCGCGTCGAGCTTCTGCGTGTCGGTGGCGTGCGTCGTGGTCGTCATGGTGGGACCTTCCTGTCTTCACTGTGGAGGTCCGGCTGCTCCTGACCATCCTGGTGTCCTCAGGTTCGGACCCGGTGGCACGTGAGCGCATCAGGTGGCCCCCCTAGTTGCGCGAGGGGCGAACGCGGCCGGCCGCTCAGCCGCCGAAGTGCTCGAGCATCCGGCCGACGGCGTCGGCCCGCTGGTCATCGGTCGCGAGCTGCTCAAGCCCGAAGCCGAACATCACGGTGTCGGGCGTGGTGACGCCCGAGAAGAGATTCGAGAGTCCGTCCGCCCGCTCCCAGTCGCTGAGGTTGGCGGGGCTCGTGTCCGGAGCGCCGAGCACGCTCCACGCACCGAAGCCGGTCTCGAACCCCTCCTGCTGCGACGGACCCGCGGTCGTGACCAGCGCGGTGTCGTCGATGATGACGCCGAGCCCTCCGGTGAACGGGTCGGTGACATAGCTGACGACGAGCTCGATCTCCTCGCCCACATACTCGGTGAGGTCGAACGAGACCGGGATCCAGCCATCCGAGGAGCCGGTCATCGCGTTCCACTCACCGGTGGATCCCGGCGTGGTGCACGGGTCGCCGAGCGTGATGTAGCTCAGCAGCTGCGGGTGCGTCCCGACGTAGAACCCGGCCTCGCACTCGGTTGGCAGCGCCGTGGACGTGGCAGCCCCCGCCTCCTCGAGCGTGGTCCAGTCCGGCGGGTCGGTGCCGAGGGTTCGGACCTCGACGAGGACGTTGTCGTACCCCGACTCGAGGTCGAAGGCGATCTGCGCCGTGAACGCCGGAGCGTCGGCCGCGGTGAGCGCGGTGAGGTCGAAGGTGCGGCCGAGCCGCTGGTATCCGTCATCGACATGGCCGGCCGCCGCTGCCCAGACACCCTCGACGGCGGCGAACGGGTCGGGGTACTCGGTCACTCCCGAGCTCTCGAACTGCGGGAACTCGTCCACCGGCAGCACGTCGCTTGTCGTGACGAACGCGCCCGCCTCGTCGAGGGGATTGTCGACCGTGGCCGGGCCACCAAACGTCCCCTCGAACCCGTCGAACGGCGGTGCCGTGCCCGACGTGCTCTCGACGCTGAGCGGCGTGCGTGAGGATGCGCCCATCCAGTACTGCGTGAAGTCGTCGGCGAGCAGCAGGCAGTCGGAGAACGGGTCGGAGGTGACCACACACTCCTGGTCGGGGGCGCCGTCGAGGCCGTAGTAGATCCCACCGAAGATTCCGCCGCCCAGGCCGTAGTAGCCCGTGGTCTCACCCGCATACGCCAGTTTGCCGCCCTCGTTGAGGTAGTCCCGCATGGCGATCGTGAGGTACTGCTGTCGCTCGGCCACGGCCAGGTCGGGGAGCTGGCCCCCGAAGTACTCGATGAACTCGTCCTCCGGATCCTGGGTGAGGCGGTTGTCGCCGAGGTACCAGAGGGCCGCGTCGAAGTGCGAGAGCACTCCGAGGTGGTGCGGCACGCCTTGGGCGTCGACGTCCCAGGTGGCCGGGGTGATCCCGTTGGCCTCGAGGGCCGCGACGTGAGCGGCGAGGTACTTCGGCTCGGTCGTGGTGCCTGGGTAGTCCGGGTTGACCCCCGTGTAGTCCTCGTTCGCGACGACCAGGACGGGGCTACCGGAGTCCTCGACCAACGCATACGTGAAGCGCTCGCTCTCCACCGGTCCGGCGTTGCCCGGACCCACGTCGGCGGCGGTAGCCGTGCCGGTGAACCACACCTCGACCGAGTCACCGGGCACGGCCCCCTGGACCAGGCCCCGGTACTCGGCGTAGTAGTCGTCGGCGTCCTCGCCGTAGCGCTCCCCACCGGTCCACTCGGTGAGTGGTCGCCGTACTGTCGCGCCGCCGTTGACCGAGTAGTTCAGCATCTTGGCCCGGATGGCCCGCTTCGCTGTCACCGAGACAGGCTGTGGGTCGCCGTAGGAGACCTCGAAGCTGTCGACCCGGAAGTCCTCGGCGTCACGGTCGACGACCGAGACCGGGTCGTCGGGGTCCAGGGCGGACTCGGCGACGGCCAGCGCGAACGGCACATTCTTCTCGTACTCCGCCTGGATGAGCTCCTCGTCGTCGGGGAAGTTGAACACGCTCACGCAGTCCGCGGCGTCCCACTCGTCGTCCGGGACCGCGTCGGACACCGTGTAGCACGTCGACATCTCGGGAGTGAAGCCGAGCGTGCCGTAGGCCTCCTGCATGTGACCGGTGGTCTCGCCGTTCGTGGTGTAGAGCTCCGCGGAGATGTCGGGGTCGTAGCCCGGAACCGCCGGGTCTGCGTCGTCGCCGACCATCGCCTCGTAGATCACGTCGTCGGGCGACGGTGTGGCCACCTGCCAACCCACACCGTGCAGCAGCAGTTCGGCCGCCGAGTGGTAGTTGACGAGGAACTGCGGGGTGACGCGGGCGAACAGCGCGTCGAGCGCCTGTGTCTCGGGCTCAGAACTCGGCTCGGGTCCGCGGTAGGTCTCACTCGCGGGGCCCGGTGAGGAGCCCTCGTTGTCGTAGCCCCAGCGCGTGGCGAAGTTGCGGTTGAGGTCGACGCCGTCGCCGGGCGTGATGGCCCCGTCGCCGTTGTTGTCGGCGAGGTTCTTGCGCCAGAGTCGGTTGCCCTCCTCGAAGGTGAAGTCGTAGCCGTCGGGGTTGGCGACCGGGACGAACCACATCTCGGTGCTGTTGACGAGGTCGGTGATGCGCCGGTCCGTGCCGTAGCCGGCGAGGATGTCGTCGAGCAGCCGGCGCACCATCTCGGGAGTGATCCACTCACGCGCGTGCTGGGCACCCACGAAGACGGTCGTCGGGCGCTGGCCCTCCTTGACCCTTCCCACGTTGCGCGTCACGCGCACGGCGGAGATGTCCGTCCCGTTCACCGTCTGCCCGATGACGACGTGGCGGGCGATCGTCGCGTTGTCGGCAGCCCGCTGGACGAGCTCCTCCTGGATGCCGCCTGCGCCGAGGTACTGGTCGTAGACCGTCTGCTGCACCCCGAAGGTCCGCAGCCGCGACTGCGGGGCGGACTTCTGCTCGAGCGTGGCGCCGGCTGCGTCGAGCTGGGCGGCCTGGTCGCTGCTGAGGATGACCTCCACCTCGATCTCCCCGGGTCCGCCGGTGGCTGGACCAGCGACGATGTCGTGGCGGTCGACCCCGAGCCCGACGATGGCCGCGAGGCCGTCGGCGTCCACGGTGCCGGTATAGACCGCCAGGAGGTCGTCCCCGCCGCCCGGTGAGGGAGTCGCAAACAGCGTCGGTGCGCTCACCCCCGTCATGACGAGTGCCGCAGTGGTCGCGATGGCGAGTCGACGGAACATCGAACCTCCCGGGTTCAGACGTGATCCGGCCCATGCTCCTCCCGCCGTCTGGGCTGGTCAAGAGCGTGACCGGGACCGACGAGGGGGATCTGGAGCCGGTGTGACCCTCCACCGAACGGTGCGAGATCTCGCCCCGAACTGGTAGCTACGCGCCAAACGCGGGGAGGGGGGTCAGCCGTAGGTGTCGCGGGGGCCCCGACCACCGGCGGTGCGGCGGGGGCCGCGCGACCACGACGGAGCGGTGGGGCCGACGATGCGCAGCTCGACGACGACGCCTGGGCCGACGTCCTCGGTGATCCGGGCGAGCAGCTGGCTCTGCATGAGCCGCAGCTGGGTCGCCCACGCCGTCGAGTCGCACCGCACCGTCAGCACCCCGTCCTCGAAGGTCACCGGCGCCGCGTGGGCCGCGAGCTCCACCCCAACGATCTGCGGCCAGCGCCCCATGACCGAGCCGGCGGCCACGTCGACGTCCCACCCCCGGTCCGTGACGATCGCCTCGACCTGGTCGCCGATGAGCGCGAAGTCCCGGCCGTCGCGCCGCCCTTCGGGCGCACCCCCGCTGCCCACCCTCCGCCGGCGCTGCGGGGTCGACCCGGGTCGCAGCCCCGCCT
>JBAUUB010000188.1:0-9796 GCA_049582485.1 Dermatophilaceae bacterium
AGCACCTTGTGGGTCGTGAACGAGACGACGTCGGCGAAGGGGACGGGGCTCGGGATCGCCTTGCCCGCGACGAGTCCGATGAAGTGCGCGGCATCGACCCAGAACACGGCGCCGACCTCGTCCGCCACCCGACGGAAGAACTCGAAGTCGATCAGGCGTGGGATCGCGGATCCGCCGGCGAGGATCACCTTGGGCCGGTGCTCCTTCGCCAGTCGCTCCACCTGGTCGTAGTCGATGTTCTCGGTCTCCGGGTCCACCCCGTAATGGACGGCATGGAACCACTTGCCGGAGAACGAGACCTTGGTGCCGTGGGTCAGGTGTCCTCCGTGCGGGAGGCTCATCGCCAGGATGGTGTCGCCGGGCTGCATGAACGCGCCGTAGACCGCCTGGTTGGCGCTCGCGCCCGAGTGCGGCTGGACATTTGCGTGGTCGGCCTCGAACAGTGCCTTGCACCGCTCGATGGCGAGCTCCTCGGCCTTGTCCACCTCACTGCATCCGCCGTAGTACCGGCGACCGGGGTAGCCCTCCGCATACTTGTTCGACAGGGTCGAACCAAGGGCGGTGAGCACCTCCGGGCTCGAGAAGTTCTCGCTCGCGATCAGCTGAAGGCCGCTGCGGAGGCGGTCCAGTTCGGAGA
Organism: Dermatophilaceae bacterium; assembly: GCA_049582485.1. Classification (GTDB taxonomy): domain Bacteria; phylum Actinomycetota; class Actinomycetes; order Actinomycetales; family Dermatophilaceae; genus F2B08. Next base: position 638 of record JBAUUB010000188.1, read on the forward strand.
GGAGGATGCCGGCGATGTCCGGGTCGAAGGACTGGAGTGCCGTGAAGTCGGATCCGTAGAAGCTCTCGCTCATGGGATTGTCGGCCTTTCGGGTTCGGCAACGGGTGCGGTGGGGTCCTGCTCGATGGATGCCGCCGATGGGTCGGCGTCGTCCGTCGACGCGGCGTCGTCGGTTTCGGCGCCTGCATCGCCGTCGGTGTCCGGGTCGACCTCCGCCCCGGGCGAGGCCTCCTCGGTCGGCAGGTACGGCGTCAGCTGGTCGACCGACAGCGCGCCCTCACGCAGGATGGTCGGCGGCCGGGTCGTACAGTCGACGATCGTCGAGGGCAGACCCTCGCCGACCGGTCCGCCGTCGAGGTAGACGAAGACCGCCGAGCCGAGCTGGGTCGCCGCGTCCACCATCGTGCGAGCGGCCGGCCACCCGGTCACGTTGGCACTGGAGACGGCCATCGGACCGACCTCCTGCAGCAGCTCGAGGGCCAGAGGGTGGTCGGGCATGCGTAGGGCGACCGTTCCGTTGGTGTCCCCGAGGTCCCAGGTGAGCGACGGCTGCGCCTTCAGCACCACGGTCAGCGGTCCGGGCCAGAACTCCTCGACGAGTGCTCGGACATAGTCGGGCACGTCGATCGCCAGTCCGTCGATGGTCCGGATGTCGCCGACGAGAACCGGGGGCGGCATATGCCGGCCCCGTCCCTTCGCCGCGAGCAGACCCTGCACCGCGGTGCGATCGAACGCATCGGCGCCGATGCCGTACAGGGTGTCGGTGGGAAGGACGACGAGCTTGCCCTCCCGGACGGCCTCCGCAGCCTTCGCCAGCCCCTCGCGACGCATGCTCTCGGAGGAGCAGTCGAAGACGGGACTCATAGCGCTACAGCCTACGGTGCCGGCCGTCCCGCGCGTCGGCGAGTCGCCGGAGACGCACGAATAACTCGGCGCGGCTTTCCCACCTGCGACGATGCACGGCTAGGCTGCTGGCATCTGGGCACATCCCCGACCCAGCTGAGAGAGGAAGACACCTATGCGCGGTTCCGGACTGATCTGGACGATCGTCGGCGTACTCCTGATCATCGTCCTGCTCATGTGGATCCTCTGATCCACCGCTTAGTCACGAGCGGGCCGCGGCACGTGCCGCGGCCCGTTCGTCGTCCCGCAGGGCCGTCCACGAGGTCCGGCATACCCTCCGGAAGGGTCAGCGTCGTCTTGCGGTGACGAACCGCGGGCGTCCGGACAGGTCGAGGTGGTCGGCGAGCTCACACCAGGCACCGGTGCGCTCCAGCCGCTCCGGCAGGCTGCGCCCGTGACTGTCGGCGTGCTCCATGACGAGCAGACCGCCCGGACGCAACAGCCGAGCCGCCCGGGCACCGACGGCGAGCGGGATCCGCAGACCGTCCTCGGACCCGCCGTAGAGCGCGACTGCCGGGTCGTGGTCGCGCACCTCCGGATCGAGGGGCTCCATCCCCTCCGGGATGTAGGGCGGGTTGCTCACGACCACGTCGACCGTCCCCTCGAGTTCGGGCAGCGCAGCGGTCGCGTCGTCGTGCAGGAGCTCCACTTCGAGTCCGGTCGCTGCTCTGTTGGCCTGTGCCCACCCGATCGCGAGGGCGTCGATCTCGACACCGATCACCCGAGCACCGGGGACTTCCGAGGCGATCGCCAGAGCGATCGCCCCTGAACCGGTGCACAGATCGACGACGAGCGGATGCGGACCGCCTCCGAGCGCCTCGTCGACGGCCGCCTGGGCGACGACCTCGGTCTCCGGGCGCGGCACGAACACCCCCGGGCCGACCCGCAGCGTCAGATGCCGGAAGGCCGCGACACCGGTGAGGTGCTGCAGGGGTATGCGCTGGGCACGTTCTGCGACGAGCGCTCCGTAGCTGCGCTGGACGTCGGCGTCGACTTCATGGCGCAGGAGCATCCGGCGCCGAACCTCCTCGTCGGCACACCCGAGCACGTGAGCCGCCAGAGCGACGGCGTCTGCGTCCGGGGAGGGGACCCCGGCGGCGGCCAGGCTGCGGGCGGCCGATCGCACGACCTCGTCGAGGGCGACGGGGCCCCTGTCCCGCTCGGCCGTGCTCACTGCTCCCCGAGCGCGGCCAGCGTCGCCGCCTCGTCGGCGTCGAGCGCCGACTGTACGACCGGGTCGAGGTCGCCGCCCAGCACGACGTCGAGGTTGTAGGACTTGTAGCCCGTGCGGTGGTCCGCCACGCGGTTCTCGGGGAAGTTGTAGGTGCGGATCCGCTCGGAACGGTCCACCGTGCGGACCTGGCTGCGTCTCGCTGCGCTGGCCTCGGCGTCGGCCGCGTCCTGGGCCAGCTGGGCCAGGCGCGCCCGGAGGACGCGCAGCGCCGTCTCCTTGTTCTGCAGCTGGCTCTTCTCGTTCTGGCACGAGACGACCAGACCCGTCGGCAGATGGGTGATGCGCACCGCCGAGTCCGTCGTGTTCACACTCTGGCCACCTGGTCCCGAGCTCCGGTACACGTCGATCTTCAGGTCGTTCGGGCCGATCTCGATCTCGACGTCCTCCGCCTCGGGCATGACGAGGACTCCGGCGGCACTGGTGTGGATCCGACCCTGGCTCTCTGTGACCGGCACCCGCTGAACACGGTGCACGCCACCTTCGTACTTCAGCCGCGCCCAGGGAGCCTCCCCGGGCGCCGGAGTCCCTCGGCTCTTGATCGCCACCCGGACGTCCTTGTAGCCGCCGAGGTCGGACTCCGTGGCGTCCAGCAGCTGGGTGCTCCATCCCCGGCGCTCGGCGTACCGCAGGTACATCCGGAGCAGGTCCCCCGCGAACAGCGCGGACTCCTCCCCGCCCTCCCCCGCCTTGACCTCGAGGATCACATCCCGGTCGTCGTCGGGGTCACGTGGGATGAGCAGCCGTCGGAGCCGGTCCTCCGCAGCGGACGCCTCGGCCTCCAGGGCGGGCACCTCGGCGGCGAAGGACTCGTCCTCACCGGCCAGCTCCCGGGCGGCGTCGAGGTCGCCGACGACCCTGCGCCAGGCGTGGTAGGCCGCAACGGTCGGGGCGAGTGCCGCATACCGCTTGCTGGTCTCGCGCAGTGCCGCCTGGTCCGCCGCGACCGCAGGGTCGGCCATGCGCGTCTCGAGTGCGGCGTACTCCTCGACGAGCGCGAGGGCGGACTCGAGCATGGGGTGCTCCTGACGATGGTGGGGTGCGGGTCTTCGGGCCAACGACGAAGCGCCGGTCCGACTCGACCCGGGAGTGGGTCGGAGGACCGGCGCTTCGAGAGTGCTACTTGGCGTCGGCCTTCTTGCCGTAACGGGCCTGGAAGCGGGCGACGCGGCCACCGGTGTCGAGGATCTTCTGCTTGCCGGTGTAGAACGGGTGGCACTGGCTGCAGACGTCGGCGTGAATCGCGCCGTCGCTGGCCGTGCTGCGGGTGGTGAACGTGGCCCCACAGGTGCAGGTGACCGTGGTCTCCACGTAGTTCGGGTGAATGTCCTTCTTCACGTGTCTCTCCTTGGTGTTACCGGGTCGGCGGGCCCAGCGCCGTGCTGCAGACCCTGCGTCATCGCCTCCGATGGGGCGCCCCGCCTGCGCAGCTCCGTCGTGGAGAGCGCTCAGGTACGCGCGCGCGCCGTGAACCGGTCCAAGGGACAAGTGTGCCAGAGTGCGGCCCTGGGCCCCAATCCGCGCCCGTTCCCCCGTCCATGGACCATCGTCGCTCGCCGGACCGGAGGTGCGAGACTGGTCCGATGGTGGTGAGGCGGTGGGGCGCGGTGGCGGCGCTGCTGCTGGCCCTGTGCGCTTGCAGCGGTGACGGCGACGCGACCGGCGAGTCGCCGCCGGGGTCCGTCATCGCCTCTCCAGCAATCCCCTCCCCCGCACCGACCTCTCCGTCGAGCGCCTCTTCCCCGAGGTTCCCGCCCGCCCCGAACGTCGGCACGCCCAGCACCCGGGAGGCCGAGGTGCGCACGGCAGTCGACCTCCTGGTCGAGGAGATGGGCTACCCGGCCGGTGAGGTGCGGGTCGTGCGCGTGGAGGACGTCGTCTGGCCGAGCGGCGCTCTCGGCTGCCCCGCGTGGGCCGACGGACAAACGGTCGGGGTCGTTCCCGGATACCGCATCATCCTGGGCCATCGAGAGGTCGAGCTGCACTATCACGGGGCCGACGGGGAGGATCCCCGGCGCTGCGACTTCCTCGACTTCTGAGACCTCGACTTCTCAGTCCTCGTCTCCTGAGTCCTCGTGGGCGATTCCGAGCCGAACCCGGGCGCTGCGGGCGCGGCCCACCTGCCGCCATGAGCAGCAGACCGAGGACCACGACGAGCATCCCGACGCCGGTGAGGAGACCGGGACGCTCACCGAGGACGGCGACCCCGAGCGCAGTCGCCGTCACGGGCTCGGCGAGGGACAGCGTCGCGACGGACCCGGCCGGCAGACCCGACAGCCCGCGCTGGAACAGGACGTACGCCAGACCGGTCGCGACCAGGCCGAGCCACAGCACCATGCCCAGGCCGCGGGCGGTCCACAGCCAGCTCAGATCGGCTCCCAGGAGGACCGGGACGAGGGCCAGCGCACCCACGACGAAGAGCAGCGCCATGACCCTGATCCCGCTCTCACCCTGCAGAATCAGCGCCCGAGCGGCGATCGTGTACCCCGCATAGGACACTCCCGCGCCCACGGCGGCGAGGAGTCCGAAGGCATCCGTGGAGTCTCCCGAGCCCGACGTCTGTCCGACGACGAGAAGGACCACTCCGGCGACGGCGGCCAGTGTGGAGACCGCCCATCGCACCGTCACCCACTCGCCGAGAGCGATCCCCAGCAGTCCGGTCGCCAGGGGCGCGACACCGAGCGCCACGACGGTGCCGACCGCCACTCCACTGCGCTGGACCCCGACGAAGAAGCAGACCTGGTAGGCGGCGACCGCAAGTCCTCCGGCCATGACCAGGACGGGCTTCGGAAGCGACCCCAGAACGGCACGCGCCATTCGCGTGGCTCCGGGGCGCCGCCACAGAGTAGTTCCCGCCAGCAGAACAAGCGCAAGGGCTCCCACGAGGATCCGCAGGGCGCCGACCTGCGTCGGGTCGGACGCATCGGGGCCCAGCGCCTGCGCCGTCCCGGTCGTCCCCCATAGGGACGCCGCACCGAGGGCGGCCCAGACCGCCCCCGCTGACATCCGGTCTGGTGCAGACACAGGCGCATTCGACCACGGCGACGCCGGTTCGGGGCGGACACTCTGCACCGCTGCCACCCACCGCCGTCCCAGGCGGTCGCGGTCAGTCCTGGTCCTCGTCCTCCAGCCTGATGCTCGAGGTCTGCTGGACCTGGACGAGGAACTCGACGTTGGTCTTGGTCTTGCGGAGCCGATCGAGCAGCAGCTCGATACCCGCCTGCGCGTCGAGCGCCGCAAGCACGCGCCGCAGCTTCCACATGATCTTCAGCTCGTCGCCCCCGAGGAGGATCTCCTCCTTGCGCGTGCCGGAGTTGTTGATGTCGACGGCCGGGAAGATGCGCCGGTTCGCGAGCTGACGGTCCAGCTTGAGCTCCATGTTCCCGGTGCCCTTGAACTCCTCGAAGATGACCTCGTCCATCCGGGATCCGGTCTCGACGAGCGCGGTGGCCAGAATGGTGAGCGATCCGCCGTTCTCGATGTTGCGAGCGGCACCGAAGAACTTCTTGGGCGGGTACAGCGCTGCGCTGTCGACGCCACCGGAGAGAATCCGACCGCTGGCGGGGGCCGAGAGGTTGTATGCGCGGCCCAGCTTGGTGATCGAGTCCAGGAGCACGACGACGTCGTGACCCATCTCGACCAGGCGCTTGGCTCGCTCGATGGCCAGTTCGGCGACGGTGGTGTGGTCCTCCGCCGGCCGGTCGAAGGTGGACGCGATCACCTCGCCGCGCACGGCGCGCTGCATGTCGGTGACCTCCTCAGGACGCTCATCGACCAGAACGACCATGAGGTGGACCTCGGGGTTGTTCGTCGTGATCGCGTTGGCGATGGACTGCATCACCATCGTCTTGCCGGCCTTGGCGGGCGCGACGATCAGTCCGCGCTGTCCCTTACCGATCGGCGCCACCAGGTCGATGACACGCGTGGTCAGCTGGGTCGACTCGGTCTCGAGCCGCAGGCGCTGCTGCGGATAGAGCGGAGTGAGCTTGCTGAACTCCGGCCGGCGACGCGCCTCGTCGGGGGTCTGGCCGTTGACTGTGTCGAGCTGGACGAGCGGGTTGTACTTCTGGCGACCGCTCTTGGCGCCCGACTGCATCTGGTCGCGCGACTGGCCCTCCTCGCCGGGGGCGCGCACCTGGCCGGTCACGGCGTCGCCCTTGCGGAGGCCGAACCGCTTGACCATCCCGAGCGGGACGTAGACGTCGTTCGGGCCGGCGAGGTAGCCAGAGGTGCGGATGAACGCGTAGTTGTCGAGCACCTCGAGCAGTCCGGCGACGGGCACGAGCACGTCGTCGTCGGAGACCGGCGGCAGGCTCTCGCCCTCGCCCTGCTGGGTCGCACCCTCGGGGCGGCCGCGGCGCTTGTCGCGGTTCCGGTTGCGGTTGCGGTTGCGCCGTCGGCGCCCGCCGCCCTCCCCGTCGTCGGCATCCCGTTGCGAGCCCTGCCGGTCGTCACCCTGCCGGTCGTCTGTCCGCCGGTCGTCGGCCTGTCGGTTGTCCCTGCGGCCCTCGTCACCCTGCCGCTCGTCGGCCTGCCGGTCGTCGGCCTGCCGGTTGCCCCTCCGGTTCTCGTCCCGACGGTCGTCAGCTCGGCTGTCGGCTCGGTTGTCATCGCTTCGGTCGGTGGTCCGACCGTCGTTCTGCCGGGCCGCACCCCGGTTCTGGCGCTGGCGATCCTCGTCGGGTCGCGCCGTCGACCGCTCCTGGCGGACATCGTCCCCGCGGTCGATGGTCGCGGCTCGACGGTCGTCGGCGGTCTCGACCGCCCCGGGGCTCTCGGTCGAGCTCTGGCTCACATCGCCGTCGGTGCGCTCCCGGCGCTGCGGCGCCTCGGCGGGGCGCTCGGCCCGGCGGCTGCCTCGGCCGGGTGCCGTGCCCGACTGGCGGGCCTTGATGGCATCGATGAGATCCGACTTGCGCATCTTGCCGGTTCCGGTGATGCCGAGGCTCGAGGCCAGACCCTGCAGCTCGGCGACCTTCATCGCGCTGAGCGCGCCGGATCGCCGGGCAGGAGCGGAGGCCTGCTCCGCGGTCGAGGCTGCCTCGAGAGTGGGTGTGTCTGTCACGAAGGGACCCTTTCCCCGTGTGTAGGGCTCATGACGACGCGGGGGCCGGCGAGCCTGGGTTGACGTTCGGTCACTGGATGACCGGGACCATGAGTCGTGGGCACACGTCGGTGGGCTCCACGGTCGCGTCCTGGTGCATCGCACCGACGCGTGGATCATGGTGGTCGCGCTGTCAGAACCGGCGGGGTGTAGCCGTGAGCGCTGCTCCAATGTACCACCGCACCTCCAGGTATCCCGTATCCGCCACGGCGCGCGCCGCGGGGCGCGTCATGGCCTCTCGGGGGCGGCGTCGGCGAACGTCCCGACCCCGGTGACCAGGGCGCCCTCCTGGGGAATGCCTGGTCGCAGGACCGTCCAGTCCGAGTCGGCGAGCCCGACGACCGACGCGGCCGCATCGCGGGTCGTCAGAACCAGAACGGAAGGGCCGGCCCCGCTGATCACGGCCGCGTGGCCCGCAGCCCGCATCCGGTCCACCAGGGCCATGGACGACGGATACGCAGGTCGGCGCGGTTCCTGGTGCAGCCACTCCCGAGTTGCCGGCAGCAACAGAGACGGGTCGTGGCCGAGCGCGTGGACGAGCAGCGCCGCCCGGGCGGAGTTGCGGGCCGCGTCACCGAGCCGGACCTGCGCGGGTAGGACCGAGCGTGCCTTCGCCGTCGAGAGCTGGACGGCGGGCACGAGGACGACGACGTCGACCTCGTCGTGGAGCGGGGCGCGCACGGTGCGGGTGCGTTCGTCGTCCTCGTCGTCGGTCCAGGACAGCGTGAGGCCGCCGTAGATCGAGGCCGACGAGTTGTCCGGGTGCCCTTCGAGGGCCGCCGCGATGTCGTTGGCGACGGCGAGGTCGACCAAGCGGCCTGACCCGTCACGGAGTCCGAGCACGGCCTGAGCGGCGACGATGCCGCTGACGATCGCCGTGGCCGACGACCCCATCCCCCGCCCGTGCGGCACGGCGTTGTGGCACCGCAGCTCGAGGCCACGTGGCGGGGCTGCGCCGAGCACGGACCAGGTGTGGACCATGGTCCGGTACACAAGATGGCTCTCGTCGAGCGGGACCTCACCGGCCCCCGAACCCGTCACCTCGATGCGCACCCCGGGCTCCTCCCGGACGGTGACGGTGCACTCGTCCCAGACCCCGAGGGCCAGCCCGATGGAGTCGAAGCCGGGCCCGAGGTTGGCACTGCTCGCCGGGACCCGGACGACGACCGTCCCGTGACCACTCCCGGTTCCGCTCGACCACGACGACGTCATGGGCCGCTCAGTCGTCCAGCCCGAGAGCCACCGCCGCAGAGTAGGCATCGACACCTACGCGGGTCGGTGCGACCTCGCCGCCGTCGGCCGTTCTCAGAGCCCACTGCGGATCCTTGAGCCCATGGCCGGTCACGGTGCACACGATGGTCGAGCCCGGCGGGACCTTTCCGGCAGCGTGCCGCTTGATCAACCCCGCGACGCCGGCGGCAGAGGCCGGCTCGACGAAGATCCCCTCCCTCGCCGACAACAACCGGTGTGCGTCCAGGATCTGCTCGTCGGTCACCGAGTCGATGGTGCCGCCGGAGTCGTCTCGCGCCTGCTCGGCCTGGCGCCACGATGCCGGATTACCGATCCGGATCGCGGTGGCGATCGTGTCAGGGTGGTCGACCGGATGGCCGAGCACGATGGGGGCCGCACCGGCGGCCTGGAATCCCCACATCTCCGGGCGCCGGGTCGCGATGGCCGCGAGCTCGGCGCCGCCTCGTCCCGGCGTCGGCTCGGCGGCCTCCGTGTACCCCTTCCAGTAGGCGGTGACATTCCCGGCGTTCCCGACTGGAAGGCAGTGGATGTCGGGCGCGTCGCCGAGGGCGTCGATGATCTCGAAGGAGGCCGTCTTCTGCCCCTCGATGCGGGCCGGGTTGACCGAGTTGACCAGCTCGACCGGATAGGCCTCGGCGAGCTTGCGGGCCAGCGTGAGGCAGTCGTCGAA
>JBAUUB010000189.1:0-9200 GCA_049582485.1 Dermatophilaceae bacterium
GCGCGGACTCGGCGGCGGCAACATCGACCGGGTCCAGCCACACCTCCCGCGGCGCGGTCCCGACGAGAACAGCGCCGTCGGCGGCTGCGAGCGCCGCGGCGTCCAGGGTGGCGAAGTCGGCGACCACGCCGCGCTCGGGGACGGCCGCGGTCGGGAGGGCGCGAACGATGCCCGCGACCTCGACATCGAGGCTCTGGCCGCGCACCGGCAGCGTCATCAGGTCACCCACGCCCACCTCGAGGTCGGCGGCGACCTCCTCGGTGAGGACGACCGGCGGAGGTGCCGTCTCGTCGCGGGTCGCGGTGAGCACCACCTGACCCTCGCGCACGACCGGGTCGCCGAGCCCATCGGCGGACACCGGGCGGCCGTCGGCGTTGACGGACTCGAGAGAGACCTGGAGGAGAGGCCCCTGCTCGTCGGCGTACCACGCGAGGCTGGTCAGGACCTGCAAAGCCGTGATCGTCAGGGGTCGCGGCAGCCCCTCCTCGACCGACACGGTCGCCGGCCTCCCGCTCGCGATGTCTCCGGCGGTGACCGGCCAGGTGCGACCGGTGCCGTCGGTGAGTACGACGACGAGGTCGCCGGCTTCGGCCGGGGCCTCGCCGGGAGGGAAGACGACGTCGGCGTCGCGCAGGTCGAGGGCGAGGGCGACCTCGAGCTCGGCGACGTCGTCCGGGAGCCGGACGCCGGGCACCGACTCCGGCCGCGCCTCGGCGAGGCGGTCCATGAGGCCGGCCCACGTCTCCCCTTCGACGAGATCGTCCCGGGGGCGTGCGACCGTGCCCGCGGTGGTGCTGTCGAGCGCCAGCACGGTGACCCGTTCGAGCGAGCCGAGCGTCATCGTCTCGCGCGCGACGGGCAGGACCCGGTCCGCGCCGCCCGCGACGTCGGCATAGCGGGTGAGGAGAGCCGGGTCGCGCACGGCGTCCGGGCGCGGGACCACCCGCAGCGGCGCACCGGCGGCGAAGTCGCTCTGGTCAGCGATCGCGGCCGTGGTCGTCGACTGCTGGGCCACCGCGAGGACGCCGATCGGGACGGCGAGCAGGATCAGGAGCAGCGCGCCCGCCTGGGTGCCGAGCCGGCGGGCCACCTGCCAGCCGCCCCACGCCACGGGCAGCGAGCGCTCGCCGGTCAGGCGGCCGACAAACCGCGCCAGCAGCGGAAGCACCCGCAGCACCGCGACGGCCGCCGCCGCCACCAGGAGTCCGGGAGCGGCCGCGGTGACCGGGTCGAGCGTCGGAGTCGGGTCCTCGAGATAACGCCGGAGCTGCAGCAGGGCCAGCAGCCCGAGGGCGACGAGGACGAGGTCGACCCCGGCGCCGGCGAGCACGCGGACCAACCCCGGGCGGGCCGCCCCCCGCGGCAGGTCGCGTGAGCGCACCACTGTCGTGACGACGACCGTGACCACCGCGAGCAGGCCGACGACGGTCAGGGTCACGAGCAGCGTGGGGTCGCGCAGCGCGGCGGCCACTCCCGGTCCCTCGACCCCTGTCCCCCCGGCCTCCAACCCCGCCCGGGCGGCGACGAGGGAGGCGACCAGGGGCGCGAGGAGGGCTCCGGCCAGGACCGCGACCGCGACGAGGAGCACACCCTCGCCGAATGCGATCCGGGCGATCTGCACCGTCGAGGCGCCCCGCGTGCGCAGCAGCCGGGTCTCCCCTTCGCGGAGCAGGGCGAGGAGGGAGACGCTGACCGCGAGGGCGGTGCCGCCGAGGAGGAGCAGGAGGAACACCGGGGTCAGCAGGGCCGCCTGCGCCCGGGTGGACAGCTCGGCGGCCTCGTCGAGCAGGGCCGGGAGGTCCGAGGACGTCTGCGCCCCGCGCAGGACCGCCACCGCGCGTGGGTCGTTCAGCGAGGCGGCCGCCCGCCCTGCCTCGAGCGTGTCCCGGACCCGGTCGGCGAGGGCGACGACGGCGTCGGCGTTCGCACCCGGGATGCGGGGTGACACCCGCCAGGTCACGGTCGCCGAGCCGGCGGCACCGGCGTCGAGTGCGCCCTCGGCGAGCAGGACGGGACCGTAGGTCTCGAACTCGGTGCTCGTCGTCCCGCTCGCCGCGATCGGAAGGGCCGTCCAGAGGGCGTCCGCGGGATCCTTCGGGAGGAAGGTGCCGACGACCTCCGCCTCCTGCGCTGCGGCGTCCTGGTCGAGCAGGTCCACCAACCCGACCGTGGACCCGACCTCGAGCCCGAGCGCGGCCGCGGCGGCTTCGTGCACGGCCACCTCGAGCATCCCGCCCTCGGTGCTCGGCCACGCGCCCGCCACCAGGTCGGCGTGGCTGTCGACGTCGCCGACCTCGGCGAGCAGGGCCCGCGCGTTCTCGGGCTGCCCGACGATGCCGCGCGAGGTGGCGGTCGCGACGGTCGTGATCTCCGCCCCCTCGCTCACCGGCGCCAACAGGTCCGAGACGGCCGCGTCGGCAGCGGCCCGCTCTCCCCCCGCGACCGATGAGGTCACCGCGACGGACCGGGCGGCGGGGTCGGCCGCCGAGATCAGGCCCCGGGTGCTCGCCGCCCCGATCTGCTCGCTGAGCAGCACGAGCGCACCGACAGTGGTGGCGGTCACCAGGATCGAGGTGAGCACCGCGAGCCAGGTGGCCAGGTGTGGCCGGATCCTGCGCAGCGTGACGGTGGCGAGCGACACGCCCGTCAGCCTAGGCGGTCCACTCGACATCGGCTCAACCGCTGTTGACAGATTAGTAACAGAGCGGTTACCTATTTCCCGTGGATGTCTTCACCGCCATCGCCGACCCGGTGCGGCGCAGCCTGCTCGAGCAGCTGGCCCGCGACGGTGCCATGCGCGTAGTCGACCTGACCCGGGACCGCGGGATCTCTCGGCCCGCCGTCAGCCGTCACCTGCGCGTCCTCGCCGACGCCGGTCTCGTCCGGGCGACCGACCGCGGCCGGGAGCGCCACTTCGAGCTCGTCCCAGAGCCCCTTGAGCACGTGGACCGGTGGACGGCCGCGCTCCGGTCCGCACCCCGGCCACCGGTCGGCGAGCACGCACTGGACGCCCTCGAGCTCGAGGTGCGCCGCACCGTGCGCGAACGCACCGGTTCGGCACGGACCGGACCACCGCATACCGCCCTGGGGTCATCCCCCACACAGTCAGGAGAGAGCGCATGATCACAGGAGCACGAGAGCTGCGAGGCGGACAGGAGCACCTCGTGCTGACCCGCACGTTCGCCGCACCCATCGCGCACGTGTGGGCGGCAATCACCGAGTCCGAGCGCCTCGGCCGCTGGTTCTGCACCTGGACCGGCGACCCGGCCACGGGTCTCGTTGAGGTCACGTGGGCATTCGAGGACGAGATGCCCGTCGAGCCGTACTCCGTCGACGAGTGCCACCCGCCGCACCACCTGCGCGTGCACAACGTCCACGACGACCCCGCCCAGGTGTGGACCCTGGACGCCCGGCTCCACGAGGAGAACGGCCGGACCGTGCTGACCTTTGCGCAGGTGCTCACCGGCGCCCACCCTGTCAGCGACGTGGGTCCGGGCTGGGAGTACTACCTCGACCGGCTCGTGGACAGCGTCAGGACCGGGACGGTCAGCCAGGTGCGGTGGTCGGACTACGAGAACCTCGGCGGGGAGTACGCCGCCGCGTTCGGGTCGGGTTAGGCGGTCCGCACAACGGCCACGCTGTGGCCGCCGATCCGCAGGGTATGCGCTCCTCGCCGTGGCTTCGACACCTCGCCGAACGAGGCGGTCACCTCCCCCACGGTCCCGTCGAGCGGGACCCTGACCTCCCCGTCCGCGAGGTTGGCGACGACCCGGAAGGCGCCGCGTCGCACGACGACCCAGCCGGCGTCCGCGTCGCGCTCGACTGCGACGGCCCTCAGGTCCTCGTCGGCGAGGTCCGGCTCGGAGCGCCGCAGCTCGATGAGCCGGCGGTACCAGAGCAGCATCGCCCGGTGGTCGCCGACGCCGACCTCGTCCCAGCGCAGCACCGACGCGTCGCGGGTCGACTCGTCCTGAGGATCCGGCACCTCGCCGTCGACCCAGCCGTGCTCGGCGAACTCGGCACGCCGGCCCTCGCTCACCGCCCGCCCCATCTCGGCGTCGCGGAAGTCGGTGAAGTACTGCCACGGCGTCGACGCGGCCCACTCCTCCCCCATGAACACCATGGGGGTGAACGTCGACAGCAGGTATAGCGCCGCGCCGGCGGCCTGCTGTCCGGGCGCGACGGAGGCCCCGATCCGGTCGCCGGTCGCGCGGTTGCCGACCTGGTCGTGGGTCTGCAGGTAGGCGACGAACCGGTGGCCGCCGATCGTCGAGCGATCGACCGGCGCACCCCACTGCCGGCCCCGGAAGGTGCTGAACGAGCCGTCGTGGAAGAACGCGCCGGTCAAGGTCTTGGGCAGGGCCGCCGGGTCCGCGAAGTCCGCGTAGTACCCCTGCATCTCACCGGTGAGCGCGACGTGCAGGGCGTGGTGCACGTCGTCGGCCCACTGCGCGCTCATGCCGAGCCCGCCCTCGGCGACCGGCGTGACCATGGCGGCGTCGTTGAGGTCGCTCTCGGCGATGAGGTCGAGCGGCCGCTGGAGCCGCTCCGCGAGCGCCGCGGTCGCCTCGGACAGCTGCGCGAGCAGGTGCAGGCCGCCGTCGCGCTCCGGGGTGTCGTCCTTGAGCTCGTGCACGGCGTCGAGCCGGAGCGCGTCGACGCCGAACAGCTCGAACCACCGCGTCGCCGCGTCGACGATGAACCGGCGCACGACATCGCTGTGCTCGGCGTCGAGGTTGACCGCCCAGCCCCACGGGGTGTCGTGGGTGTCGGTGAAGTACGGACCGAACAGCCCGAGGTAGTTGCCCACCGGGCCGAGGTGGTTGTAGACGACGTCGAGGCAGACCCCGAGGCCGCGCGCGTGGCAGGCGTCGACGAACCGGATGAACGCATCGGGCCCGCCGTAGGCGTCGTGGACGCTGTAGAAGCCGACGCCGTCGTAGCCCCACCCGCGTCGGCCCGGGAACGCCGCCAGCGGCATGACCTGGACGACGTCGACGCCGAGGTCGACAAGGTGGTCGAGGCGCTCGATCGCGCTGTCCAGGGTGCCCTGAGGGGTGAACGTCCCGACGTGCATCTCGTAGACGACCCCGCCGGGGGTCCCGGCTCCCGCACGCGGGCCCCGCCAGGCGGGGTCGCGCCGGACCTTCGGGGTGCCGGTCCACCAGCGGCTCCGGCGGTGCACACCGAACGGCTGCCAGGCGCTGCGCGGGTCGGGCAGCACGGTGCCTCCGTCGAGGACGAAGCCGTAGTCGAACACGTCGTGCTCGCCGGGGTCGCCGTCCCAGCGCCACCACCCCCCACGGCCCTTGCGCATCGCCTCGCGCAGCGGTCGGTCGTCGGCGAGCGCGTCGATCTCGACCGACTCGGCGTTCGGCGCCCAGACGCTGATCACTGGTGTTCCTCCCTGTCGTCGTCCGTGCTCGTCCCGTCGCTCGCCTCGTCCCCCGCCTCGTCGTCGACCCGCACCAGCAGCGCCACCGGCCGACCCGCGAGCACGTCGGCCACCGCGATGTCCTCGTCGCCCGCGCTCAGCGAGCGGTCGGCCAGCAGGTCGGCCCACTCCCCCTCCGGCAGGCGTATGCGGTGGTCGCCCTCGGCGGTCCACGGCCGCTGTGGGCCGACGCGGCTGGCGACGACGACGACCGCCGGTCCGCCCGCGTCACCGCGGGTGAAGGCGAGGATCCCGTCGGGCGCGGTGAGCGGCGCATACGTCGCCTCCTCGCCGGTGAACCACCCCGGGTGGTCCCGGCGCAGCCGCAGGGCCCGGGAGACCACGAGCAGCTTCTCGTCGTCGAGGTCGACCGGCGGCTCCCCCTCGTCGAGGCGCGCCAGCCGCGTGGCCCGGTCCTCGTAGTTGACCGGCCGGCGGTTGTCGGGGTCGACGAGGGCGAGGTTGACGATCTCGCAGCCCTGGTAGACGTCGGGGACGCCCGGCATGGTGAGCTGGACCAGCCGCTGACCGAGGATGCCGGCGCGGATCGTCTCGGCGTGCGCGGCGACCCACTCGTCGAGGTGGGTGCGGATCGCGGGGTCGCGCAGCACGGCGAGCGCGAACGCGGTGACCGCGTCCTCGTACTCCGCGTCGCCGTCGATCCACGCGGTGTGCGCCTTGGCCTCGCGCACCGCCTTGAGGAGGTACTCCTCGAGGCGCGCCGCGGTGATCGGCCAGGTGCCGACCAGGGTCTGCCAGATGAGGTACTCGGTCGGTCGGTCCAACCGCTCGGTGCGGTGCGGCTCGGCGAGCCGCTCGGCCTCGACGAGCCACTCGGCCCAACCGGCGGGATCGGCGGCGAGCACCATGAGCCGGGCCCGCACGTCCTCCGAGCGCTTCGTGTCGTGCGTGGTGAGCGTCGTCATCGTCAGCGGCCAGTGCTCGAGCCGGCCCACCGCATACTCGTGGAACGCGTCGACCCCGATCGAGAGGTGCTGCGGGTGACCGCCGACCTCGTTGGCACCGGCGAGACGCAGCCAGCGGTAGAAGGCGGTGTCCTCGATGCCCTTGGCCATGACCGGGCCGCAGGTCTGTTGGAACCGGACCCGGAACTCGTCCCACACGTCCTGGCTCCCGTGCTGCGCCTGCGCGAGCCAGCCGCCGGTGACCAGGATGCCCATGACCTCGAGAGCCTCGTGGTCGGCCTCGTCGAGCAGGTCGCGGGCCCGGTCCCGCACGCCCTCGAGCACGGAGACCGCGACGCCGTCGCCGGCCTTGCCCGGGATGATGTAGGCCCGGTAGCGGTCCATCGAGACGAGCATCGCCTCGAGCGCGCGCCGCAGCGCCCCCTGGTCCTCCTCCGGCACGATCCGTGCGACGAGGCGCATCAGCCGGTCGACCTCGGCGGCCTGGACGTCGTCGACGACGAGGCGCTTGGAGGCGACGATGGTCTGCTCGAGCGGGATGCCGTGCGGGGTGTCGTGGGACCGCTCCTCCCAGATCCGGTCGAGCTCGGCCGCGCCGCGGCCGTCGGTGAGCACCTGCTGGACCCGCAGCAGCGCGTCGTAGCCGGTGGTGCCGGCGCAGCGCCACCCGGCGGGCAGCTCCTCCTCGCCCTCGAGGATCTTCTCGACGACGACCCAGCCGTCGCCGGTGCCCGCGGCGAGGGCCTCGAGGTAGCCACCCGGGTCGGCGAGACCGTCCGGATGGTCGATCCGGAACCCGTCGATCGCGCCGTGGCCGTACAGCGAGAGCAGCAGCGCGTGCGTCGAGGCGAACACGACGGGGTCCTCGACGCGGACGGCGACGAGGGTGGTGACGTCGAAGAAGCGGCGGTAGTTCAGGCCCTCGGCGGCCTCCCGCCAGCTCGAGAGCCGGTAGGCCTGCGACTCGAGCAGCTCGGGCAGCGGCAGGTGCTCGGTGCCGGGGTGCACCGGGAACTCGTCGCCGTAGTGCCAGATGACCCACTCCCGACCGGTGGGGCCGCCGTCGGAGGCCAGGACGATGTCGCCGTTGGCGATCGCGGCCTCGACGCTGCCACCGAGGACCGGCATGAGGATCCGGTCGTCCTCGACATGCCAGTCGACGTCGAACCAGGCCGCGAACGGCGACTCGCGCCCCTCGCGCAGCAGCGACCAGAGCGGGGAGTTCAGGTGGGTCGGCCGCGGCACCGTCATGTGGTTGGGCACGACGTCGACGATGATCCCCAGTCCGTGCTCGCGACAGACGTCGACGAGCCGGTCGAAGCCGGCGTGCCCACCCGCCTCGGCGTTGAGCCGGGTGTGGTCGAGGACGTCGTATCCGTGCGTCGAGCCGGTGGCCGGCTGCAGGATCGGCGAGAGGTATGCGTGGGTCACCCCGAGCGCGGCGAGGTACGGAACCTGCCGGGCGGCGTCCGCGTAGGTGAAGCCGCCGTGGATCTGCAGGCGGTAGGTCGAGACGGGCACCGGACGCCCGGGACCCGGCCGGTGCCGCGCGGTCAGCGCCTGCCGTGCCGCGGCGAGCCTGGCCCGCTGGGTCGTCCGGTGGTGTTGGCTCCGGTCGGATGCCATCCGGTGCTCGTCTGCCGCCTGCGCCGTCACGCCCGAGCCACCCCCGACACCCCGGCCGGAGCCGGCGTGGGATCGTCCCTGCGGCAGCGCAGGACGACGAGGGAGCGGGACACCACGTGGATCTCGGTGTCGGGGCCGTACTCGCCCGGGTCGACGACCTCGGCTGCGGTGTCGATCTCGACGAACCACCCGTCGCCGTACCCCTCGTCGGGGAGGGTGAACGTCATGTCCTCGTCGTGGGCGTTGAAGAGGATGAGGAAGGAGTCGCCGACGATCCGGTCGCCGCGCGTGTCCGGCTCGGGGATCGCCTCTCCGTTGAGGAAGACCATGACGGCCTGGGCGTCGCCCTGGGTCCAGTCCTCCTCGGCCATGTGCTCGCCGTCCGGCGTGAGCCAGGCGATGTCGCCCATCGACGACTCGCCGCCGTGGTCGGCACTGCCGGCGAAGAAGCGTCGCCGCTGGAACACGTGGTGGTTGCGGCGGATCTGGATCAGGCGGCGGGTGAAGCCGAGCAGGCTCTCCTGCTCGTCGGTGAGGTCCCAGTCCATCCAGGAGAGCTCGTTGTCCTGGCAGTACACGTTGTTGTTGCCCTGTTGCGTGCGACCCATCTCATCCCCGTGGGCGAGCATGGGCACGCCCTGGCTGAGGATCAGGGTGGTCAGGAAGTTGCGCTGCTGCCGGGCGCGCAGGGCCTTGACCTCGGGGTCCTGCGTCGGGCCCTCGACCCCGCAGTTCCACGACCGGTTGTGCGACTCGCCGTCGCGGTTGTCCTCGAGGTTGGCCTCGTTGCGCTTCTCGTTGTAGGACACCAGGTCCCGCAGCGTGAACCCGTCGTGGGCGGTGATGAAGTTGATCGAGGCGATCGGCTTGCGGCCGCTGTGGGCGTAGAGGTCGGAGGAGCCGGTGATGCGGGAGGCGAACTCACCCAGGGTGTGCGTCTCGCCGCGCCAGAAGTCCCGGACGGTGTCGCGGTACTTGCCGTTCCACTCGGTCCACAGCGGGGGGAAGTTGCCGACCTGGTAGCCCCCGTCGCCGACGTCCCACGGCTCGGCGATGAGCTTGGCCTGGGAGACGATCGGGTCCTGCTGGACGAGGTCGAAGAACGCCGAGAGCCGGTCCACCTCGTGGAACTGACGGGCCAGGGTGGCGGCGAGGTCGAAGCGGAAGCCGTCGACGTGCATGTCGGTGACCCAGTAGCGCAGGGAGTCCATGAT
>JBAUUB010000190.1:0-17321 GCA_049582485.1 Dermatophilaceae bacterium
CGTCGACGCCGTACTGGTTCGTCCCGAGATCTCCCTGGACCACCTGACCCACGTACTTGGCGTACTGGATGGGCAACGGGTCATCGAGGTTGTACTTCTCGCGGTACTCCGCGATGAAGGAGTCCGGGCACCGACGCTCACCGCACTTGCCCGCGGTGGGGTCGCCGGGGAGAGCGAAGACCATGGCGTAGATGATGAACGTCGTCCCGATGATGACGGGGATCATCTGCAGCAGGCGGCGGACGATGTACTTGCCCATGGCACCTCCTAGTCGGCGTGAAGGAACGGGGACCCGCCCGGGCCGGCGACGGCTGCGACGACCCTATCGCTGTCGGCGTCGACATGCAGCCGGTTGGGCGCGCTGGCGCGCATGATGCCAGATCCTGAGGCGAGGGACGATCGGCCTGCCGGGAGATGTCCCGGCAGGCCGATCGATCCGGTTGCGACCGAGGTCGCGGGGCGGTCGGCTACTTGACCGTGATGTTGGTGTAGTCCGGAACGCCGAAGGCGGTGATGCCGACGGGGTTGACCTTCTCGGACCAGCCGATCACTGCCTTGCCGTAGTACATGGGAATGGAGACCATGTCCTCGGCGATGACCATCTCCGCCTGCTGGTACAGCGCGTTGGCCTCGTCGAGGCTGTCAGCGGCTGCCGCCTCGGTGAGCAGGCTCTCGAACTCCTCGTTGACGTAGGGGCCGTAGTAGTTGCTGTCGGCGCCCTCCGCGTACAGCGGGGCGAGGAAGTTCTCGATGGACGGGTAGTCCATCTGCCAGCCGAGACGCCACATTCCGGTCATCTCGCCGTTGCCGAGCTGCGTGAGGTAGGTGGCGAAGTCCACGACCGGGGTGGCCGTGCAGGAGATGTCGAGGGCCTGCGAGATGCTGTTGCAGGTCGCCTCGGTCCACGCCTTGTGGTCACCGTCGCCGTTGTAGCTCAGCGTCAGCTCTCCGTCGTACCCGCCGGCCGCGTCGAGCGCTGCCTTTGCGGCCTCGGGGTCGTAGACGCAGTTGTCGCCGCAGGCGTTCTCCTGGTAGCCGTCGACGACCGGGGAGACCCAGCCGGTGGCGGGCACCCGGGTGTTGTTGAAGATCTGCTCGTTGATCGTGTCGCGGTCGATCGCCATCGAGATCGCCTTGCGGATCGCCGGGTCGGCGAGGTCCGGGCTGGCGACGGCGTCGATACCGATGAACTGGATCACTCCGGTCTCACGGTCGCCGTTGCGCTCGGGCAGGTCGGACTGGTACTTGTCGTCGATCAACGCCGACTGCGGGATGGCGTCGAGAACGTCGATCTGGCCGGCGAGCAGGTCGTTGTAGGCCGCGTCCGTGTCCTGGTAGATCCGGAACGTGATCTTGTCGACCTGGCCACCGAAGTCACCGCTGTAGTCGGCGAACTTCTCGACGACGATGCTCTGTCCGTCGTTGTACTCGGTGACCTGGTACGGGCCTGCGGCGACCGGAGCCTTGCCGAAGCCCTCGGGGTCCTCGAAGAACGCGTCCGGCTGCGGCGCAAACGCGGTGTAGCCGAGGCGGACCGGCAGGTTGGACACCGGCTCGGTCGTGCGGATCGTGAAGGTGTAGTCGTCGACGACCTCGAGGCCGGACAGCTCCTCGACGGTCGAGCCCTCGGCGTTGACCTCGGCGAAGCCCTCGATCGGCGACATGAAGTAGCTGCCGGTCTGACCGTTGGGCCCGAACGCGGTGTAGTTCCACGCGTTGACGAAGTTCTGGGCCTTGACCTCCGTCCCGTCCTGGAACATGTAGCCCTGCTTGATCTTCACCGTGAACGTCTGGTTGTCCTCGGTCTCGATCGACTCGGCGATGTCGTTCTCCGGGGAGGCGTCCTCCGAGTTGTAGTGGACGAGCTTGGCCGTGATCGTGTCGAGAATGTTTCCGCCACAGGTCTCACTCGTGTTGCCCGCGACGAGCGGGTTCTCCGGCGTGCAGCCCTTGACGACGATCTCGCCACCGGGTGCACCCTCGGCAGCCGTGGTCTCGTTCGTCCCGTCGGTTGCGGTCGTGTCGCCGCTGTCGCCACCACAGGCGGTCGCCAGGAGCGCGACCGCAGAGATGCCGGCAATGGCAACCGTGCGAGCGGTTCCTCGCATGGATGTCCTCCTTGATTCGAAAACGACCTCGGGGGTTCCGAGGGCGGACGGCGGACCGGCCGTCCTGGTGAGGTCAGCCCGCCCGGCGCCGCCAACAGGCGGCAGTCATATGTAACCCCCATCGGGCGCGATGTGCGGCATCGAAGGGCGAGTCGAGACCCATTTGTGACATGCCGGACTCCCCCGGAAGCTTCCTCATCGGTTACGCGAACCCTGCTCACGACGGGCTCGGTGCGGCATGCTCTGGCGCCCACGGCATACCCGCCGCCTGTAGATTGCGGCGGTGCCCTCCTTCGACGACGACCTGCGGCTGGCCCACGTCCTCGCTGACGCCGTCGAGTCCACGACCCTGTCCCGCTTCACGGCCAAGGACCTCGCCGTCGACGCGAAGCCGGACCTGACCCTTGTCTCCGACGCCGACCGGGCCGCCGAGGAACTGATCCGTGGGCAGCTCGCCCGGACCCGGCCTCGTGACGCCGTCGTGGGTGAGGAGTTCGGGACCACCGGCCGAGGGCCGCGCCGGTGGGTCATCGACCCGATCGACGGCACCCACAGCTTCGTGCGTGGGGTCCCGGTCTGGGCGACTCTCATCGCCCTCCTGGACGAGTGGGACGAACCCGCCGTGGGCCTGGTGGCCGCACCTGCTCTCGGTCGACGCTGGTGGGCGGCCCGGGGAACCGGCGCGTGGACCGGTCGCAGCCTGACCTCCGCACGACCCATGCGGGTCTCCGAGGTGCACCGGCTGGCCGATGCGTCGATCTCGTACTCCAGCCTTGGCGGCTGGCGGCAGCTGGGCCGGCGCCAGCGGTTCCTCGATCTCCTGGACGCGTGCTGGCGCACGCGGGCCTACGGCGACTTCTGGTCCTACATGCTCCTCGCAGAGGGATCCGTGGACATCGCGTGCGAGCCCGAGCTCGCGCTCTACGACATGGCGGCGCTCGTCCCGATCGTCGTTGAGGCGGGTGGACGCTTCACGTCCCTGGCCGGAGCCGATGGCCCCCACGGCGGCAACGCCCTGGCGACCAACGGGCTCCTGCACGATGCGGTCATGCAGTACATCGGCTCACCCGACCACGTGCCTAGCTCAGGGCCTGGCTGACCCGACCTGCTTCGCCGGACCCCGGCATCCCCGCCTGCGAGGACCGCCGGGAGCGACTCAGTTCGCGACGACCGACACCTCACCGAGGCCGAGCCCACGGACGCGGTCCGCATAGAGCGAAGCATCACCGACGACGACGACACACCAGTGCGGCGGGGCGAGCGCCGAGTACGCGGCGTCCAGTTCCCCTGTTGTGAGCGCCATCGTCGCGTCGCGCGTGCGTGTCGTGAAGTCGAGCGGAAGACCGTCCATGAGCAGCGACGCCGCCTCGTCGCCGATCGCCCCCGCGGTGGCGAACCGGCCCGGGGCGATCCCCGCGATGAAGTCGACCCCGGAGCGCAGCTCGTCCTCGCTGAACGACACGGTCCCGGGGTCCAGGATCCGGGCGAGGATCTCCAGGGACTCCGCAGTGGCATCGGCCCGAACAGAGCCACTCGTGAGGAACAGCCCTCCCGCCCTGCGCGGCCGGATGCCGGTTCGGATGCCGTAGGTGTATCCCTTCTCCTCGCGCAGGATCGCGTCGACGCGTGCGCCCGGTGAGCCGCCGATCAGGAACCCGATGACCGGGTAGGGCGCCCACCCGGACGCGACGCGACGATCCGGCCCTCGCCAGCCGATCGCCAGCTCACTCTGCACCGATCCGGGGCGATCGACCAGGACGACCCGTGCCGCGTCGACGGCGAGGTCGGGGGCGATGGGCGGGGACGGCTGGATGTGACCGGACGCCTGCCAGCGTCCGAGAGTGCGCTCCAGCATCCGGAAGAGGTCTACTCCGGACAGGGATCCGGCGACGACCAGGGAGGCGCCGACCGGACCGACCCGCTCCGCGTGCAGCCCGACGACGTGGGCCCGGGCGATCTGGGCGACCGTCGAGGCCGCGCCGGCGGTGGGTCGCGAGGCCCGCTCGTAGGGAGCCCACAGGGTCGCGATCAGCTCGCGCGCGGCCCGGTGCGGCGCCGAAGCCCGCTCCTGCTCGATCTCTGCCAACCGGGAACTGCGCAGGCGGCGGACCTCGTCCTCGGGGAATGCGGGGATCGCGAGCGCGTCTGCGAGCAGCTCGAGAGCGGTCTCGAGGTGCCGGACCGGCACGTCGACGTCCACCATGAGCGCCCCGTCGTTCACGCCGGCGGAGAGTGCGATGCCGTGCCGCTCGAGCAGGGCCGCGAACGACTCGCTGTCGTGGCGTTCGGTGCCCTCGTCCAGCAGATGGCTCATCAGGGAGGCGACGCCCTCGATGTCCCGCGGCTCGTCGCTGAGCAACAGCGGCACCACGAGCGACACCGAGATAACGTACTGGCCGGGAACATCGTAGGCGGCCACGCGCAGGCCGTTGTCGAGGTGCCTGTCGTTCGTGGGCAGGGGGAAAGCCCACGGAGGCGCAGCAGCGACCGCCGGGCGCGGAACCGTCCCCGTGGGGACGGGCTCGGGGGCGGTCATGCCGCCGCACCTTCGGCGTGGGCGTCTCGCGAGAGGTATGCGACGCACACCCGGTGCTCTGGCTGCAGCCACTCCTGGGCCGCGCGGTGGATCTGGGCCGGACCGATCGCGAGGAATCGGTCGAGCGCGGTGTTGATGTATCCGGGATCGTCGTGCAGGAGGGTGTACTGACTGATCAGGTCGGCGCGCTCCTCTCCGCTGGCGAGCGCGGACAGCCAGCCTCGCTCGGCCTGGGCGCGGACCGCCTCCAGGAGCTCCGGGGTGGGGCCCGTCTCGGCGAACCGTGTCAGCTCGGCCGCGATCTCCGCCTCGACCCGGTCCGCGTCATGCCCAGGTGCGATGTCGGCGACCACGAGTCCGAGGGATGAGCCGTCGACGAAGCCCATCGCGTGAGCGCCGATCGAGGTGGCCACCTGCTCACGCCGGACGAGTCTGGTGACCATCGGCGACGACGTCAGCCCGGCGGCACAGTCCAGGGCAAGGGATGCGGCGAGGTAGTCGTCAGATCCCTCGGCCGGAAGGCGGAAGGCGAGATGCAGACGGTCGTTCGGGACGTCATCGAAGCGGTCCACCCGGACCGGGCCCTCGACCGGGCCGAGCTGGGCCGACCGGCCCCGGTCGGGGTCGGCCCGGTGGCCCAGTCCCCCGAAGTGCCGCTCCACCAGGTCGACGGCGGCCTCGACGCGGACGTCGCCGACGATCGTCAACACCGTGTTGTCAGGCGCGTAGTGGCGCCGGTAGAAAGCATGGACGTCGTCGAGTCCGGCGGCGTCCAGATCGGCCATCGACCCGATGGTCGGGTGGTGGTAGGGATGGGCCTCGGGGAACGTCGCGGCATAGACGTCGACGAGAGCGTTGCCGTAGGGCTGGTTGTCGTAGCGCTGCCGCTTCTCCTCCTTGACGACATCGCGCTGGTTGTCGAGGTTCTCCTGGGTCACCGCGGGCAGGAGATGGCCGTGCCGGTCGGCCTCCAGCCACAAGGCCAGCTCGAGCGCCCCGACGGGGACGGTCTCGAAGTAGTTCGTCCGGTCGAACCATGTCGTCGCGTTGAGCCGGCCCCCCTGGGCCATGAGCGCTGCGAAGTGCTCCCCACCGGCGACCGACCTCGAGCCCTGGAACATGAGGTGCTCGAACAGATGGGCGAACCCGGTGCGCCCGGGTGCTTCGTGTCGTGAACCCACACCGACCCAGAGGTTCACGGTGACCACGGGTACGGTGTGGTCCGGCGAGACGACGACCCTCAGCCCGTTGGCCAGAGTGTGGTCGTGGATCGGGTAGTCCAACGGCATGCAGACACCCTAACGAGCGCGCGGAGGCGAGCGCGCCGGCTCACTGGGGCAACGTCGGCGAGTAACCCTCCCCGAGGTCGTCGATGGCGTTGCGCGCGAACACCTGCTGTTCGGTCGACGTCCGTTCAGCACGCCCGCGGCCTAGGAAGCTGACGGCCCAGTGCAACAGGGTCGTCACCCGGTGTTTGAAGCCGATGATGTAGACGAGGTGGATGGCGAGCCAGAGGAGCCAGGCGATGAAGCCACCGAACTGGAAGCGACCGATGCTGGCCACCGCCGAGAACCGCGAGATCGTCGCCATGGAACCCTTGTCGTGGTACTCGAACGGGCCACGTTCGGCCTTGCCTGCGAGTCGGCGCCGCACCTGGTCTGCGGCGTAACGCGCTCCTTGGATGGCAACCTGGGCGACACCCGGGTAGTCCTTGAGTGCGGCCATGTCCCCGACGACGAAGATCTCCGGATGATCGGGCAGGGTGAGGTCGGGCAGGACCTGGATGCGACCGGCGCGGTCCAACGTCGCCCCCGTCTGCGCCGAGAGCTGGGTTGCGAGCGGCGAGGCCGCGACCCCGGCGGCCCAGACCTTGGTCACGGCCTCGATCCGGTCGGTCGTACCATCGGGTCGACGCACCGAGACGGACGCGGCATCGACGTCGGTGACCATGGTGTCGAGAACGACCTCGACGCCCATGCTCTCGAGGCGCTCGCGAGCCCGGCCGCCCAGCTTCTCGCCGAACGTGGGCAGCACAGCGGGAGCGGCGTCGAGCAGGATGACGCGGGCCGAACGTGGATCGATCGAGCGGAAGTCTCGCTTGAGGGTGCGTCGGGCCAGCTCGGCGATCTGTCCGGCCATCTCCACCCCGGTCGGTCCGGCACCCACGACGACGAAGGTCAGCAGACGACGGCGCTCCTCCTCGGTGCGTGCTACCTCGGCCGCCTCGAAAGCGCCGAAGATCCGGCCTCTGAGCTCGAGGGCGTCGTCGATGCTCTTCATTCCCGGCGCATAGCGCGCGAAGTGGTCGTTGCCGAAGTAGGACTGACCTGCACCTGCCGCGACCAGCAACGTGTCGTACGGGGTGACGGCCTGCTGCCCGAGCAGCTCGCTCGTGATCGTCCTCGCGTCGGCATCGATCCCGGTGACCTCGCCCAGCACCACCCGCGCGTTCGCCTGACGGGCGAGGATCTCCCGCGTCGCAGGCGCGATCTCTCCTTGGGACAGGATGCCGGTCGCCACCTGGTAGAGCAGGGGCTGGAAGAGGTGGTGCGTGGTGCGGGCGATCAGAGTGATGTCCACGTCCGCGCGCCGAAGCGCCCTCGTGAAGAACAGACCACCGAATCCTGATCCGATCACGACGACGCGGTGCCGGTCGGGCAGGGGTTCGGTCGTGACAGAACGGGCGGAGGCCGGCTCAGGGGCTGGTGTCTGGTCGGTCATGGTCGCTGGAACACCGGCACGGGCCCGGATATGCCGAGGCCGCCGCGTGCGCTGGGTCACCGTCCGAGCAGCGAACCGGCCGCAACCGACGGCGGGGCCGCCTCAGGGTTCGACCGTGACCTTGATGGCCCTTCCACCGGCGACGATGTCGAATGCGTCGAGCACCCGGTCGAGCGGGACCCGCTCGGTGATGAGGTCCTTGACCGGCACCTGTCCGGTGGAGATGTACTCGAGCGCCCGCTTGTTGTGCGTGGGTGAGGATCCGTTGGCGCCGTGCAGGTGCAGCTGGCGGTAGTGGACGACGTTGGAGTCGACGGTGATGTTCGGGTTCGTCTTCGGCAGCCCACCGAAGAACGAGATCCTTCCGTTGCGCGCGGCCATGGCGATCGCCTGCTCCTGGGTCATCCCCGCAGGCGTGGCGGTGATGATCACGTCAGCGCCGCGGCCGTCCGTGAGCTCCATGACTCTGGCGACGACATCCTCGTCCGCGGCATTGATGACGTGGTCGGGAGCCACGGCGTCCGCGGACATCGCGAGCCGCTCGTCGTTGATGTCGACGAGGACTACGGGGCCGACCTTGTGCACGCCGCGAGCGATGCGGATGTGCATGCAGCCGATCGGTCCGGCTCCGAAGACGACAGTGAAGTCGCCCTCCTCGATCCCGAGTTGCTCCTGGGCGTTGATCGCACACGCGAAGGGCTCGGCGGCCGACGCCTCGTCGTAGCCCACGTTGTCGGGGATCCTGTTCAGGCCGTCGACCTGGAGAACCTGACGCGGCACGATGAGGAACTCGGCGAACCCGCCGTCGTACTGGTACCCCACTGAGGTCTGGTTCTGGCAGACCTCCATCCAGCCTTTGCGGCACTCGTGGCAATCGCCGCACGGAACGGCGGCGATGACCTGGGCGCGGTCCCCCGGCTGCCACGACGAGCCGTAGGTGTCGTTGACGTCGGCGCCGACATCGACGACCTCACCCGCGATCTCGTGGCCGATGATCCTGGGCGGGCTGAGGTTCTGGTGGCCGTTGTTGCGGATCTTGACGTCGGTGCCGCACGTCGAGCAGTTGCGGACCCGCAGCTTGACCTCGTCCGGACCGCAGACCGGCTCCGGCACCTCCTCCAGCCGCAGGTCGCCGGGAGCGTAGAAACGCAGTGCCTTCATCGGTTCTCCTTCGTCGTCACGTCATCGTGTCGATCACCGTACCGGTCACGGTCGGACCGGTGAATGGGGTCGAATGTGTGGGTGTGTGTCCGAAAATTCTGTCAGACCCCCTTGACTCGGTCAAGATCGGGCAGATATAAAAATAGACACAGATCCTCACAGGCGTGGATCACGGCAGAAGGAGTCCCCGTGGCAAGGACATCGACAGCCCCGGAGCGCACGGAGCGTACGTCAGCCCGCGTGCACGTACAGAAGTTCGGAACCTTCCTCTCCAACATGGTGATGCCCAACATCGGGGCCTTCATCGCGTGGGGATTCATCACCGCCCTGTTCATCCAGAACGGCTGGCTCAACCGCGGCGGCAACGGGGGTCTGGCGGAGAACAGCTGGGTCGCGCAGATCGGCGGTTGGGGAGACCACGCCGGCGCCGGGATCGTCGGCCCGATGATCACCTACCTCCTCCCCCTCCTCATCGGCTACACCGGCGGCAAGATGCTCTACGACGTTCGCGGAGGCGTGGTCGGGGCGATCGCCACGATGGGTGTCATCGCCGGCACCGACATCCCGATGTTCATGGGGGCCATGATCATGGGACCGCTCGGCGGCTGGTCCATGAAGAAGATCGACGCCATCTGGGACGGCAAGATCCGGCCCGGCTTCGAGATGCTCGTCAACAACTTCGCAGCCGGCGGTTGGGGAGCTGCGCTGGCGACGATCGGCTTCTTCGTCATCAGTCCCATCGTGTCCGCCATCGCGGATGCTGCGGGCCGGACGGTGGAGTGGCTCATCGTCGCCGGACTGCTCCCGCTCACGTCGATCTTCATCGAGCCGGCCAAGGTCTTGTTCCTCAACAACGCCATCAACCACGGCGTGTTGACACCTCTGGGCACCAGGCAGTCGCTCGAGGACGGGCAGTCGATCCTGTTCCTCCTCGAGGCCAACCCCGGTCCCGGGTTGGGTCTGTTGCTTGCCTTCACGTTCTTCGGTAGGGGTGTGGCACGGGCCAGCGCCCCAGGCGCAGCCCTCATTCACTTCTTCGGGGGCATCCACGAGATCTACTTCCCGTACGTTCTGGCCAAGCCCCGGCTGATCGCCGCACTCATCCTCGGCGGCATGACCGGCGTCTTCACCAACGTCTTCTTCGACTCGGGCCTGCGGGCACCGGCCGCACCTGGCTCCATCATCGCGGTCCTGCTGCAGACCCCGGCCGGCAGCTTCATCGGCGTCATCCTCTCGGTCGTCCTGGCCGCCACGGTGACCCTCGTCGTCGCCGGGTTCCTGCTCAAGCTCGACAGGTCCGACGACGATGGCGACCTCACCGCGGCGACGGCCTCGATGGAGGAGATGAAGGGCAAGAAGTCGATCGCCTCGTCGACGCTGACCAGCGGTGGTGCAACGGCCGCCCACGGTCCCATCCAGCGCATCGTCTTCGCCTGCGACGCGGGCATGGGCTCTTCAGCGATGGGTGCGTCGGTGCTGCGGAAGAAGATCAACGACGCCGGGTTCGACGACGTGTCCGTCGTGAACAAGGCCATCTCGGACCTGCATGACGACTACGACCTCGTCGTCACGCACCAGGACCTGCTTCCGCGCGCCAAGCAGCGGACCGACTCCGCGGTCCACGTCGCCGTCGACAACTTCATGGGCAGCCCCCGCTACGACGAGATCATCGAGCTGCTGCAGCGGACCAACGTCGCCGTTCCGGTCGGTGCGGCGGCGACAGTGGTCGGCGATAGCGGTTCGAGGCACCCGGGCTCGGCCGTCTCGTCCTCCCTCCTGGTCGACGATGCGATCCGGTTGCAGGGCAGCGCACACGGGATGGAGGACGCGATCACCGAGGCCGGCGATCTCCTCGTCGCCACCGGAGCCGTCGACACCTCGTACGTCGCCGCCATGCACGAGCGGGAGAAGTCGGTGTCCACGCACATGGGCAGCGGACTCGCCATCCCGCATGGCACGAACGAGGCCAAGTCGGCGATCCGGCACTCCGCGATGAGCTTCGTCCGGTACGAGCAGCCGATCGACTGGAAGGGCAAGCCCACCCGGTTCGTCATCGGTATCGCCGGCCAGGGCGACGACCACCTCCAGCTGCTGCAGCGGATAGCCCATGTCTTCCTCGACGCGGACAAGGTCGCCCGACTCGAGGCCGCGCGTACCACCGCCGAGATCCGCGACCTCCTCGAAGGATCCGACGCCTGAGAACACCGGTCGCGAGACGCGGGTGCCGTTGTCGCACCCGCGTCTCGCGGTTCCCGACGTGGCCGTGCCGATCATCGGCCAGCTCGCGAACATCGGTCGGCGGTCCCAGCCTTCCGGAGTGCCGGACCTGGCTAAGGTGGGGCCATGGGTCAGAAGTCCGTCCCCCGGGCGGGGGGAAGGATCACGGGGACACAGGGGGGTGTGCGGGTGAAGCTCGACGGGACGGATCGGGAGATCCTGAAGATCCTGCAACAGGACGGACGCACGTCGAACACCGAGATCGCCCGTCGCCTGGGCATGACGGAGACAACGATCCGCAAGCGGATCGCGGCGATGCGGGCCAACGACTACTTCGAGATCGTCGCGGTCCCCACGCCACAGGTCGCCGGTTACAACCTGTCTGCCATCATCGGCCTGTCTGTCCGCCTTCCGCACATCAGGGAGGCCAGCGAGGCGCTGATCAACCAGCGTGAGGTGCGCTACCTCGGGGTGGCCACCGGCCGTTTCGATCTCATCATCGAGGCGTTCTTCACGGACAACGACCACCTGCTCTCGTTCACGACGGATGTGCTCGGTTCACTGCCGGGAATCATCGACGTCGAGACCTCGCTCATCCTGCGCATCGAGAAGTTCTCCTACGAGTGGGAGGTCTGAGCGCCCGCGTGGTCCGCCCGCCTCAGGGGCCGCCCACATCGGTTGGCCAACGAGCCACGCGCCACGGCGCACCGCAGCCCGCTCGCCACGAGGGGCGAACCATGCCGCGGATGGACGGTTGCGAGCCTGGTCGGCAGCAGCGACTCCCGGCTCAGCGTGAAGAGGTACCGCGAGGCGGTGTTCCGGAACGCGAGGCGGTGTTGTGGAATGCGAGCGTAGAGGCGAAGGCGCTCGTGACGAGGAGGAGATCGAGGACGACCGCGGCGGGTGCACCCGCATACCGTTCCACCGCGGTCGACGCCAGGCCGACCGGATCATTGGTGGCGGCGACGATGATCCCGGACCTGCCGAATGCGAGGTCGGACCATCCGGGTCAACCCGATCGCGAAGACGGCGAGCACGAGTGCCGCCACGAGCTGGGAACCGGGCGCTCCGACGATGAGGCCGAACTCACGTGGTCCCAGCCGACCCTTCATGCGCCGAGCGCCTCGACCTGCGCCGCCGAAGTCGTGACCCTCCCCCGGCGTCACGCAAACGGGAGGGCCCTGGCGTGGTCGGCAGCGGCGAGCTCTGACACACGGACGATCCCAGCGCGTCCGAGCCCCTGTGCGCATCCCGAACGGGTCCCGACGCCTGCGACGGCCCGTCGGCGTCGCAGCAGGCGATGACGTGACGCAGAACCACGATGGCCCCCGGACCAGCTGGTCCGGGGGCCATCGTGACGCTGACGCGATCTGGTAGCGGGGGCAGGATTTGAACCTGCGACCTCCGGGTTATGAGCCCGGCGAGCTACCGAGCTGCTCCACCCCGCGTCGGTGAATCCACCTTACGTCAGGGATGCGAAGCACTCCAAATCGAGTCCTAAGGCGACTCACTGTCCTCAGCAGCGGGAGCCGCGGCGGGATCGTCGGTCGGCGTGTCCGTCGGAGCCGGCGCAGGCGGCGGCACGTCGTTGGGCGAGGCCGCGATCGCACGGGCGATCGCATCGCGGAGCCGGTCCTGCGCATCGCCGTATGCGGTGAAGTCTCCCGCGCGAAGAGCAGCCTGCCCGTCGGCGTAGGCCCGCTGGATGTCGGCGAGAGCCTGCCCCAGAGCCTCCGGGTCACCGTCGCGCTGCTCCTCCGGCTGGGCCGGGGCGTCGGGGTCCGCCGGCTCGCCGGAATCCGTCGTGACGTCCGAGTCGCCGGCGCTGGCGCCCGCGTCGCCTCCGAACAACCCGTCGAGGGCCTGGTCCAACGTGGTCCCCCAGGCGACTTCCTTGCCGAACACGGCGATCGTCGCCTTGTTCTGCGGGAAGGCGCCGCCCTCCCGCGACGACTGGACGTACATCGGCTGGACGTACAGGAGACCGCCACCGACAGGGAGAGTGAGGAGGTTGCCGAAGGTCAGCTCGCGCCCACTCTGCCGGTTCTGGGCGATGAACTGACTGAGGTTGAGCTGCTCCGACGGGTCCTGGGAGCGCTCGGTCGAGACCTCGATCTGGTTCTGGACCTGCCCCGGACCGTCCACCGCCGAGGCCCTGGGAAGCTCGAGCAGCCGCAGCGTTCCGTAGGACTCGGCCTTCTGTCCTGCCACGTTGCCGGCGTCGGCGTCCGCTGCGAGGAAGCCTCGCAGGATCTCCCGACCGGAACCCGTGGGGATGAAGGTCGTGGTGAGCGAGAAGGACGGACTGTCCTGGCCGGGCATCGCGAGCGACTGGTAGTACGTCGGTTGGTCCTGGCTCGCCATGGTGGGATCGGCGGGCACGGCCCAGAAGTCCTGACCTGTGTAGAAGGACTCGGGATCGGTCACGTGGTAGTTCGACAGCATCATCCGCTGGATCTTGAGTAGATCCTGCGGGTAGCGCACGTGCGCCATCAGGTCGGCCGACATCTCGGACAGCGGGGTCAGCGCGCCCGGGAAGGCCGCGGACCATGCTTTGAGCAGCGGGTCCTCGGTGTCCCAGGCGTACAGGGTGACCGTTCCGTCATAGGCGTCGACCGTCGCCTTGACCGAGTTGCGCACGTAGTTGATGCGTCCGGTTGCGGCGGTGATGATGTTCGACCGCTCGGTCACCGAGTCCGAGGTCGCCGTGCGCAGGTCGACCAGCCGGCTGTAGGGATAGCTGGCCGTCATGGTGTAGGCGTCCACGATCCACTTGATCCGGCCGTCGACGACAGCCGGGTAGACGTTGCCATCCAGGGTGAGCCACGGCGCGACCCGCTCCAGCCGCTCCACCGGTGTCCGGTGGTCGAGGATCTTCGACTCGGAGTTGACGAACTCCGAGAGCAGGAAGTTCAGTTCGCGGTACTTCAGGGCGTAGGCGGCCTTGCGCAGGAAATTGCCGACAGGGACCCCGCCCTCGCCCGTGTACGTGTAGGTGCGGTTGCCGCCCGCGGCGTCGTCGTCGGGGATGTCGAACTCGCGGGGCGAAGCGCCGTCGACGTCGCCGACGATGGAGTACATCGGCGAGTTCTCGCCGAAGTAGATGCGGGGCTGGAAGTCGCCCGCCGCCGTGCTGTCGCTCAGACCGCCGGAGAAGAAGATCGGGTCGCCCTCGGCGGTCTTCCGGTTTCCGTAGGCGGCGACGAAGCCGTAGCCATGCGTGTAGTTCGTGTGGTCGTTGACCCAGTTGCGCTGCGAGGCCGGCACGCCGTCGAGGTTGATCTCCCGGACGGCCACGACCGCGTCGGCGGACTCCCCGTCGATCGCGTACCGGTCGACGTCGAGCACCTCGGGGAAGGCGTAGTAGGGCCGCAGGCTCTCGAACTGGCGGAAGGTCGGGGAGACGACACTGGGGTCGATGAGGCGAATGCCGGGGATGACCTCGGCGTCCTGGCGCAGCTGGCCGGCCTCGACGTCGATGGTCGCCTGGTACGTGCTGCGTTCGATGTCGTCGATGCCGTAGGCCGCCCGGGTGGCGTCCAGGTTGCGCTGGATGTACTGCGACTCCAGCGCCCGCTCGGACGGCCGGACCCGCAGAGACTGCACCAGTGCGGGGTAGATGCCGCCGGCGACGATCGAGGTGACCGTGAGCAGAGCGACCCCGACGATCGGGATCCGCCAGGATCGCGTCCAGATGGCCGCGAGGAACATGCCGGCACACATGACGGCCGCGACGGCGAGGATGGCCTTGGTCGGAAGCACCGCGTTGGCGTCGGTGTAGGTGATGCCCGTGATGAGCGGACCCTCACGGGTGGTGAGTGAGTACCGGTCCAGCCAGTAGACCGCACCGCGCACCAGGGCGATCGCGGCGCCGAGGACGCCGACATGGATGAAGGCCGTCCGAGTCGAGGGTCCGCGGCCCGGAAGCTGGATCCCCCCGTAGATGTAGTGCGTGATCAGAGCGGCCACGAGAGCCAGCCCGAGTGCGACGGTCACGAACCCAAGGACGAACCTGAAGAACGGGAGGTCGAAGACGTAGAAGCCGACGTCGAGGTTGAACTGCGGGTCGCTGGTGCCGAACTCCTCGCCGTTGCGCCAGAGCATGTAGGTCTGCCACTGCGACGCGGCCGCTGATCCCGCGAGGAGACCGAGGACGCCGGGAACCGCATACATCGACAGTCGCCGCACCGGTTCGATCGCCTGGCGGTACTGCTCCAGCACCTGCTGGGCGGGTGTGGTCGGGACATAGATCGGCCGGGAGCGGTAGGCGATGGCCATCGACCCCGCCACGAGGCCCGCGACCAGGGCGAAACCGATCACGAAGAGCAGGACACGGGTGAGCAGGATGGACGTGAAGACGCTGCGGAAGCCGACGGAGTCGAACCACAGGAGATCGGTCCACAGGCCCGCCGCCCAGGTCACCAGGGTGATGATGACGGCGAGCGCGACGATCGTGATCGTCAGGGGGCTACGGCGTGGGCGCGTCGCTGCAGCGGGGCGTGGCCCGCGTGGCCCCCGCGGTCCGCCTTCGCCACCACCGCCGCCACCACCACCACCACCTCCACCGAAGCGGGCTCCACCACCCCCGGCGCCACCTCCGGCGAGGGGCCCGAAGAGGGCGGAGATGTCACGCATCGGGTCCTGCGGCGTCGACCCGGGGCGTGGCCCCGTGGGCTCGGTCGGGTCGGCGCCGCCCCGCTCTGGGCGGTCGGCGTCGTCGCCGGTTTCGCCGTCGTCGGCAGGGCGGTTCATCCACGGGGGGTTGCTCACGAAATGCCTCACGCGTCGCTGCTCGTCGCCAGGGAACGTGTCCAGGCGATCTGGTCTGCTTCGACAACTTACCTGGCTGCGCTGGGAGTTCCCGCCAGAGGGGGACTGGCCCGAGCGCCGTCACTGGATCGTGATCTTCGACGCACTCCAGTGCGGGCGACCGTACCCGTCCGCGCTGATGCACACGACGGCGAGAGCATGCATGATGGCTGCGTGAGCACCCCACCTGCCCCGCGTCCGGTCACCGACCCCCTCTCGATCGTGGCGCTCGAGACCGAGCGGCACGTCGCCGGCTCCGGATGGGACCAGCCGGTGCGGCTATTCGCCCTGGTGGAGACCTCACACCTCCTTCAGCACGAGCCTGGCTTCCTCGACGCGCTACAGCCGCACGATGTCGCACCCGGTGCGCTCACCGCGGTCGAGCAGGAGGACCTGCCCGCCTCCGGACACCTCGAGTCGATGCTGGCCCAGGTCATGTGGCCGGACACCGTCGTCGGGGCGGCGATCGCGGTGGAGCGGATCGTCGTTCCTCCGACGGCGGAACGGAACCTGCCTCGTAACGCGGATGACGCGATCGCCACGTTGGCGAGCCATCCCGACCGCAAGGACGTCCGCCTTCTCGTCGCCGTCCTGCGCGACGGATCTGCGACGTGCCTGCTGCGGCAGCGCGACCACGACCGTGACGACCGCGTCGCGCAGGGCGAGGACATCGCACCTGGCCTGGTGCACGGGCTGCTGTCGACGTTCACGCCCGCGTCCGAGGGCGATCCCGACTCATCCGTCGACCGCACCTGACCGGAGCCGCGGCTCGGCTCAGCCGCAGCGGGGAAGGTCGGCGAGCTCGCCGCCGGCGATGCCGTCGACCACCGTGAGCGCTTCGTCGAAGGTCCCGACCGCGAAGACCTCGATGTCGCCCGGAACTGCATCGGTGAGCTCGTCGCAGTTGGCCCGGGGAGCGAGGAAGAAGTCGGAGCCCCCGTCCCGGGCACCGATGACCTTCTGGAGCACACCTCCGATGGGTCCGACCTCGCCGTCGGCGGTGATCGTGCCGGTGCCGGAGATGTCCTGCCCACCGGTCAGCGACCCCTCCGTGAGCACGTCGTAGATCCCGAGCGCGAACATCATGCCCGCCGAGGGACCGCCCACCTCACCGGCCGTGATCGTAACGTCGACGTCCGAGTCGAACTCACGGGAGAGGAAGATCCCGAGGACGGGTCGCCCACCGGCATCGATGGTCGGCGCCTCGACGGTGACCTCCGCACCGTCGCGAAGGACCGTGACGGAGATCTCCTCCCCCACCTCGACAGCGGCGACCTGGGCGCGGATGGCGTCGGCACCGTCGGTGCGCACTCCTGCGACCGCAGTGACCACGTCACCCTCCTCGAGCAGGTCGACGAAGGCCGACTCGTCCGCCACGCCGGCCACGGTCACGGTCTCGCGCACCGAATACCCCAGCGCGCGCAGCGCCGCCGCGGCCGCCTCCTGCTGTGACCCGACCATCTCGGCCTCGTTCTCCTCACGGATCTCCGTCCGGCTGACCCCGGGCGGGAACACCTGCTCCAGAGGAAGGATCGTGGCGTCCGGGGAGAAGCGGGCGCTGACGTAGTCGACGATGCTCGTCTCGTTGCCGGGACCCCCACCCACCCGCACGGTCGTGAAGTTCAGCTCACCCTCCGTGGGGAACGTGGGGGCCCCCTCGACGGCGATCAGTGGCGTCTCGTCGTTCACCTCGCCGAGTGTGTTCGAGATCGGACCCGGTGTCATGACCGCATAGGGCAGCGTGACCTGGGCCAGCACGATCGCCAGGA
>JBAUUB010000191.1:0-1514 GCA_049582485.1 Dermatophilaceae bacterium
TCAGCGACATATCCGGATGTCTGGAAGGCCGCTGCGGGACCCAGTCCGCCGGAGGATGACGAGAAACCGAGGTGCCACGCAACGGCCGATCCTCCTAGGGTGAGGCGATGACCTCGCGGCTTCTGGCGGTGACGTTCGACGCATCCGACCCGGACCGGCTGGCTGGGTTCTGGGCGGCCCTGCTTGACCGCGACGTCATCGCAGATGCCGACGGTGTGCTGGTCCCCGGGGATGGCACCCAGGTCAGCCTGCGGTTCTGCCCGACCCGTGCCGATAAGACGGAGCCGAACCGGCTCCACCTCCACCTGACCAGCGACGGCTCTGACGGGACGCGGTGGTGGCGAGGGCGTTGGATCTGGGCGCCCGCCACATCGACGTTGGCCAGCGGCCCGAGGAGGACCACGTCGTGCTTGCCGACCCGGAGGGCAACGAACTCTGCGTGATCCCGCCCGGAAGCAGCTTCCTCGCCGGCTGCGGACCCCTCGGTGAGGTCGCGTGCGACGGCACTCGTGAGGTGGGCGTGTTCTGGGCGAAGGCCCTCGTCTGGCCGCTGGTATGGGACAAGAGCGAGGAGACCGCCATCCAGTCGCCGAACGGGGGCACGAAGATCGCGTGGGGCGGCCCGCCTGTGGCTCCGTTGAGGCTCCCAGCCCGCCAGTGGTTCGAACTGCTGACCGGCTGCGACCCTGGCGGCGAGGTCGACCGGCTCGTCTTACTCGGTGCACGGCGGATCAGCGAGTACGCCTCCGGTGTCGTCGTCCTGACCGACCCCGACGGCAACGAGTTCCGGTTGCGGACCGGGCCGCCGGCCCCGTGACTTGACCGGACCAGGGATCGGGGGCGCGCGCACATCGAGCATGTCCGGACGACGCAGACCTGAGTCTTACCGCCGGCAGTCGACCGTCTGGCGCTGAGCGGGTTCATGACCACAGCTGGTGCTCCCAGTCATGAGCCCGATCACGCAGCTGCCTTGTGAGGCGTCCGGTCCGTCCGACGTCCCCACCTTTGGGGGACGCCAGCGGCTCCGACTCACGCGACTGTGCGATGCTCACCCACGCTTGAGGTATCGACCTCCGGTGTTGGCGTAGATCAGGAACACCAGACTCGCGGCCACCAGCAGCACCATGGCCGCGCCCGTCACCCAGTCGAGTTCGGCCACGACGCCGATCCCAGCGACCATGAGAAGTGCAGCCAGCAGGAACGCAAGGTTGCCAACTCCCCGCGTCAGCTCAGCGAGGTCGTAGCGCTCCCTAGACGCCCGCGACGAGGTGTTGTATCCCGCGATCAACCACGCCCAGCGCCGGAACCGGACGAGATAGCCCACCACGGCCAGCAGCGCGGCACCGAAGAAGAAGCCCACGGCGCCAGGATCTCATTCAGGGACCTCACTCGCCGCGACATCCCGCACAGACGACTCAGAGCCGACGGCAAAGCCCCCCACTCCGCCGGCTGCGGACGCAGTCGCCTGGCCGGGGCGGGCGAGTGATTGTCCGCCCCGGCCAGGGGATTAAGGG
>JBAUUB010000192.1:0-4012 GCA_049582485.1 Dermatophilaceae bacterium
CGCGTTCTGGCTCGACGCGGACAACCGCATCCTGGCGGCGATGAACGTCAACGTCTGGGACGTCGTCGACGAGGTCAAGCCGCTCATCGCGGCCGGCACCCCGGTCGACCCGGAGAGGCTCGCGGACCCGGCCGTCGCATACGCAGACCTCGCCTGACCCGGATCAGCCGCCTGGTCTGACCGGGCGACCCCGCGCAACACCGATCTCGACCCCACCCCGTTTGTGTCATGGAGACGCGCCGGTGACCGGCTCGATCCGCCAGCGTGTCTCCATGACACAACGTGCGAGACTCACGGGCGTGAGTGACAGCGCGGAGCCGGCAGGGCGGCGCCCCGGTGGCAGCCTCGGCCGGGCCGCGGCACTCATGGCGAGCGGGACGATGGTCTCGCGCATCCTCGGCCTGGTCCGAATGGTGCTGCTCCTCGGCGTCATCGGCACCGCGCTCGCCGGCGACGCCTTCCAGGTCGCCAACACCCTGCCGAACCAGATCTACATCCTGCTCGCCGGCGGTGTCCTCAACGCGATCCTCGTCCCGCAGATCGTCAAGGCGAGCAAGGCGGCCGACGGCGGAACGGACTTCGTCAACCGGCTGCTGACGCTGTGCTTCCTCCTGCTCGCGGTCTCGACGGTGGCGATGACGGCGGCCGCGCCGTACCTCGTGCGGATCTTCGCCTCCCCGAGCTGGCCGCCGGAGGCGTTCGCCCTGGCCAACGCCTTCGCGTTCATCGCGATGCCGCAGATCTTCTTCTACGGCATGTACACGATCCTCGGGCAGGTCCTCAACGCCAACGGCCGCTTCACCGCCTACATGTGGGCCCCGGCGCTGGCCAACGTCGTGGCCATCGGCGGTCTCCTCGCGTTCATGTGGCTGGGCTACCCGCTCGAGGCCGACGTGCCGGTCTGGGACCAGCCGATGATCTGGCTGCTCGCGGGCAGCGCGACCGCCTCGATCCTCGTCCAGGCGCTCGTGCTGCTCATCCCGCTGCGACGGATGGGCTTCACCTACCGGCCCACGTTCGGCTTCCGTGGCGTCGGGCTCGGCTCGGCCTCGGTCGTCGCGTTCTGGACCTTCGCCGCGATCGTCCTCTCGCAGGGGCGCTTCGCCGTCGTCTCCCAGGTGCTCACCGAGGCGACCCGGCGGGCGAGCGAGGTGGGCCTGAGCGGGGCGGGACGCACCGCATACGACACGGCGTTCCTGCTGTTCATGCTCCCGCACTCACTCATCACGGTCAGCCTCGCGACGGCGATCTTCACGCGCGTCTCGCACGCCGTCCAGGACCACGACACCGAGACGGTCAAGGCAGACCTGCGCCGCGGCCTGCGGATGCCGGCGGTGTTCCTCATCCCGATCAGCGTCGGAGCGATCGTGCTCGTGCCTTTCGTGGTCCGGACGATGCTCGTGGGCACCAGTCCCGAGGATGCCGAGGCGATCTCGCGCATCACGATCGCCCTGCTGCTCGGGTCGGTGCCGATGAGCTGGCAGTTCATGCAGACCCGCTTCTTCTACGCCTACGAGGACGCGAAGACACCGTTCTACCTGCAGATCGTCGTCTCGGTGATCTCCTCCGCCGTCGCGCTGCTCGCCCTGCTCTTCGCGCCGCTGCAGATCGCGGTCGTCGTCGCCCTCGGCCAGGTGCTCGCGAACGTCGGCTCCTCGATCGGCGGCTTCTGGCTGCTGCGGCGGAGGCTCGGGCCGCTGCACCTGTCCGGGGTGGTCCGTCAGAACGTCCGCCTCGTCCTCGCCTCCGCGGTCGGCACCCTCGTGGTCTGGGGGCTCACGTTCCTGCTGCCCGGCACCGAGGAGATGGGCTGGCTCGGCCGCGGAGTCGTCACCGCCGTCCTGTGCGGGGTGTTCGGCGTGGTCACCCTCGCGCTCGCCCGCGCGCTGCGCGTGTCGGAGGTCGACGACCTGCTCGGTCCGGTCCTGCGGCGCCTTCCGGGTCGTCGGGGCTGAGCAGCGACGACCGCCGTATGCGGTGCGCGCCTCCTGGCTACGACATCCCCGTCCGCTGGTCGGCGAGTCGTTGCGCGTGAGGTGAATTGACGGGAGTCTTGGTCGCATGCAGACGGCCCCCGCCACGCGTGTCGACATCTACGCCGCCCACGATGACGACTCGCCACTCGGCGCCTGGCTCGGCTGCGGGTCGCTGATCGCCGCACGCCTGGTCGTTCCGCACGTGAGGCTGCCGGAGCGGACCGGCCTCGCCGTCCTGTGCGCGGTCACCGCCGACGGCACCGGTGACGCGATCCACGGCGTCACGCTCGAGTCGGCCGACGGGGTGTCCGCGACCGCGATCGCTCTGGACCGGGCATGCGTCCTGCCGGTGCAGCGCACCCCTCCAGCGCCCGACCTCGACGCCGGTGAGTCGCTCGCCGAGTGGCTCGATGCGGTGGCGCGGAACAGTGCCTGCACGCACCGCCCCCCGGGTGGCGTCGACGCGCCGCCGCCGGTCGAGAAGTCCTGGTGGTGCCGGCTGTGGCCCACCGCCCCCGGCTGCTGACCCGTGCCGCCATTCTGGCCGGTGCGCGGCGAGCAGGGTGCGCCGCGCATACTCCTCGACCGGCCGAGCGGACGACTCACCATCGCCGTCTCCGTCGCCGTCCTCGCCTACGTCGCCGAGCTGACCCTCTCCGGCCTGAACGGCCAGACCCGCTTCGGGCCCGACATCCCGCCGTGGGGCGTCGCGCTCCTCGCGCTGCCGCTGTTCGTCGCGCTGCTGTGGCGGCGAGACCGCCCGTGGACCGTGTTCCTCATCGGGGTGGCGCAGGCGACCGCGATCGCGGCGCTCATCCCGACCTACCAGCCTTTCGCCGGCAACCTCGTGGCGCTCTACGCCCTGGCGCGGCACCGGCCGCGTCGCGACACGCTGTGGGCCCTGGCCCTCCTCGCCATTCCGTGGACCATCATCACGGTCGTCAACGTGTCGGGGTTCGAGGGCAACGGGCCGGCCCAGGTGGTCGGGGCGATGGCGATCTACTGGGGCGCCTCACTCGCCATGGTCGCGATGGGCAAGAGCCAGCGCAGGGCCCGTGAGATCTACGCGCTGCGCAGCCGGGCGCGTGAGGCGGAGCTGACCATGCGCATGCACGAGGAGCGCCTCGTCCTCGCCCACGAGCTGCACGACCGGGTCGCCAACTCGGTGGCCGCGGTGCTCGTCGGGCTGGACGGGTTGAAGCGGGACGTCGGCTCGGTGCCGGCGCCGATGGCCAGGACCATCGAGCTGACCGACATCTCGGCGCGACAGGCGATGCGGGAGATCCGCGACGTGCTGGGGGTGCTGCGCTCGGCCGACGTGCCGCAGCTGGGCAACTCCGACGACGCGGACTTCGAGACCGTGCTGCGCGACCTGCAGACCGACGGGCTCACCGGGGTGAGCGCCGACGTCCGCAGCATCGGCGACCCGGCGACGCTCTCTCCGGCGGTCGACGGGTGCGCGGCGCGCTGCGTGCGGGAGGCCGTGACGAACGCGCTGAAGTACGGCGTCGAGGTCGTCGAGATCGAGGTCGACTGGCGCCCCGACCCGTTCGTCATCCTGCTCCGCAACGCCAACGGTCCACGCGAGCTCGTCGACCCGTCGATGAGTGGCGGGCTCGGGCTCGGCGGCATCATCACCAAGGTGGCCGAGGTCGGTGGCGCCGTGCGGCTCGAGAGCGAGTCGGACGTCTTCACCCTGGAGCTGCGGCTGCCACGCGGCTGAGCAGGGGCCCTTGACGGGGGTGCGGGGCCGGGGTGCGGATCCTCCGTCGAGCGACCTTTGCTCCGCCCATGACTGGATCCTCCGTCGTCCGCGCGCCTGGATTCTGGGGGTCGGCGCAACGGTTCAAGTGGTCGGCGCGACTTCTGGGGGTCGACGCAACCGAGTCTTTTCGTGGGTGGAGAGTAGCTTCTCGAGGGCTTCGGCGGGGGTGTCCCAGTCGAGGCGTTTGCGGGGCCTGGCGTTGAGCTCGGCGGCGATGTTGTCCAGGATGCCGGGCCCGTGGACGGACAGGTCGCTGCCCTTGGGCAGGTAC
>JBAUUB010000193.1:0-12626 GCA_049582485.1 Dermatophilaceae bacterium
TCGCTCACTACCGCTGGTAGGGGAGAGGCGACGATGAGCACAACTGCCTCCCGTATCTCGCTGGACCGCGTCCGCAACATTGGCATCATGGCGCACATCGACGCCGGCAAGACGACGACGACCGAGCGTGTCCTCTTCTACACCGGCGTCAACCGCAAGATGGGGGAGACTCACGACGGCGCGTCGACCACCGACTGGATGGAGCAGGAGAAGGAGCGGGGGATCACCATCACCTCCGCGGCCGTGACCTGCTTCTGGAACAACAACCAGATCAACATCATCGACACCCCTGGCCACGTCGACTTCACCGTCGAGGTGGAGCGCTCGCTGCGCGTCCTCGACGGCGCCGTCGCCGTGTTCGACGGCAAGGAGGGCGTCGAGCCCCAGTCCGAGACCGTGTGGCGTCAGGCCGACAAGTACGACGTCCCGCGCATCTGCTTCGTCAACAAGATGGACAAGCTCGGCGCGGACTTCTACTTCACCGTCCAGACCATCAAGGACCGTCTCGGTGCCACCCCGCTCGTCCTCCAGCTGCCTATCGGTATCGAGAGCGACTTCGTCGGGGTCGTCGACCTGCTCCTCATGAAGGCGCTGGTCTGGGAGGGCGACTCCAAGGGCGATGTCACCATGGGCGCCAAGTACGAGGTCCAGGACATCCCCGCCGACCTCCAGGAGAAGGCGGAGCAGTACCGCCAGGAGCTCGTCGAGACCGTCGCCGAGGCCGACGACGCCCTCATGGAGAAGTACCTCGAGGGTGAAGAGCTCACCATCGAGGAGCTCAAGGCGGGGATCCGCAAGCTGACCATCTCCTCGACCGTCTACCCGGTCATCTGCGGCTCGGCCTTCAAGAACCGCGGGGTCCAGCCAATGCTCGACGCCGTCGTCGACTTCCTGCCCAACCCGCTGGACGTCCCGGCCGTCTCCGGTCACACGCCGGGCCACGAGGCCGAGCACCTCTCGCGCAAGCCGAGCACCGAGGAGCCGTTCGCGGCGCTGGCCTTCAAGGTCGCGACCCACCCGTTCTTCGGCACCCTCACCTTCATCCGGGTCTACTCGGGCCGCATCGCGGCCGGTTCGCAGGTGTACAACTCGACGAAGGGCAAGAAGGAGCGCGTCGGCAAGCTCTTCCAGATGCACGCCAACAAGGAGAACCCGGTCGACGAGGCGCTGGCCGGCCACATCTACGCCGCCATCGGGCTGAAGACGACGACGACCGGTGACACGCTG
Source organism: Dermatophilaceae bacterium (assembly GCA_049582485.1). GTDB lineage: Bacteria > Actinomycetota > Actinomycetes > Actinomycetales > Dermatophilaceae > F2B08. The sequence goes on from JBAUUB010000193.1 coordinate 1,228, forward strand.
TGCGACCCCAACGCGCAGATCGTCCTGGAGTCGATGACCTTCCCCGAGCCGGTCATCCAGGTGGCCATCGAGCCCAAGACCAAGGGCGACCAGGAGAAGCTCGGCACGGCGATCCAGAAGCTCGCCGAGGAGGACCCGACGTTCCAGGTCCACCTCGACGAGGACACCGGCCAGACGATCATCGCCGGAATGGGCGAGCTGCATCTCGACATCCTCGTCGACCGGATGCGGCGTGAGTTCAAGGTCGAGGCCAACGTCGGCAAGCCGCAGGTGGCCTACCGCGAGACCATCCGTCGCACGGTGGAGAAGTACGACTACACCCACAAGAAGCAGACCGGTGGCTCCGGGCAGTTCGCCAAGGTCCAGGTGAGCTTCGCGCCGCTGACGGCGAGCGAGGGCGAGCTCTACGAGTTCGAGAACAAGGTCACCGGCGGCCGGGTGCCCAAGGAGTACATCCCCTCCGTGGACGCCGGCATCCAGGACGCGATGCAGTACGGCGTTCTCGCCGGGTACCCCATGGTCGGTGTCAAGGCGACCCTGCTCGACGGCGCCTACCACGACGTCGACTCGTCCGAGATGGCGTTCAAGATCGCCGGCTCGATGGCCTTCAAGGAGGCCATCCGCAAGGCCGACCCCGTCCTGCTCGAGCCGATGATGCTCGTCGAGGTGCGTACGCCCGAGGAGTACATGGGTGACGTCATCGGTGACATCAACTCTCGCCGTGGCCACATCCAGGCCATGGAGGACATCAGCGGTGCCAAGATCGTCCGCGGTCTGGTCCCCCTGTCGGAGATGTTCGGCTACGTCGGCGACCTGCGGTCCAAGACGCAGGGCCGGGCCAACTACTCCATGGAGTTCGACTCCTACGCCGAGGTTCCCAAGGCCGTCGCCGAGGAGATCATCAAGAAGACTCGGGGCGAGTGACCGCTAGACTGGTCGCTGGTCTCTAGACAAACACCGGTTGGCCGCCCGACGCCTCGCGAAGGGCGGCCGGCCATCACCCTGTAATCGACGCGACGTCCGCCCGGTCGTCAGGCGTTAACCAAGAAGTCCTGAGGAGGACACACAAGTGGCGAAGGCAAAGTTCGAGCGGACCAAGCCGCACGTCAACATCGGCACCATCGGTCACATCGACCACGGTAAGACGACGCTGACGGCTGCGATCTCCAAGGTCCTGCACGACAAGTACCCCGACCTGAACCCGGTGTTCGCGTTCGACGACATCGACAAGGCTCCGGAGGAGAAGCAGCGCGGTATCACGATCTCGATCGCGCACATCGAGTACCAGACCGAGTCGCGTCACTACGCGCACGTCGACTGCCCCGGTCACGCCGACTACGTGAAGAACATGATCACCGGTGCGGCCCAGATGGACGGCGCCATCCTCGTGGTCGCGGCGACCGACGGTCCGATGCCGCAGACGAAGGAGCACGTCCTCCTCGCCCGTCAGGTCGGAGTCCCCTACATCGTCGTGGCCCTGAACAAGGCCGACATGGTCGACGACGAGGAGATCATGGAACTCGTCGAGATGGAGGTCCGCGAGCTCCTCTCCGACTACGAGTTCCCCGGCGACGACCTGCCGGTCGTCAAGGTCTCGGCGCTCAAGGCGCTCGAGGGCGACGCCGAGTGGGGCCAGACCGTCCTCGACCTCATGGAGGCCGTCGACACCTACATCCCCGAGCCGGAGCGCGACATCGACAAGCCGTTCCTCATGCCCGTCGAGGACGTCTTCACGATCACCGGTCGTGGCACCGTCGTCACCGGCCGTATCGAGCGCGGTGTCCTCAAGGTCAACGAGGAGGTCGAGATCGTCGGCATCCATGAGGGTCCGCCCGCCAAGACCACGGTCACCGGCATCGAGATGTTCCGCAAGCTCCTCGACGAGGGTCGCGCGGGTGAGAACGTCGGTCTCCTCCTGCGTGGCACCAAGCGCGAGGACGTCGAGCGTGGTCAGGTCGTCGTGAAGCCCGGCTCGATCACCCCGCACACCGAGTTCGAGGCGAACGTCTACATCCTCTCCAAGGACGAGGGTGGCCGGCACACGCCGTTCTACGACAACTACCGTCCGCAGTTCTACTTCCGGACCACGGACGTCACCGGTGTCGTGCACCTGCCCGAGGGCACCGAGATGGTCATGCCCGGCGACAACACCGAGATGCGCGTCGAGCTCATCCAGCCGATCGCCATGGAGGACGGCCTGCGCTTCGCCATCCGCGAGGGTGGCCGCACCGTCGGCGCGGGTCGCGTCACCAAGATCACCAAGTGATCTGACGCGGCGCCCACGCCGCATCGCCACAGGGCCCCATCCGCTTCGGCGGGTGGGGCCCTGTCGTCGTCCTGGTGGATCTCCGGGCGGCGCCGCGGGGTGGCGGCGCGGTCGGGTTCAGCGGGGCGGCAACGGCACGAAGACGCTCCTGACGTCGACGTCGTCGGGCGTCAGCCACGGTCGGACGAGGTCATGGATGCGCGCCACGACGACGTCGTCCGCGTGGACTGCCTCGATGTCCAGCCTGCCGTGCATGACACTCCAGGTGACCAGCCCCAGGTCCTGCGCGTCGTCGACCAGAGCGTCCGAGGCGGACTGGAGATCCTCTCCGGTGGGTCCGTCCCGCTGCTCGACGCACAGCCCGCCGGGCCATGCGGTCCGAAGGTCGGCGTGCGCCTGCTCGGCGTCTCCGGTGACGACGACGTTGAACATCCTCTCCCCGTCCGAGACCCACGACTCGACGAAGCCGGGCAGTCTCTCGAGGCGCTCCTGGAAGGTGCTCTGCAGACGCAGGTCCGGGTCCTCGAAGTCCGGGTCCCCACCTCGGAAGGGGTCGTCGCACAGCTGCGGGAACTCGACAGGCTCGGGATCGGGGAAGGTGAACTCCGATGGGGGCTCGAGGGCGAGCGGTCGGGTCAGGGTGAAGGTGTTCGCAGCCGCGTCGTACTGGCCGATCGCGACGTACCATTCGTCGGTCCACCGCACTCCGGCGTGCTCCTCGAAGTCGACGTCGTCCCAGGAGAACTCGCCGAGCAGCCTGGGGCCGCCGCACTGTGGGGGATAGGAGGTCAACACGGGTCCCGTGCACAGCTCGACCTGCGCGTCGGGTGACTGCTGCATGACGGTACCGCGACCGATCACCTCACCGGCCGGCGCCGTCTGCTGCTCGCCCGAGACCGCGGTGACGCTCCCGCAGCCGGCGAGGACCAGGGACGTCAGGACGAGGAGTGGAGTCGAGGCGGTCCGTCGCATATGCATCGGACGGCAGTTCCCCGGCGACGGTTCCGTCGGCGGGCCCACGACCTGGTCCGCGGACGGAACGGACCCGTCAGAGCGTGTGCGTCACTGCCTCGCTGGCGAGGCGCGCGGCGAGCGTTCCGGCGTCGGGCTCACCGCGGCTGAGCACCAGTGACCCGTCGGCCTCGAAGGCGGCGGCGAGAGTCCGCAGGAACAGCTCGGTGTCATACGTCGAGAGATGGAGCCGCGGCGCGGTCCCCGACTCACCCAGATCGGGCTCGCCGGCCCACGAGGACAGCGCAGCGTATCCGACGGGCTCACCGGACACGATGAGCGCCGGGTCGTCGTCATCGGCCTCGGCCCATGCGTCGAACTGGTCGGCGTAGGTGGAGAGCTGGGCGGCTTCGTCCATGACTCCGTCACCGACCGGCTCCGATGCCTGACGGGCCAGAGCGGCGAGAGTCACCAGCACGGCTCCGGCCCCCGCGCCGGAGCGCCCGACGAAGTCGGCCAGCACGGCTGGGTCGTCACTCACGCACACGTCGGCGGGCTCGTCCGCATCGAGGGCCACACAGCCCCCGACCGACCAGACAGCGAGCGCCCAGTACGCGGTACGCCAGTGCGGCGGCAGGGACAGGAGCACGACCGACCCCGGCTCGATGTCGTAGTCCTCCTGCAGCGCGTTGGCCGCCTTGGCGACCCAGTTCGACAGGACGCGGGCGGACAGCTCGATCCGCTCGCCACGGGTCGGACCGTGGGTGTCGTCGTAGCAGGTGATGCGGGGTCGGGAGGCGTCGGATCGCTGGACTCGGGCGAGCAGGGCGTCGGGTCGGGTCACCTGCGCCAGCCTACGGTGCCGTTGTCACCACCGGCATCAGTGCACAGGCGCGCTCGCCGCGTAGCCGTACATGCAGCGCCCAGGCCAGCGCGACAACGGCCGCACCGGCCAGGACGGGCTGGATCGGAGCGAACCACTGCATCGCACCAGCTGAGCCGAGGGCCAGCAGGACGACCTTGTTGCAGACCGGGCACCCGACCGCGAAGAAGGTGAGCACCCCGCCGACCATCCCACTGCGGGTACCGTCGTCCTCCGCGAGCCCGCGCAGGTCCGGTTCGCGGACGTACGTCGCCATGAGGAGACCGCTGAGCACCGCGGCGATCAGCAGGGTCGGCCAGGCCCACCACGTCATCGGGATCTCGCGTCCGAAGACCGGGTTGGGGATGAGCACCGTCGGCAGTCCGATGAGGAGCACGGTGCCCAGGGCCGCCGGCGCCGCAACGGTCCAGCGCCGCGAGCTCCAGCCCCGCAGGACGAGCAGGTGCGAACGAATCATCGGGTCAGGCTACCTCATACCCATAGGGGTATAGCCGTCGCGCAGGAGTCCGAGCCAGGTCCGTCACCCCATCGTGCTCACCGATCGGTGTGGCGTCGGCACCAAACCCTGTGCGGTCGGTCAGAATAGCCGCTGGGCCACACCTGGCCCGGACAGGAGACGCAGAACCCGGATGACCACACTCGCCACCGCCGCAACCGGCTACGAGCCCCTCGACCCCGCCGTCCGTGAGCAGTACGCCCGGGACGGTTTCGTCGTCATCAAGAACGCCCTCCCCGAGGAGGACCGGGCCTACTACGAGGAGGCCGTGGACCGGGTCTATGCCGAGGAGCAGGACGCCGGCAGGCTCCGCCCGGACCGCTCGATCCACGTCATGGGCTGGATGCACCGAGACCCCCGCTTCATCGAGCTGCTCACCTGGCCGACGACCTTCCCCTACATCTGGGGGAACATGGGCTGGAACATCTACACCCACCACAACCACATCGACGTCAACCCGCCCAAGGACGAGCCCCCCTTCTGGAACTGGCACCAGGACGGGTACCGCCAGAACTCCGACATCGACATGGACATCCGGCCGATGTTCATGACCAAGATCTGCTACGCCCTCACCGATCTCTCCGAGCCCGGCTACGGCAACACCAAGGTCATTCCGGGCAGCCACCTGAACAACACCCTCGCGGGTCGTCCCGAGAAGGAGGGCGACCCGATCATCGAGCCCGAGGGCGCCGTCGAGGTGCTGCTCGAGCCGGGTGATGCGTTCATCTTCGACCGGCGAATCTGGCACAGCCGGTCGATGAACAAGAGCGAGCGGGTCCGCAAGCTGATGTTCATCGGCTACACCTACCGATGGATCCGACCGCTCGACGAGGCCGTGGCCGACCAGGACAGCGAGTGGTTCGCCGCGTTGACGCCGCTGCAGCAGCAACTGCTGGGGTACGGCCCGGATCACGCCTCGTTCTGGGGCATCCGCCAGGACGGGTGGATCGACGACGAGATCCCGCTGCGCAAGGAGCTCAAGGAGCGCGGTCTGCTCGACCGCAGCATCCCCTACCTCCGCTGACCGCGTCCGTCGGTCTCACCACGTCGCCGGCGCGACGGGTGCGGCCGGCGCGGACGTGTAGCGGGAGGCCACGAGAGTGCTCACGGCCGGGTGCGTCCCGAGCTCGGCACCCACGCCGAGAACGCCGCACTCGGCCGCGATCGCCCGAGTCCGCTCCAGGAACACGCCGGGGGCGAGCAGGTGGGTCGCGACGGCGATGCGGCCGCGACCGGCCTCGCGGTGGGCCGTGCACGCGGCGGTGAGGTCGGTGCCGGGGCCTGAGAGGTATGCGGTGGAGACCGGGACGCGTTCCTGCTCGGCCAGCAGCGTGGCCACCTCGGCGACCTCGGCCCGGGCGCTTTCCTGCGACGACCCCGCCGAAGCCAGCACGAGTGCGTCCACGTGGTCGTGCACCGGGCCGGTCGTCCCGAGCGACTCGCGGAGGCGGGCGCCGAGGGCCTCGACGACTGCGCGGCCGGCGCCCAGTGCCGGGGTCACGACGGCGCCGCGAGACCGCGCGACGGCGGCCGGCACGTCGTATCGGACGTGGTAGCCGGAGGCGAGGAACAGCGGCACGACGACGGCGTCGTCCTCCTCGGACAGCACGTCCTCGAGTGCGGGCGCGCACACGTCGACGTAGCCGACGCGCCAGCGGGCACCGACGAGGTCGCCCGCCCGCCGGGCGCAGTCCTCGATGACTGAGCGCCCGGCCTCGCTGACCGTGCCGTGTGCGGCGACCACCAACGGCCTCACCGTCCCACCTCGAGCACGTCGTCGTCGGCGACGGACTCCTGCCCGCGACGGCTCGGCCGGTCGGAGCGCACCCTGAGCACCGCCCGTGTGAGGAGAGCGAGCCACGTAGCGGTGAGGAATCCCTCGATGACGGTCGTCGCGACTCCACCGAGCCCCACCAGGGCCAGGACGGTGCTCAGGTTGAGTGCGAGGATCAGCCCGCCGACGCAGATGCCGAGGATGGGTGCGGGCAGCAGCCCGGCCAGGCGGGCGGCCAGGGGTGCCGCGACGACCCCGCCGGCCATGAGCGCGCCGACCAGCCGCAGGTCGATGCCGGCCAGTCCGAGGGCGACCAGGAACCCGAGGCTGGCGCACACGGTGACGACGAACTCCGCGGCCGAGACCGAGCCGATCACCCGCCGCGGCGGCAGGGGAGAGGCGCTGATGAGCGTCGAGGTGACCACCGGGCCCCAGCCCCCGCCTCCCGTGGCGTTGACGAACCCGCCGACGAGCCCCAGCGGGCCGAGGAAGGCCCGCCGGGACGTCAGCCGCGCCAGGCGCCCGGACCCGGGTTCGCGGCCGAGGACGAACCGCACGATGATGCCGAGCCCCAGCGTGACGAGCAGGACGGCCATGAGCGGTCGCGCCGCCGCTGTCGACAGGCTCGAGAGGAAGCCGGCTCCGGCGAGGGCCCCCACCCCGCCCGGCACGGCGAGCCGGCGGACGACCGCCCAGTCGACGTTGCCGAACCGCGCGTGGCTGGCACCGGAGATCAGGGTGGTGCCGAGCTGAGCCACGTTGACCGATGCGCTGGCCAGCGCCGGTGCCGTGCCGAGTGCGAGCAGGAGGGACGCGGAGGTCACGCCGTACCCCATCCCCAGTGACCCGTCGACCAGCTGCGCGCCCGCGCCCGCCAGGGCCACGAGGATCAGGGCCCTCACCGACGCGCTCCGGCCAGAGCTTCATCGTGGGAGGACTCGATCGCATACCGAGGCCAGTCGTGGGCCAGCCGAACCACGTCTCCGACGACGATCACAGCCGGGTTGGTCACCTCGGCCGCCCGGGCCCGCTCGACGATGTCGGTGAGCGTGCCGAGCGTCACCCGCTGGGTCGGCGTGCAGCCCCGCTCCACGATCGCGACCGGGGTCGAGCCCTCCCGCTCGCCCCGGAGGATCTCGACGTTGCGGCCCAATGCGGCGATGCCCATGAGGATGACGACGGTATGGTCACCGCCGGTGGGCAGGCGCCGGAGGTCCTCATGGCCGGTCACCACGGTGAACCCGCGCGCCAGACCGCGGTGTGTGACCGGGATGCCGGCGGCCGCAGGCACGGCGACCGCCGACGAGATGCCGGGCACCACCTCGACCGGGATGCCTGCGGCCTCGCAGGCGAGGCGCTCTTCACCGCCTCGCCCGAGCACATACGGGTCGCCGCCCTTGAAGCGGACGACACCCCGTCCGGCCCCGGCCTCGCGGACGAGGATCTGGTTGATCTCCTCCTGCGGGACGGGGTGGTGGTTCGGCTGCTTGCCGACGTCGATGACCCGCACCCCCTCCGGGAGGAGGGCCAGGGTCGACCTCGGCACGAGCCGGTCCGTGACGACGACGTCGGCGCTGGCGAGCAACGCAGCGCCGCGTCGGGTCACCAGCCCGTCGTCCCCGGGCCCGGCGCCGACGAGTGCGACCCACCCGGCCCGGCCGCGGCGCGACCGGAGGTCGACGATGCCGGACGAGAGATGCTCGACCGCCGCCGTCCGGGCCGCCGCGGCCCGGCGGGGGTCTGCGCCGCCGTGCACCGCGACCCGCAGGGTCGCGTCCCCCAGAGCGATCTCCCCGCGGGCCGGGACATGTGCGGTTGCGCGCTCGGCGTCGGTCGCGTCGACGCACCAGACCCGGGCCGCCTCGGCATCGGATCCCACCCGGCGGTCGACCTCCGGCTCGCCGGTGGCGGTATGCACGAGCCAGGCGCCGTCGAGGTCGGCCGGACCGCCGTACTCCCGGGTCAGCAGGGTGAGCCGGGCGGTCGGGGTGTCGGATGCCAGCCGCGCCAGCCCATCGTCGACCACCGGTGCGATCACGGTCACGAGCGCACCGTCGGCCAGCAGGTCGCGCACCCGCCGGGCCGTGACCGGGCCCCCGCCCACGGCGACGACCCGGCGGTCGCGAAGTCGCAGGCCGAGCAGGGTGACCGTCGCGCTCATCGCAGGGCCCCCTGACCCTCGACCCCGACCCCCGCCGCCGCGCGCAGGCCGGCGCCGGGGAGCGTCGCATACGCCATGCCGGCGGCAAGGGTCCACCCGTCGTGCGGGTCCACGACGAGCAGGGAACCCCCGTGGCGCGACCGGACGTACGGCTCCAGCGGCAGCGGCTCGGCGAGGGTGAGGCCGACCGAGACGAGGTCGTTCAGCTCGGCGCCCGTGGCCGGCTCGACCGCGAGCCGGCCGATGTCGAGCCGCTCGCGGACCTCCGAGACCAGGGCGCGGACGGTGCGGGTCCCGTGGGTCACGAGCACGCGGTCGCCGGGGACGAGGGGACGCTCGGAGAGCCAGCAGAGCACGGCGTCCACCGCGCGCGTGGGTGTCGGCGGGTCGTCGGCCGCGGCGAGGACGTCGCCGCGCGAGACGTCGACGGCGTCGGCGAGCCGGAGGGTGACCGACAGCGGCGCCGGGGCCACCTCGAGTGACTCCGGCCCCCGGTCGATCCCGACGACCTGGGTGCGCACTCCGGAGGAGCTGACGACGACCTCGTCGCCGACCCGGAGCGTGCCGGAGGAGACGTGTCCGGCATAGCCGCGGTAGTCCGTGTGAGCGGTGTCGACCGCGCCGTGCTGGGGCCTGATCACGAGCTGGACCGGGAAGCGGGCCGGGCCCTCGGACCGGTGTGCGGGCAGCGTCTCGAGCACCTCGAGGAGCGTCGGCCCGGCGTACCAGGCCGTGTGCGGTCCGCGCTCGACGACGTTGTCGCCGTGCAGGGCGCTGATCGGAACGACGGAGACGGTCCCGATGTCGAGGGTGCGGCGCAGGTCCTCGACGTCGAGGACGATCCGGTCGTATGCGGCGGCCGGGTCGTCGACGAGGTCCACCTTGTTGACGGCGACGACCACGTGGCGGACGCGCAGGAGGCCGACCACGGCGAGGTGCCTGCGCGTCTGTTCGACGACGCCGTGCCGGGCGTCGACGAGGACGAGGACGACGTCGGCGGTGCTGGCGCCGGTGACCGTGTTCCGGGTGTACTGCACGTGCCCGGGGCAGTCGGCGAGGACGAACGAACGCGCCGCTGTCGCGAAGTAGCGGTAGGCGACGTCGATCGTGATGCCCTGCTCACGCTCGGCCCGCAGCCCGTCGGTGAGGAGGGCGAGGTCGGCCAGCTCACCGGTCCAGCCGCGGCGGCGGCTGGCGTCGGTGACGGCCGCGAGCTGGTCGGCGAGCACCGACTTGGTGTCGTGCAGCAGCCGGCCGACGAGCGTGGACTTGCCGTCGTCGACCGATCCCGCTGTCGCGAGGCGCAGCAGTGTCGGTGTGCTCATCAGAAGTACCCCTCCTTCTTGCGGTCCTCCATGGCGGCCTCCGAGATCCGGTCGTCGGCCCGAGTGGCGCCACGCTCGGTCACGGTGCTGGCGGCGACCTCGGTGACGACCTCACCGACGGTGCGCGCGCTGGAGCGCACAGCGCCGGTGCACGACATGTCGCCCACGGTTCGGTAGCGAACCTGCTCCACCCGGACCCGCTCACCCGCCCGTGTCCGGCTCCACGGGCCGCGGGAGAGGAGCATGCCGTCACGCTCGAAGACCTCGCGCTCGTGGGCGTAGTAGAGGTCGGGGAGCTCGATCCCCTCGCGCTCGATGTACCGCCAGACGTCGAGCTCGGTCCAGTTCGACAACGGGAAGACGCGCACGTGCTCGCCAGGCCGGTGCCGGGTGTTGACGACGCGCCACAGTTCCGGACGCTGGTTCTTGGGGTCCCACTGGCCGAACGCGTCCCGCAGCGAGACGATCCGCTCCTTGGCCCTGGCCTTGTCCTCGTCGCGCCGGCCGCCGCCGAACACCCCGTCGAAGCGGTGCTCGGTGATGGCGTCCAGCAGCGGCACGGTCTGCAGGGGGTTGCGGGTGCCGTCGGTGCGCTCGCGAAGCCGCCCGTCGTCGAGGTACTCCTGGACGGCGGCCACGTGCAGCGTCAGCCCCAACCGCGCCACGGTGGCGTCGCGGAAGGCGAGCACCTCGGGGAAGTTGTGCCCGGTGTCGACGTGTAGCAGCGGCACCGTCACCCGCCCGGGCCAGAGTGCCTTGGCGGTGAGGTGCAGCAGGACCACCGAGTCCTTGCCGCCGCTGAACAGGATGACGGGTCGCTCGAGCTCGGCGACGACCTCGCGGATGACGAGGATCGCCTCGCTCTCGAGCAGCTCGAGCAGGTCTGGTCCATCCGGATCACCGTGCGCCTGGGTGAGGGAGGCGCCGGTGGGCGGGTCGTATGCGAGGGTGTGGCTCATCGGGTCTCCTCGGCGGCAGCGGTGGTCGGGTGGTCCGCGGTCGGTGCGGTGTGGTCCGTGTCCGTGTGGTCTGTGACGGGTCCGGCGTCTCGCCCGGGGTGCAGGCCGCACTCCGTCTTGGCGAAACCGCTCCAGCGGCCCGATCGGGGGTCCTCGCCCGGGGCGACGGGACGCGTGCACGGGGCACAGCCGATGGACGGGTAGCCCCGCCCGAGCAGAGGGTTGCCGGGCAGGTCGTGGCGGGCGGCGTAGTCCGCGACGTCGGCGGCCGTCCACGTGGCGAGGGGGTTGACCTTGACCAGGCCGAAGGTCTCGTCCCACTCGATGAACGGGGTGGCCGCCCGGGTGGGGCCCTCGTCGCGCCGCACCCCGGTGACCCACGCCGAGTACCCGGAGAGAGTGCGCCGCAACGGCTCCACCTTCCGCATCCGGCAGCACGCAGCCGGGTCGCGGGCGAACAGGTCCGGGCCGAACCGGACGTCCTGCTCGGCGACGGTCAGCTCGGGACGCACGTCCCGCACCGTGACGTCGAGGCGCCGGACGGCCTCGTCCCGGGTCGCCAAGGTCTCGGGGAAGTGGTACCC
>JBAUUB010000194.1:0-6657 GCA_049582485.1 Dermatophilaceae bacterium
GGGATCATCGGGTACCGCGCGCTGAGCCGGACGGGCCTGCCCCCCGGCGGCCGGCTCGGCATCTTCGGCTTCGGCGCGAGCGCCCACCTCACCGCTCAGATCGCCCTCGCCGGGGGCGCCGAGGTCCACGTCCTCACCCGCGGCGAGCAGGCACGGCGCCTCGCCCTGGAGCTCGGGGCGGCCTCTGCGGGGGAGGCGTATGCGACCCCGCCCGTCGCGCTGGACGCCGCCATCGTCTTCGCTCCGGCGGGCGAGCTCGTGCCGGTCGCGCTCGAGGCGCTCGACCGGGGCGGAACGCTCGTCACGGCGGGCATCCACATGAGTGAGATCCCCGCGCTCGACTACGACCGTCACCTGTTCCTCGAGAGACACCTGACGTCGGTCACGGCCAACACCCGCGCCGACGGAGCCCGCCTCCTCACTCTCGCAGCCCGCCTGGGGGTCCGCGCCCAGGTCACGTGCTACCCCTTCGCCGAGGCGGACGGCGCGCTCGACGACCTTGCCGAGGGCCGGCTGACCGGGGTGGCGGTGCTCAAGGACTAAGGGAAGGGTGGTCAGATCTGTCCTGACGTGTCCGCGGTGGGGAGTGACCACAGCGGCGCGCTGCGGATCCCGTCAGGGTCGGGTCAGCAGCACGATGCCGAGGCACATCTCGTCCGTCGTGCCCTCACCCCAGACCACATAGCGCTCCGGCACGTCCTGCAGTGCCGGCAGGAGGTCCCGCAACCCCTGGTCGTGGGTGCACGTCACCGTGATCGTGTCGCCCGGCGCGACGACCGCGGGCTCCCCGAGCGGAACGGCGCCCTGGTCGTCGAAGTCCCAGACCGGGATGTCGAGAACGCGCCGCTCCTCGGGGGTGCCGGCATTGACGTCGACGGTGATGCTCTTGCCGAGCAGGTGCATGTGGCCGGATACGGCGCGAATGGTGCCGGGCTCGTGGAACTTGCGCGTGCACGACTGGGTGGGGCCGGGGACGGCCTGGCCGCAGAGGAAGTGCAGCCGGTCGCCCGTGCGTCCCGCGTCCCCGAACCGCTGGACGACGTCGGCGACGGCGCGGTGGCGGACGCAGAGGCCGCCCTGGTTCCGCGTCCGACACGGCAGCTCGACCGGTGCCGGCAGGAGCATCGTGTCCAGCGCCGCCCTGGTGCCGTCGTCGTCCGCGACCCGCAGCCGCACCTTGCTGCGGTCCTCCCCATCACCGGCGAGCAGGCTGTAGTGCATCTGCACGACGAGCCGGCTGCCCTGATCCAGGGGGATGCCGAGATCGTCACCGAGGACCCGTTCACCCCCACCCGGCGCCCAGGCGCCGACCCAGGTGGCCCGGTCGAGCCCCTCTCCCGGTGAGCCCTCGAGCCCGGAACCGCCGAAGCACGAGTAGCCCGGATCCGGCTCGGCCGACTCCAGCGCAAGGGCCTCGTCCACCCGGTCGGGATCGACCTTGTGCACGATCACGTGGTGGACCAGGTCGGGGTTGCCGGGCTTGATGTCGACCCCCGCGACGAGCGAGTCGCGCGTCAGACCCGGGTCGAGCACGAAGCACCGGTAGTCGTCCGTCCCGGGCGGCGCCGCCACGGGGGTGTATGCGACGGGCAGGCTGACGTCGACGAAGCGTTCCCCGTCACGCAGCGCGGCGACGACGGGCGCGGCCTCGGCCGGTGAGGCTGCGCTGCCCGCCGACGCGGCCCCGGCCCCGTGGTGGACCGGTGTCGAGGGCGCAGGACGGGACGACTCGAGTGCGCCCGGGTCGGCGCAGCCGGTCAGGAGCAGCCCGGCCCCGATGGCGAGCGCGAGGCCGCGCCGTAGACCCGGCGCGCTAGGCACGGGGCGCCTGCCCCGCTGCGAGCTGCCCGCAGGCCCCGTCGATGTCGGAGCCGCGGGTGTCCCGCACGGTCGTGGGGATGCCGTGGGCCCGCAGTCGCTCGACGAACTGCTGCTGGACGCCGGGACGGGAGGCGGTCCATTTCGACCCCGGAGTCGGGTTCAGGGGGATGGGGTTGACATGCACCCAGCCCCGGCCCCGCGCGGTGAGCTTCTCGCCGAGCAGGTCGGCCCGCCACGCGTGGTCGTTGATGTCGCGGATCAGGGCGTACTCGATGGAGACCCGGCGTCCCGTCGCGTCGAAGTACCTGCGCGCCGCGTCGAGCGCCTCGTCGACACTCCACCGCGTGTTGATCGGGACCAGCTCGTCGCGCAGCTCGTCGTCGGGTGCGTGCAGGGACAGCGCCAGGGTCACGGGCACGCCTTCGGCTGCCAACCGGTCGATGCCGGGCACGAGGCCGACGGTCGACATCGTCACGCCCCGGGCCGACATGCCCAGGCCATCCGGTGCCGGGTCGGTCAGCCGACGGATGGCACCGATCGCCGCCTTGTAGTTGGCCAGCGCCTCGCCCATTCCCATGAAGACGACGTTGGACACCCGAAGTGGAGCAGCGCGGTCGGCCTCCGAGAGGCCCGGGACCTGACCGCGGCGGAGCAGCCGCGCTGCGTGGACGACCTGCTCGACGATCTCCGCCGCCGAGAGGTTGCGGGTCAGCCCCGCCTGGCCGGTCGCGCAGAACGGGCAGTTCATGCCGCAGCCCGCCTGGCTCGAGATACACATGGTCACCCGGTCGGGGTAGCGCATCAGCACCGACTCGACGAGTGCACCGTCATGCAGACGCAGAACCGACTTGACCGTCATCCCGTCGTCGGCCGTGATCGTGTGGACCGGGGTCAGCAGGGTGGGCAGGGCCGCCGCGACGAGCTCGGCACGCTCGCCCTTGGGCAGGTCGGTCATCTCGTCCGCGTCAACGACGAGCCGCTCGAAGTAGTGCGTGGACAGCTGGCGGGCCCGGAAGCCCTTGTGTCCGAGTGAGGTGACGAACTCCTTGCGGTCCTCCGGCGCGAGGTCCGCGAGATGCGTCGGCGGCTTGCCGCGGCGCGGCGCGGCGAAGACCAGCTGCCCGGGGCGTGGCCGGGGGGTCTCGGCGGAGTCGGTCCGGTCGGTCACTGATGCTCCTCGCTCACGCGATCGGGACGGCGAACGAGAGCGTGAGCCACAGCAGCGGCGCGGTCATGACGAGGCTGTCGATGCGGTCCATGATCCCCCCGTGGCCGGGCAGGAGTGAGCTCATGTCCTTGATGCCGAGGTCGCGCTTGATCGAGCTCTCGATGAAGTCACCGACGGTCGCGACCGCGGCCGCTGCGGCGCCGATGAGGGTTCCGTGCCACCACGTCGCATCCGGCCAGAACTGCCACATGGCGAGCGAGCCGATGAGGGCGCAGGTCAGAACCGACCCGGCGAAGCCCTCCCAGGACTTCTTCGGGCTGATCGAGGGGGCCATCGGATGCTTGCCGACGAGCACGCCCACCGCATACCCGCCGATGTCGCTGAACACGGTGACGAGGATGAAGAAGATGACCCGCAGGTGCCCGTCCGGGGCAGCGAGGAGGAGCGCGACGAAGGCCCCGAGGAAGCAGGGGTAGAGCGCGGCGAACGCACCAGCGCTGACGTCGCGCAGCGCACCGGTCACTCCGTCGGCGACCCGCCAGAGGAGCACTCCGACCACGGTCAGGCCGAGGGCGATGAGCTGGGCCTCGGCACCCTGGTAGTAGGCCACCAGGATCATGGCCGCACCCCCGATGAGTACGGGAACGACCGGCACCCTCACCTGGACCGACCGCAGGGCCCGGCTCAGCTCCCACACCCCGACGGACATGACGGCCAGGACCAGGACGAGGAAGATCTCCTTGACGAGCAGCAGCGATCCGAGCGCGAGCGCCGCGAGCAGCAACCCGATCCCGATGGCGGCCTTGAGGTCGCGCCCGGCCTTCGGGGGCGGCGCGGGCGCCTCTCCGCCTCGGCGCGAGCGCCGGGTCGGAGGCTGGGCCGCCTCGGGTGCGTCGTTGGTCATCGGTATGCGGTGCTCGCCTCTGCTGCTCGCCTCGGGTCTCGGGTCGTGCGCCGGGTCCTCGGTGGTGCGTCGTGTGGGGCCGGGTTGCTCAGACCTCGAGCAGCTCGGCCTCCTTGTGCTTGAGCGCTTCGTCGATGGCGTCGACGTGCTTCTTCGTCAGCGACTCCAGCTCCTTCTCGGCGCGGGTCCCCTCATCCTCCCCGACCTCGCCGTCCTTGACGAGCTTCTCGATCGCGTCCTTGGCGTGCCGGCGGATGTTGCGGACCGCGACCCTGCCCTCCTCGCCGGTGTGCTTGGCCATCTTGATGTACTCCCTGCGGCGCTCCTCCGTCAGCTGCGGGAGGTTGAGCCGGATGACGTTGCCGTCGTTGCTCGGATTGACGCCGAGGTCGGCGTCCCGCAGGGCCTTCTCGATCGAGGCCATCGAGCTCTTGTCATAGGGGCTGACCAGGACGGTGCGCGCCTCGGGCGTCTGGAAGGAGGCGAGCTGCTGGAGCGGGGTCGGGGCGCCGTAGTAGTCGACGACGACCTTGTTGAACATGCCCGGGTGGGCGCGGCCGGTGCGAATGCCGGCGAGGTCGTCCTTGGTGACCTCGACGGCCTTCTCCATCTTCTCCTCGGCCTCGAACAGGGTGTCGTCGATCATCTCGTCCTTCGTCTCTCTCGGTGGTTCGCTCGCGGCGTGGTGTCAGCCGCAAGTCTGTCAGGTCGGCGGTGGGCTCGTCAGCCGGAGGTGACGAGGGTTCCGATCGGCTCTCCCCGCAGAGCCCGGGTGATGTTGCCGTCGCCCTCCATACCGAACACGACCATGGGCAGCCGGTTCTCCATGCACAGGCTGAAGGCGGCAGCGTCGACGACCTTGAGGTTGCCGCGGAGGGCCTCCGAGAACGTGACACGGTCCAGCTTGCGGGCCTGCGGGTCGGTCCTGGGATCGGCGTCGTAGACCCCGTCGACACCGCTCTTGGACATGAGGACCGCGTCGCACTTGCACTCCAGCGCACGCTGGGCGCTCACCGTGTCGGTCGAGAAGTACGGCATCCCCGCACCGGCGCCGAAGATCACGACCCGGCCCTTCTCGAGGTGTCGGATGGCCCGTCGGGGGATATAGGGCTCGGCGACCTGCCCCATCGTGATCGCGGTCTGCACGCGGGTGTCGATGCCCTCCTTCTCGAGGAAGTCCTGAAGCGCCAGGCAGTTCATGACGGTGCCGAGCATCCCCATGTAGTCGGCACGGGACCGCTCCATGCCCTTCTGCTGCAGCTCGGCGCCCCGGAAGAAGTTGCCCCCACCGACGACGACCGCGACCTGGATGCCCTCCATGACCGCCGCGGCGATCTGCTGGGCGATGTCGCGCACGACGTCGGGGTCGACGCCGATCCGACCGCCTCCGAAGACCTCACCGGACAGCTTGAGCAGGACCCGTCGGGGCCGTCCGGGGCTGTCTCCGTCCACAGCGGGACGCGCCGATGGCTCGGCATGGGGTGTGGAGCGGCGGAGGGTCGCTTCGGCTCTGGTCACGGGCGTCCTCCTGGAACGGCGCGGATGGGCGGTCGACTGATCCTGCCACACGGCATCGGCGAGTCGGGCATCCGAGTCCCCCGCGCATACCCCCGGTCGGTGCTCCCCGAGCACGGCAGCCCGAGCATGGCGACGCCCCGCGGCGCTGGGCGCACGCGGGGCGTCGTCGGGGTGCTGTGCTGCGAGGCGTCTCAGCCGCCGACGCGGAACCGGGCGAAACCGGTGGCCTTGGCCCCGGCCTCCTCGAGGACCTTGGCGACGGTCTTCTTGGCGTCCTTGGCGAAGGCCTGCTCGAGCAGGACGTTCTCCTTGAAGAAGCCGTTGACCCGACCCTCGACGATCTTCGGCAGGGCGGCCTCGGGCTTGCCCTCCTCGCGTGCGGTCGCCTCGGCGACCCGGCGCTCGTTCTCGACCGTCTCCTGGGCGATCTCGGAGCGGTCGAGCACGGAGGGGCTGAAGGCCGCGATGTGCATCGCGATGTCGCGGGCGGTGGACTCGTCGCCCCCCTGGGTCGCGACGAGGACGCCGATCTGGGCGGGCAGGTCGGGGCTGGTCTTGTGCAGGTAGGACACGACGGTCTCGCCCTCGAGGCGGGCGACCCGCTTGACCTCGATCTTCTCGCCGATGGTGGCGTTGGCCTCGTCGAGCAGGTCCTTGACCGTCCGGCCGCCGTCGGTGCCGGCGGCGAGGAGCGACTCGGCGTCGGTCGCGCCGGAGGACACGGCCACGCCGAGCACCTCGTCGGCGAGAGCCCCGAAGCGCTCGCCCTTGGCGACGAAGTCGGTCTCGCAGAGCACCTCGACGAGAGTGCCGGAGCCGCCCTCGGCCCGGGCGGTGACCAGCCCGTTGGAGGCCGTGCGGCCCTCGCGCTTGGTGACGCCCTTGAGGCCCTTGACGCGGAGGATCTCCTCGGCCTTGGCCATGTCGCCGTCGGCCTCGTCGAGTGCCTTCTTGACGTCCATCATTCCGGCGGCGGTCTTCTCACGAAGCGCCTTGATGTCAGCGGCGGTGTAGTTCGCCATTACCTGTCTTTCCTGTCCGTGGTGACTGGAGTGGGGGTGGTGGGTGGGTATGCGGTGGGCGCGTTCTCGTGGGCGCCCGGGTGGCCCGGGCGCCCCACGAGTGCGACTCAGGCCTGCTGGGCCTCGGGTGCGGCAGCCTCGGCGGTAGGCACGTCGGCGGCTGCGTCGGCAACAGGGGCCTCGCTTGCGGGCGCCTCGGCGGCAGGCGCCTCGGTGGCCTCGGC
>JBAUUB010000195.1:0-13761 GCA_049582485.1 Dermatophilaceae bacterium
GCCCGGGTGATGGCCTGCCGAATCCACCACGTGGCATACGTGGAGAACTTGTGACCTTTGCGGTAGTCGAACTTCTCCACCGCGCGGATGAGACCGAGGTTGCCCTCCTGGATGAGGTCCAGGAAGAGCATGCCGCGCCCCGTGTAGCGCTTGGCCAGAGAGACCACGAGTCGTAGGTTGGCCTCGAGCAGATGGTTCTTGGCCTTCTTGCCGTCCTGGGCGATCCACCACAGCTCGCGCTTGAGCTTCATGTCGATCTTCTCGCCGGAGTTGAGCTTCTCCTCGGCGAACAGGCCGGCCTCGATGCGCTTGGCGAGCTCGACCTCCTGCTCCGCGTTGAGCAGGGCGACCTTGCCGATCTGCTTCAGGTAGTCCTTGACCGGGTCCGCCGTCGCCCCGGCCGTCACGACCTGCTGCGCCGGGGCATCGTCCTCGTCGTCGTCGCGGATGACGAAACCGCCACCCTCGTCGCTCTCCTCGGGCTCGGCCGCCTCGTCCCCGGCGCGCGTCCCTCGGCGGGTTCGCGAGCGGGCTGGCGCGCCTGCTCCGGCCGTCGGCTCGTCGTCGGTATCGTCGCCTGCCTCGTCGACGACGTCCTCCGCGACCACCTCCGGCTCGGTGTCCCCGGGCGCCGTTTGGTCGGCGGTCTCGACATCCGCCGTGTCGGCGTCAGCCTTCTTCGCGGTCCGGGACGCGGTCGTCGCCTTCTTGCGGGCGGTCGCCTTCGCGGCCGGAGCGGCGGCCTTGGACGTGGTCGTCTTCGACGCAGCGGATGCGGCCTTCTTCGTGGTGGCGGCCTTCTTCGCCCGCGTCACCGTGCCGGTCGCCTCCTTCGTGCCTGCGGCCGGCTTCGTCGAAGCAGCAGCGGTGCTCTTGCTCGCCGCGCCCTTGCTCGTCGCCCTCTTGACAGCCGGCTTCTTCGCGGCCGCTGAGCTGGCTGGATCCGCCGTGGCCGATGTCGATGTCGTCCTCCCGGCGTTGGTCTTCGCTGCGGACTTCTTCGCAGTGGATGTCTTGTCGGTCGTCGCGGCGGTTGCCGCAGCCTTCTTCGTCGTGCTCTTCTTCGCGGGTGTCGTCGTCCGGGACGGAGCCAAGGTCCTTGGGCCTTTCGTCATGGGAGGTCGAGGGGGATGCACATCGAACGTGCGGCCCGCGGCGCGGGCGAAGCACGAGCATGCCGACGCGTCATGCCCTACGAGCTCCAGTTGTGGCGTCTACCGGGACTCGGACATCGCGCTGCGGCGAAACAGGTGTGTGGTCGGGTTGAACGTCAAGCGTGCCCGAGCGGGGCCGCAATGCGTGGTGTCGGCGTGTCCTCGTCCCACCATTATAAAACCCATCCGGTCGCGTCCGGTCCTCACGTCGGTGCGGGGTGTACTCCGACTCAGATCTGACTCATCAGATTCGCCGCCGATGAACCGTTTCAGGCCTCGGCCTTGACGGCGATCACGGGGCAGGGTGCATCGAGGAGGATCCGCTGGGCGTTCGAACCCAGGATGAGCTTGCCGATCGGGGTACGCCGCCGCAGACCGATGACGATGAGGTCCTCCGGACCGTTGCGCACCGCCTCGATCAGGTCCTCGGCGGGCTCGTTTCCGTCGGATCCGGAGGTCACGGACACGGCGAGGTCGGCACCCGCGAGCTCGCCACGGGCGGACTCGAGCTCGGGCCCGAGGTCGTGGTCGTCGACGTCACCCCCGCGTCGCGGCGTCTGCACGACAACGAGATCGGTGCCGCGGAGCAGGCACTCCCGGACGGCGTAGTCGAGAGCGGCCCGGCCTTCCTTGGTGGGGACGTAGCCGACGATGACGCTCATGGCGGACGCACTCCTTCGTGACGTGTCCCCGCTCGAGACGGGCGACGCTGGTCTGTCTCGTCCTCGACGCTACCCGATGTCCTCACGCGCTCGTGCGCGAGCGGCGCGGGCCGACCTCCGCAGCGCGCACCGAGGGGGCCCGAAGTGCCTCGTGGATGACCCGGCCCACCTGCTCTCGCTCGACGAGGAAGCCGTCGTGGCCGTGCGGCGAGGCGATCTGCACGTGCTGGGCACCGGGGCGCGCGCTGACGAGCGCCTCGGACTGGGTGGGCGGGTAGAGCCGATCCGAGTCGACGCTGACGACGAGCAGCTGCCCGTCGAAGTCACGCAGGGCGGCAGCCGGGCCGCCGCGACCGGCACCGATGTCGTGGCTGGACATCGCCTCGTTGAGGACGACGAAGCTGTTGGCGTCGAAACGGCTCACCAGCTTCGCGCCGTGGTGGTGCAGGTATGACTCGACCTGGAACAACGGCCTGCCCTCGCCCCTGTCGAGATGCGCCCGGCTCGCCATCTCATCGGAGCCGAGAATGCGGTTGCCGAACCGGTCCGCCAGCTCGGGCTCGCTGCGGTAGGTCACCTGGGCGATCTCGCGCGCAATCGCCATGCCCGTCGTGGGCGCCGACCCGGTGTCGTAGTAGTCGCCTCCCGCATAGTGCGGATCGGCGCGGATCGCCTGGTTCTGGACACTTGCCCACGCGATCTGCTCAGCGGACGCCGCAGCGGTCGAGGCGATGACGATCGCCGTCGCGACACGTTCCGGGAAGGTCGCTGCCCACTCCGCAGCGCGCATGCCACCCATCGAGCCGCCGAGAACGGCCCGGAGCCGGTCGATGCCGAGCAGCTCGGCCACACGAGCCTCCACCCGGACCTGGTCACGGATCGTGATGCGCGGGAACCGGCTTCCCCACGCACGAGCGTCGGGCGCCGGCGACGAAGGCCCGGTGGTGCCCCTGCACCCACCGAGGACGTTCGTGGCGATGACGAACAGCTCATCACTGTCCAGGGGTGCATCCGGTCCGATCAGGCCGTCCCACCACCCGGGTGTTGGGTGTTGAGGACCCGTGCCACCGACGACGTGGCTGTCGCCGGTCAGGGCGTGTTCGACGAGCACGGCATTGCCGGCGGTCGCATCGAGGGTCCCCCACGTCTCGTAGGCAACGACGACGTCCGGGAGCACCTCCCCGCTGACGAGCTCGACGTCACCGACGTGAACCGACTGCAGCCCGGACCACCGGGTCGTCGGATCACGGTGCCGCTGCCTGTCCATCGGTCTGCCCTCTCGAGCTCACATCGCGCTTGCCCGTCGCTGGAGCCGCGCGGGCCTGGTCATCACCCGGGGCACCCCACCGCGAGGAGGGTTGCCGGCCAGCGAGCCGGGGCTTGGGCGCTGGCGCTCATGACCGTGGACGAAAGTATAGGAGACCTAGGCGATCGAACGCCGCTCTCGTCCGTCCCCCGGACCGGCGGTGCTCATCCGTTCCAGCTCCCTCGGTCCGAAGCCGTGAGCGAGGCACTGCGCCACCGTGTCGAGCATGGCCAGCGGCTGCACGGGCAGGGCGGTTGCGCGCTCGACCAGGATGCGGGCGCGGGCACCGTCACCCGCACACCAGTGCGCGGTGGCGGCGACCACCAGGGCCGGCATCGTCACCTCGGGAACGTCGTCGGGCAGGTTGCGCACGAAACGCAGGACCCGACCCAGCAGACGGTCGCGCGCCGCGGGGTCGTGAACCACTCCGTCCGCACCGAGTTCCCCCGCGTCCTGACCAGCGTGCCGCAGCACGTCGTAGGCCGGGCCCATCCGAGGCGCCGATCCGCACATCACAGCGGGCGCGACGAGCGCATACCAGAGGTCGCGCACGAAGGGGTCGGAGCACGCCACGGCGGAGCGCGCGAGCTGGACCGGGCTGGGCTCACCCGCTCCGGACCATTCGAGGACGGCCAGGAGGTCGGCGATCAGGGTCTCCTCGAGGACGTCCTCGTCACTGGCCGGGTGCAGCAGCTCGGAGAGGATCGCCCGGGAGAGCAGCGGGCGGTCCGGGTGACACTCCTTGACCAGCTCCTCGCGGCCGGAGCGGTATCCCTCGCTCAACGCCTGGAAGGCCATCGTGCTCGGTGCGTCGTCGTGGTCGGAGATCGCCGAGCCCTTCGCCGGACAGCACCGCTCGTCGTGACACGCCTCGTTGAACCACCGGCCGTCGGCGACCGTCAGCACCTCCTGGATGCGCAGTCCGGCGGTCTTCAACGTGGCACTCAGAGCGCGGACGGCGACGGTGGCCGAGAAGCGTGCGTCGGCATAGCCGATCAGGAGAACGTCGGTCGCTCCAGAGCGACGCACGGCGGCGACGATGTTCTGAGGCGGCCCGGGGTCGTGCGTCACGTCGCCGAGGTCGGCGCGACAGGTGAGAACCATCCGACGTCCACGCAGCGCGATGACGACGACGGAGGCCTCCGGCACGAAGCCGAGCAGAAAGGGGACGGCGGAGACGATCTCGCCGGGTGACCTGAGTCGGACGGTTGGCGCTGCGGGCGATGTCGATGTGGTCATGCGCCGAGCCAACCTCACCGTCTCGGTTACGGCATCGGGCGTGTCGTCCGTTGTGGACGACACGCCCGATGTCAGGACTCGGTGTGGACGAAGCTCAGAGGGTGGACGACACCACCGTCGCCGGCACGGGCTCCTCGGCTCCCCCGGCGGTGTCCACCGACACGCCCTGTTCCCACGCGAGGAAGTCCTCCGTCCCGCCGACGAGCGCGGCGGCGAGCCAGCCGAGCACCATCGCGTCATCGGCGACGCCGAGCATCAACAGGGCCCCCTCGGGGACCAGGTCGACGGGCGAGACGACGTAGGCGACGGCTGTCAGCATCAGGGCCAGCCGACCGATGCCCAGGCCGCTGTACCGACCCGCGAGGGTCGCGGACACCATCCGGGGCACTGCGCGAAGACGGGCAGCGGGCCCGGGACCGCCGGGTCGCATGGCGATTCGGGCGGCGCGGTAGAAGGTGCTGAACAGCACGACGCGAGATCGAGCACGGGCCATGTGGAAACTCCTGATGGGTGTGGCCATGGCACCGGACGGTGCCGCACTGACAAGAACGCCGGACCGGGCCCCCGGATTCCCGGACCGACGGGTGCCTGCCACCTCACGGGCGTGACCCGACAGGGCGGCACCTGACAGGGCGGCACCTGACGGGGGCATGGTCAGGACCGAGCCGGGAACTCCTCCAAGGCCTGCTTGCCCACCGACTTCATCAACATGCCGTCCACGCCGGCGCCGATCGCACCGCCGATGACCGGCACCGCTCGCCCGAACCCGGACAGCGAGGTCTTGCCGACCTGGGTCATGATCTTGAACCCGACCGCCTTGTTGACCATCATCAGCGCCGGACCCGGGAGTCCCTGAGCGGCGAGGTTGGCCATCGCTGATGGGGGCGCGACCGTTCCGGCCTTGCGCAGCAGGTCATCGGACTCCGCGCCGACGAGGGTCAGCAGGACAGCGGAACGGATCTGGGGATCGCGGATGTCGTAGCCGCGCAGGTGCGCAACCGCGGCCGTCATCCGTGTGGCGACCATGTAGAAGCCGGCGACGTTGGCCGGGAGGGACACCGGCAGGGTGATGAACCCGCCCAGGCTGGTCACGAAGCCCTGGGCCGCCGCCAGCTTGACATGGTTCGAGACGACCCGCCGCACCGCCTTCTCGGGGGTGCCGGCCTTGGCCAGCGCGTCCGCCGCCACCTCCTCCGCGCTACCCAGTGGCCCACGGCCGTCGATACCGCTGTCGAGCAGTCGGGTGACCAGTGAGACGGCGGCACCGCCGACCAGACCGGGATCCTCAGGGTTTTGAGCCTGCTCGATTGCCGAGCGCTTCGTCTCCTGCCGGTCATCCTTCTTGATCAGGTCGAACACGCCCATGGCGCCATTCCTCCTCGTCGGTCCCGCCGGGGGTCCATCGATCGCTGGTTCGGTGATGCGTGCCATCGTGACACGAGTGGGGTGTCACCGCGTGGGCCTATCGTCGGTGTCGTGTCCCTCATCGGCCTTGTCACGAGCCTCTCGGGCACCGATGCGGCGATGTGGAGCCGCGACTGGTCCTGGGCGGGTCCCGTCCCCGAGGCCGCGCGACGCATCGCCGAGGTCGAGCGGCTCGACCCGGCGCGGCGCTGGGCGCTCTGGTCCGCGGCCGACCTCAGGCCCCTGCTCGACCTCGGGACGGTGCCGGCGCGGGTGTGGGACTGCACCGAGGTGCACCGTCTGCGGCACGGCGGTTGGGACGCCTCCCCCCGGATCATGTGGTGCGACCGGGGGGGCCTGCCGGTGGCCGACGCGCCCTCCGCTCCTCGGTCCGACCTCTTCGACTTCGGGGACCGCGAGGACCGGGCCGAGGCCGAGTCGTTGACCACGCCTGCCGGTTACCTGCGCGGGGAGGCCCTCGACGGCTCGTGGCAGGCGCATGGTCTGCCGAGCGACCCCGCGCGGCTCCTGCAGTGGGCCCACGCCGCCCTCGACGTGGCCGAGCACCAGCACTCCGCGGTGACCAGGACAGCGGGTGAGCGTCCCTGGACCGGACCGAGAGCGCTCGCGGCCGCCGTCTCGGAGTCCGCCGCCGCGCTGTTGTGCCTGGAGCTGGAGCGGGGCGGCCTCCCCATTGATCGCGACGAGCTCACGCGGCTGATCACCGCCAGCGCCGGACCTCGTCCGTCCTCGCTCGAGGATGAGCTGGCCTCCCGGGCGGTTCGCGACGCCGAGGTGCTGCGTCTCGTTCCCGGACGGGAGTCGACCGATCTGCGCAACCCGGCCCAGGTCCGAGAGCTGCTGCTCGCGGCCGGCATCGAGGTCCGCGATACCCGCAAATGGACATTGGAGTCGTTCCGGGAGGCCCATCCCGTCGTCCCCGCACTCCTCGCCTGGCGGGCCCGTGAGCGGATCGCGACGACCTACGGCTGGCGCTGGCTCGATGCCCATGTCGGTCCCGACGACCGGCTGCGTGGCCGCTGGACGGCGTGTGACGGCGCGGCTGGTCGGATGACCGCGGAGAACGGTCTGCACAACCTCCCGGCGGCCCTGCGTCCGGCGGTGCGCGCCGCCGCGGGGCACCGCTTCGTCCGCGCCGACCTCGGTCAGATCGAGCCTCGCGTGCTGGCCGCCGTCTCCGGCGACCGCGCCCTTGCTCAGGCCACCACGTCCCCCGACCTGTATGCGCCGGTCGCCGCCCGCCTAGGGGTGGACCGGGCGGTGGCGAAGGTCGCGGTGCTCGCGGCCATGTACGGCCAGCGCAGCGGCACCGCCGGTGAGGCACTCGCGGGACTGCGACGCGCATACCCGGTCGCGATGGAGCTGCTGGAGGACGCCGCTGAACGCGGTGCGCGTGGCGAGCCGGTGCGCACCTTCGGAGGGCGGCTCGTCCGCACGGCCGTGCCTGGCCAGGAGGGGGTCCCGGTCGCTCCCCCCGTGGCGGCCGGCCGCGGCCGGTTCGCCCGCAACGCGGTGATCCAGGGAAGCGCAGCCGAGCTGTTCAAGGCGTGGGCCGCGACGATCCGCGCGACCACCCGCGAGCTCGAGGCGGAGATCGTCCTGTGCCTGCACGACGAGGTGCTGGTGCACGTGCCCACCGACGCCGCGCCCGAATGCGCGGCGCTGGTCGAACGCGCGCTCACCGACGCGGCCCGCCGGTGGCTCGGATCTCAGGACGTGCGATTCGTCGCCGACGTCAGTGTGATCGAACGCTGGTCGGAGGCAAAAGGATGACGACCGAGCTGTTGCCCTGACATCACGCCGAGCGGGTCACGAGGTGCCCGGCTCCTCCTCGTCCTGGTCGCCGACACCACGGAGGAACTGCTCGAACTCGGCGCCGAGCTCGTCGGCAGACGGCAGCTCGCTGCTCTCCGTCGCCAGCAGGCTGGGCCGCTGCCGGCCCTCGACGAAGGCGTCGTACTGCTTCTCCAGAGCGGTGATGACATGACCGACCTCGTCGTTGCCCGCGACCTCCTGGGCGATCTGGGCCCGGTTCAGACCGGCCGCCTCGACGAGCTCGTCGTTGGGGAGGTTCAGACCCGTCGAGTCGACGATCGCGTTGAGCGCGGTGAGCGCACCCTCGGCGAACTCGGCCTGAGCGAGGTAGTGGGGCACGTGAACGGCGTACCCGATCGCGTCGCGGCCCTGCTCGCCGAGGCGGTACTCGAGCAGCGAGGTGAAGGAGGCAGGCACCTGGACGGTCCCGAAGGGCGACTCCGCTCCGGCGATGAGGCGGGCGTCGGTCGCGTGCGCCGTGATGCCCACCGGTCGCGTGTGCGGCACGGCCATGGGGATGCCGTGCGCGTGGACCACCAGGGTGATCTTCAGCGCGTCGACGAGGAACCGCACGGCGTCGACCATGCGCTCCCACTGGTAGTCCGGCTCCGGCCCGACGAGGAGGTAGTACGGCGACCCGTCGCGGTCCTCCATCGCGTAGAGCAGGAGAGACGGATCGTCGTATGCGGTCCACCGGTTGGTCTCGAAGACCATCGCCGGGCGCCGGCCGCGGTAGTCGAGCAGCTGGTCGACGTCGAAGGAGCACAGTACGCGAGCCGTGCTCGAGGTGGTCAGGTGCTCACCGAGCATCCGAGCCGTCGCGCCGGCGTCGATGAAGGCGCCCATGGCGATGACGAGCGGCCCTGGACGCAGGTCCTGGGCGGTCGCGTCCGCCTCGAAGCGGATGAGTGCGCGGGGGTCGAGCACGGGGCCAGCCTCTCGTGTCGTCGTGGTCGGGTGTAGTCGTCGGTTGTGCCGGTCAGTTGTCGCGGTCGGTCGTGGTCGTCGGTCGTCCACGTGACCTGTCGGACCCGGGGGAACTACCTCACCCAACGAGTATGCGCGCTGTCCGCATTCCCGAACGAGCACGCGAGCCGATCCCGGCGCTTCACTCCACGGCGCGGATGGCCGCCAGGACCCGCTTGACCGAGACGGGATGCGCCGTCCCGAGTCGCTGCGCGAAGGTGCCCACCCGCAGCTCCTCGATCATCCACGCGATCTCACGGACATCCGCCGCCCGGGCGCGGCCGGCGCCAAGGGAGTCGAGCAGGTCGGCATAGGCGCTCTCGACCTCGTCGATGCCGGCCTGAAGTGCGGCGTCCCGCGTGGGTGACTCGTCGGCGCGCTCCAACCGCACCGCGATGCCGGTGAGGTAGCGGCGTAGATGGGCCAGCCGGCCCGCGCCCGTGGCGGCGACGAAACCGGGTCGGATCAGACTATCGAGCTGGGCCCGGGCGTCAGCGACGGTGGCCGTCAGCGACGGCGGGCGAGCGCGGGCGAGGTCCCCCCGGATCGCGGCCGCGAGCGTGAGCACCGGCTCGACGTCCTCGATGACACGGAGTACACGCGTCGCGGCGTGGGTGCGCACGGCCCCCAGCACGTCGGCGAACTGCTCGGGCGTGCGGACCACGGCCTCGGCCGGCAACCGCTCTGCGACGATGGCGTCGACAGCGGCCGCGAGGCAGTCCTCGAGCAGCGCGGGAACGCTGCCGTGGGGGTTGTGTCCGAGGGCGAGCTTCTGGGCGTTGCTCAGCCGGGCGAGAACCCGCTTCCACGGCGGACTGGTGCCGAGCAGCAGGAGCCGGCGGACACCGAGGCGCGTCGCGGCCTCGGCCGCGCGCCGCTCGGGCAGCGTGGTCAGCCGGACACTCTCCTGCTCGTCGACGAGCGCTGGGTGGCTGACCACCTCGAGGCCGCCGACGACGGTTCGGATCTCTTCGGGCAGGCGGCCACCCTCGAGGTGCCCGAGATCCCAGGTCCGCAGGCCAGCCCGTTCGATGCCCACGGCTGCACTGACCGACTCGGCGGAGGCGCGTACCTGTGGGGCCAGCCGCTCGCGGAGGGCGTCGAGGTCCTTGTCGCGGCCGATGACGCGTCCCGAAGGGTCCGTGACCGCGAACGTGACACGGACATGCTCCGGCAGCCTGGCGAGGTCGAAGTCGGTCGCCTGGACGGGCACACCGGTCTGCTCCCGGAGCAGGCGGGCGACCTCGTCCACCAGTCGACCGCGCCCTTCGCGCAGGTCTCGCATGACCCTGGCCGCGTGGTCGGGAGCCGGCACCAGGCGACGGCGCAGCTCCTTGGGCAGCGTTCTGATCAGTGCGGTGATGAGCTCGCCGCGCAGGCCCGGCACCTGCCAGTCGAAGTCATCGGCCCGGACCCGGTTCAGCACGCTGACAGGCACGGTCACGGTGACTCCGTCGTCCGCCGCACCCGGGTTGAACTGGTAGCCGACCGACAGGTCGATCTCACCCTGGCTCCACCGCAATGGGTAGTCGCGCTCGCTGACGTCGTCGGCCTCGTCCCGGGTCAGCAGGTCCGGCGTCATGGTCAACAGGTCGGGCGTCGTGCGGCTCGCCTTCTTCCACCACGTGTCGAAGTGCCGGCCGGAGACCACGTCGGGCGGGATGTGCCGGTCGTAGAAGTCGTAGACGACATCGTCGCCGACGACGATGTCTCGTCGACGCGAGCGCTCCTCGAGCTCCTCCAGCTCGGTACGCAACCGGGCATTGTCGGAGAGGAAGCGATGGCGGGAGTCCCAGTCACCCTCGACGAGCGCGTGCCGGATGAAGAGCTCGCGGGCCTCCTCGGGGTTGATCCGGCCGTACTGGACCCTGCGGTCCACGGCGAGGGGAACGCCGTACAGGGTCACCCTCTCCCGGGCGAGCACCGATCCCTGCGATCGGGACCAGTGCGGTTCGGCGTAGGACCGCTTGACGAGATGCGCGCCGAGCTCCTCGGCCCAGCGCGGGTCGATCCGGGCGTTCGTCCGCGCCCAGAGCCGCGAGGTCTCGACGAGCTCGGCCGCCATGACGAAGTCCGGCTGCCGCCGGAAGAGGACCGAGCCGGGCTGGATGGCGAAACGTGCTCCGCGTGCGCCCAGGTAGTCGCGGGTGCGCTCGTCCCGCTGTCCGACGTGGGAGAGCAGCCCGGCGAGGAGCGCCTGGTGGATGCGCTCCCAGTCCGGCTCCGCGTCGGCGGCCCCGGTCGAGCGGCGGGGGTCGATGCGCACGTCCTTGCAGGCCGAGACGAGCTGGGCGTGCAGGTCCTGCCACTCGCGCACCCGGAGGTAGTGCAGGAACTCCGCCTTGCACATCCGGCGGAACGCGCTGCCCGACAGCGCCTTCTGCTGCGTTTTCAGATAGCGCCAGAGGGTGAGGATCGAGGCGAAGTCGCTGCCCTCGGCCGCTCCGACGCCCTTGAAGCGGGCATGCGCCTGGTCGGCCTGGGTCTGCTGGTCGGTCGGCCGCTCCCGGACGTCCTGGATCGAGAGAGCCGCGACGATGACGAGAACCTCCGCGGTGCAGCCCCGCTGGTCGGCCTCGATGAGCATCCGCCCCAGGCGCGGGTCCACGGGGAGTCTCGCGAGCATCCGGCCGTATGCGGTGAGCCGTCTGCGGGATCCGCGCCCTCCCCGTCGGTCGCGGCCCCTCCCCCGGTCCCCTCGCCCGCTCACCTGCCCGTCCTCGATGGCATGCAGCTCCTCGAGCAGTCGCAGACCGTCTGCGACCTGCCGCGAGTCCGGTGCGTCGATGAAGGGGAACCGAGCGACGTCGCCGAGACCGAGCGAGGTCATCTGGAGGATGACGGCGGCGAGCGAGGTCCGCAGGATCTCCGGCTCGGTGAACGCGGGCCGGGACTCGAAGTCCCCTTCGCTGTACAGGCGGATCGCGATGCCGTCGGCGAGGCGGCCGCATCGACCGGAGCGCTGGGTGGCGCTGGCCTGCGAGATCGCCTCGATCGGAAGCCGCTGGACCTTGGTCCGTTGGCTGTACCGGGAGATGCGCGCCGTGCCTGTGTCGACGACGTAGCGGATGCCGGGGACGGTGATCGAGGTCTCGGCGACGTTGGTCGCCAGGACGATCCGCCGGTTCGACCCTCGCTCGAACACCCGGTGCTGTTCAGCGGCCGAGAGCCGCGAGTACAACGGCAGGATGTCGGTGCGCGGAAGGTCCATCGCTCGCAGCGCCTCGGCGGCGTCACGGATCTCGCGCTCCCCCGAGAGGAAGACGAGGATGTCCTGGCCGCCCGGTCCGCGCGCGCGCTCGGTCCACAGCTCCTCGACGGCGTCGCAGATCGCCGTCACCTGGTCGCGGTCCACCGTGGGGCGACCCTCCGCGTCGCGCTCGACGAGCGGGCGGTAGCGGATCTCGACCGGGTAGGTCCGACCCGACACCTCGATGACCGGCACCGGCCGCCGGGGGTCGGTCGAGAAGTGGCGCGCGAAGCGGTCCGGGTCGATGGTCGCCGACGTGATGACGACCTTCAGGTCGGGCCGGCGTGGCAGGAGCGACCGAAGGTAGCCGAGGATGAAGTCGATCGTCAGGCTGCGCTCGTGCGCTTCGTCGATGATGATCGTGTCGTAGCGACGCAGGTCGCGGTCGCGCTGCAGCTCACCGAGCAGGATGCCGTCGGTCATCACCTTCAGGCGGGTGTCGCGGGAGGACCGGTCGGTGAACCGGACCTGGTAGCCGACCTCCGCGCCGAGCTCGACCCCGAGCTCCTCGGCGACGCGTTCGGCGACCGAGCGGGCCGCGATCCGGCGGGGCTGGGTGTGCCCGATCGCCCCACCCGAACCGCGGCCCAGCTCGAGGCAGATCTTGGGGATCTGGGTGGTCTTGCCCGACCCGGTCTCACCGGCGATGACCACGACCTGATGGTCACGGATCGCCGCGAGGATCTCGTCGTGTGCCGCGACGACCGGCAGCTCCTCCGGGTAGCCGAGCAGGTCGGGACGGCCCTGCCAGGGGGTCGGGTCGGTGTCGCCCGACCTGGGCCGCCCGCCGGATCGCGCTGCGGCCAGGGGCATCGGCCCAGGATACGTCGTGGGTCCGGTGCGTCACCCCGACGCGGTCGCCGGCGTCGGCACGGCCGGCGTCGGCACGGCCGGCGTCGGCACGGCCGGCGCTGACACCGACAGCGCCCACACCGACCGCGACCTCACCACGGGAGGTCGATCGTGGGCTCCGGCACCCCGGGCGTGCGCCAGACGCCCTGGACGTCGCGGACCCAGCGGCGGCGGGGCCCGCGCTCGGCGAGGTCGCGCACGGCGGCGATGAGTCGCTCGACATGCTCGCGCCGGTTGCCCAGCCCGAGGCTGACCCGCACCGCGGCGCCCGCGGAGGCGCCCGCCCGCTCGAGCAGCTCGTCGACGAGCAGATGGGCACAGAACCGGCCGTCGCGGACCCCGATGCCGTGCTCGACGGAGAGAATCGTCGCGACGAGGTCGGCGTCCAGCCCGGCGACGGTGAAGGTGACGACCGGAACCCGGTCGTGCCCGGGGCCGAAGAGGCTGTAGGTGCGCACGCCCGGAATCCGCGCCAGAGCGTCCTGCAGGCCTGCGAAGAGCTCATCCTCGTGGCTGTGGATCGATTCCGCGTGCCGGGCGAAGGTCGCGCAGGCCGCCGCGAGAGCGACCGCTCCGAGCACGTTGGGACTGCCACCCTCGTGACGCGCCGGACCGTGCTGCCACGAGACCCGGGTACGGGTGGCGACGGCCGAGGCCCCACCGCCGCGCAGGTACGGGTCGGCCGCATCGAGCCAGTCGCGTCGTCCGACGAGGACGCCCGCTCCGTACGGCGCGTAGAGCTTGTGCCCCGAGAAGGCCAGCCAGTCGGCACCGAGGCGGCGCAGGTCGACCGGGCGGTGGGCGACGAGCTGGGCCGCGTCGACGACCACCCGCGCGCCGTGCCGCCGGGCGATCGGGGTCAGCCGGTGCAGGGGCCACAGCTCCCCGGTCACGTTCGACGCGGCCGTGAGCGCGACCAGACGGTGGGCTGCCGGGTGCGCCGCCAGCGCCGCCTCGAGAAGGTGCGCGGCCTCCTCGACCGAATGCGGGATCGGCAGGCGGACGGTCGCCTCGGGCGCCCAGGGCAGCAGCGTGGCGTGATGCTCGGACTCGAAGACGAAGACGAGCGTGCCGGCGGGCAGGGCGGATGCG
>JBAUUB010000196.1:0-3113 GCA_049582485.1 Dermatophilaceae bacterium
CGGCGAGTTCATGACGTAGAAGTGACGCTGCGCGTAGTCCAGGCGCAGAGCGCCGTAAGGGCGCGCCACTCGAAGCCCAACTATGTCCCAGACCTCTTGTTCATGCTCGCTGCTGCCATTCACCAGCCGCTCGACGCGATTGATGATGTTCCTGGCGCAAGTGGTTCCAAGCGTCTGAGCATCGTCTCCCAGCTCGTCAGGCTCGTGCCGCCCTAGGTTGGCCCGCCAGACTTCCGAGACAAGCGCACTCAGCCTGGCGTCAAGGCTTGCACTGGCAACCGCGTCCACGGCGTGGGACAACGCCGCCGTAGCGGCTGCACTCGCGTCGAACATACGGAGAGTGAAGCATGGAGGCGCAGTCCTGTCCAGAAGACACGCTGAGGGCGCTCGAATCTGGATAGAAAGTGAAGTGACCCGTCGTTGTCTGCGTTACAGCCAGCGGATCCATGCCGATCCTGTTTAGGCGCCTCGGCGACAGTCGTCGCCGGGATGATAACGGCACCCCTTGGGACAGGCCGCGGCGGACTCGGCTGACCTCATCCTGCGTTGCTGAACTCGTGTCTTCATGCGGTGACCGGCGCGTGCCGCAGCCGACACCCTTGACGACGAGGCAGATGGTGCCGGCCTCGACGTCCCAGTCCGCCAACGTCAACGGGATGAGCTCGCCGCCCTCCCACGGCAGCACGCGCACGAACTGCCCGGCCCTCGGCGGCTGGAGGGATGACCAGTGCCAGCGTGGAGGTGATCGCTCAGGGGCCGATGCCCACCGCATACCGCGTAGTTGAGCGGACGCGCCCTGGTGACGTCCGTTGCTACGCCCCTGCCAGCTGGGCCTGCATCCGCCGGGCCAGCCAGGTCGCGAGCACGCCGAGGCCGACGGTGATGGCGATCGCCACCCCGAGCTCGAACGCCACGGAGGACAGCGCCTCGCCCATCACCGCGACCTCCCAGATCGGCTCGATGATCCAGTACAGCGGGAAGAGCATCGCGATCCACTGCGGCCAGTCGGGGAAGATGTAGAACAGCGCGGGGGCGAAGAGGAACAGCCCCATCCCCTTGACGATCCCGAACATCATCGCGGAGTCCCGGGCCGCCACGCCCACGAGCAGCCCGATCACCGTCGCCAGGGCGGCGGCCACGATGACGACGAGCACCACCGCATACCAGTTGCCGGCCACGGCGCGGTTGAGGGCGAGGGTCACCACCGCCATCGCGGTCCCGAGCAGCACGCCCATGAGCCACTTCGCGAGCAGGACCTCGCTCGTGCGCACCGGTGAGACGAGGAGCGCCGCGAGTGTGCCCTGCTCCTTCTCCTCGACCAGGCTCGAGCCCGGCAGGAAGACGCCGGCCATGACGAGCGCGAAGAAGATGATCACCGGGATCATGCGGGTCGCGATCGGCAGTCCCTCCTCGCCGAAGCTGACCACCTCCACCGCTACCGGCGCCTCCTCACCCTCGAGCCCTCGGACCAGGTCGACCGTCGTGACCGTGAGGATGATGCGGTTCGCCGCCAGGCTCTCACCACCGATCCAGAACTCGAGGTCCGGCTTCTCGCCGGCGCGGACGGCGTCGTCGAAGCCTGCCGGCAGGACGATCCCGGCATCCAGGTCGTTCGCCTCCACCTGCGAGCGGAGCTCATCCGGCTCGACGAGGACGGTGACGCTCAGCCCGTCCATCGCGGTGAGCTCCGCCGTTATCTGCGAGTCACCCTGATCGACGATCCCCAGCCGCGGCTCGGGGTCGAAGAGCGAGCCGAACGCCACCTGCAGGATGAGGGTCAGCGCGAAGGGCATGACCAACGCCCAGAGGAAGATCGGGGATCGCGGCCCGAGCGCGAGGTCCTTGCGCAGCATCCGCCACACGAGTCTGAGGTTCACAGCGACTCGACCTTCCGCTTGAGGGTGACCCAGCCGAGGCCGAACAGCACGACGAGCCATGCCGTCGCCACGGCCAGAGATCCCGCCGACTCGGACCAGGTGGCGCCGTAGAGCATGGCGCCGACGAGCACGTCGATCACCGGGTAGGTCGGTAGGGCCTGGACCCACGGAGCAGCCGACCCGGGCAGCAGGACGGCGAAGGCGGGGATGAGGAGGGGGACCGTCACGAGCATCGCGAGGAACAGCTGCCCCATGAAGTCCTTCCCCGCAGAGCCCACGAACAGCGCGACCCCGGTGAACATCAGCGCCCCGACGAGAAGGGTCGCCAGCAGGAGGGACCAGTTCCGGGCTGTCGCACCCCCGATGAGCGCCAGGATGATGAGCGCCTGCCCGAGCGAGAGCACGGTGCCGAACACCGTCTTCGCCGTGAGGAAGTCGGAGACCCGAGCCGGGGTGACGAGAACCGCCGTCACGGTCCGCTGGAGCACCTCGGTCGAGACCAGGGAGGCCATCGAGAACGTCTCCATGAGGAGGATCATGAAGAGCAGGAGCGGGCGCATCCGCTCGCGCAGCGTCACCTGGTCACCGGCCCGGTCCACGCCCAGCACGATCTCGTCCTCGGCCGGGAACCCGACCGGCAGCTCGCGTCCGGCGACCTGGTTCGCCAGCTCCCGGACGAAGCCGGTCATCGCACCCCGGACCTCCGGTGGCACGCCGGCGTCGGTGTAGACGGTCACCGCGACGCCGGGCTCCCCGGCCATCACGTCGGTGATGAAGCCGTCGGGGAAGGCGATCCCGATGGTGGCGCTCACCAGCTCCGCCGCCTGCGGCTCCGGCTCGGTTTCGGGGTCCCTGATGACCGTGTCGCCCGCATCGGTCCGCCACGCCTCCAGGCGCCCCTCGACGACGCCTGCGAGCTGGGCGGGGTCATCGATCCCAAGGACGACGAGACCCTCCTCGTCGGCGAGGTCCAGCTGGTCCAGCATCGCGAGCTGCTCGGGCGTCGCGCCGGCGCCCTCGAGGTCGGCGCGGGCGTCCGCGACGAGCGTCTCCACCGACGGTGACAGGGCGAGCGTGATCGTCTCGTCGACCGAGTCGGGCAGCAGCCGGAACAGCACGGGGATGGCCACGAGCAGGGCGATCGTCAGTCCGAGATAGACCAGATCCCGGGAGTATGCGGTGAGCTCCTTGCGCAGGAGCGAACCGATGATCGTGGGTCGGCTGACCCGGCGGCTC
>JBAUUB010000197.1:0-3468 GCA_049582485.1 Dermatophilaceae bacterium
AGAACCGCGTGACGCCTTGGTCGCGGTGAATGTTGTTGTAGTTCGACTCCTCGTTGTGCGGCGGGCAGGTCGGCAGCTCTCGCCGCTCGATCCTGGCGTCGAACGAGCGACCGCCCGTGCCGTGCAGCAGCTGGTCGGCGAAGTACATCGGGGTGCCGGCGCTGACGAAGTCCGTGATCAGCCATGGGTTGCCCTGCGCCCGGATCCCGGTCCACAGCCCGCGCTGAGCCTCCTGGTACCCATCCACCAGGACGTCGTCGGCCGGCGGACGGTCCGGCAGCGCGCTGGCCGCCTGCTCGAGCTCGAGCAGCCTGTCGAGCTCGTGCTCCCCGGCTCTGCGGCTGGTCTTGGCGTTCATCGTCCCCCACAGGTAGGCGATGCCGTCGTAGGCGATGAACGCCCCGAGGCTGTGCCCGACCACGACGATCCGGTCATAGCGTGGCGCCGTCGAGTCGTGCAGAGCCTGCAGCATCTCGACCAGACCTTTGCGGATGTCCCGGCGCACCGCATACGAGCGCGGGCTGGTGTCCAGATAGCGCACGACGTCGACGAAGCTCGAGGTGAGCCACCGGGGGAGGACCCGGGAGAACAGGTAGGACAGCGCTGCGGCGACCAGGCCACCGGAGACCAGCGCGGCGATCGCGGCGGTCAGCACGTTGTCCGCGCCGATGACCTTCCCCTGAAGCGGGCCCAAGAGCACCGCCCAGACCGCAGCGAGGATCAGCGCCCAGCCGATGAACCATAGGCCCTTGATGCCGTACGGCACGCGCGAGGGCCACTGCAGCAGGATCCGCCGGAAGGTCGGCCAGAGGTCGTCGAGCCGGTTGCCCTGCATCTTGTCGGCCCAGTGGTACTCGAAGACGTCGGTCTGCGCGTGCCACTCCGGCCGCGACCGTGCCGTCGGGTAGCGCGGCGCGAGGAACCGCCGCGACTCGAACGAGCCCGTCACCGACTCCGGCCGGGAGTAGTAGACCCGCTGCCCGTCCTCGGTGGGTTGCAGCGCCGTGTCGATGAACCCGGTCAGCGTCGACAGCGGCAACTGCTCGCCCATGCCGTGGATGACGACGACCGCCTGCCTGACGTCTGACCTCATGCGTCTAACCTCATGGCGACCTCCAGTCCGATGAGACCACCAGTGTGGCGATTGGACGGCAGTCGCGACCATCCGTCGTTCGGGCGGAGCAGACAAGACCCCCGCGCTGCCGAGATGCGGTGCGCACGCACGTACCGTAGGGGCATGGGATTCGGCTCGGCGCTCAGGTTCACCGGCACGATGGGCAAGTTCACCTGGCGGATGCTCGCGGTCGTGCTCGTGGGGCAGGCGATCTCGATCAGTCTCGGGGCGATGGTCGGGCGCGGGATCGCGATGGCGAACGACAACCCCGCAGCAGACACCTACCTGTGGGCCGGCCTGAGTCTGGCCGGGCTGTGCCTCGTTGCGGCCGCACTCATGCGTGGGCCGATCGGCGTGCCGCTGGGCTGGCTCTGCCAGGGCCTGACCCTGCTGAGCGGCCTCGTCGTGCCGTTGATGCTCATGGTGGGGCTGATGTTCCTCGCGCTCTGGGTGATGTGCTTCGTCCAGGGCGCCAAGATCGAGCGGGTGATGGCGCAGCGGGAGGCGGCCGCGGCCAGTGGCTAGGCTGTGCGGGTGACCGAATCCTCCGCGCCTGAGCGCTCGCTCGTCCTCGTCAAGCCCGACGGCTTCTCCCGTCGCCTCACCGGTGAGGTGCTGCGCCGGATCGAGGCCAAGGGGTATGCGCTGGTCGCCCTGCGCATCCTCACGCCCACCCGGGAGATGCTCGCCGCGCACTACGCCGAGCACGAGGGCAAGCCGTTCTTCGAGCCGCTGCTCGAGTTCATGTCCTCCGGCCCCGTGACTGCCGCGGTCATCGAGGGACAGGGGTGCATCCCCGGATTCCGCGCCATGGCCGGCGCGACGGACCCGACCGCCGCCGCACCCGGCAGCATCCGCGGCGACCTCGGTCGCGACTGGGGCACCAAGGTCCAGCAGAACATCGTCCACGGCTCCGACTCCCCGGAGTCGGCCGCCCGCGAGATCGCCATCTGGTTCCCCGAGCTCTGACGCCCTGCCCTGATCTGCGACTGGGTTTTTCTTCCCTGGGAAGTAAACCCCAGCTTCGGGAGACAAGGCTTCCTTCCCATACCTGGCGCTTCCTTCCCGAAGACCGCGACCCCCGTCAAGCAGGGTGGGGTGCCATATGCCCAGGTGGGAACCCGTATGCGGTGATTTCCGTTCCTCTCAGCGGCGACCCGATCGGCAAGGAGAGACATGACCCGTTCCACCCTTACCCGCCCTATCGTCGCGACGGCCGCGATCGGCCTGCTCGTCCTCACCGGGTGCTCCAGTGCCCAGGACGAGAGCCCGAGCGCAGCCGCGACGACACCCGCCGCCACCGCGGCGGCTACCGACACGTCGTTCCTCGATGAGTTCGGACTCGACGGGAGCGACCCCCGTGCCATCGTGACCGAGTTGGACCAGACCAACGACGACCGCGACTCCGGCGTGATGGGCTCGGTGCGCTATGACTCGGTGGTCTTCGTGACGGACGAGGGCGAGAAGGCGGTGCCGATCGAGGACGAGTTCTACCTCGCGGTCGCGCCCTACGTCGACCAGACGCACGACTGCTACTACCACAACCTCGCGACCTGCCAGGGCGAGCTCGTGGGGGAGGACCTCGAAGTCACGATCACGACCGACGACGGCGAGGTGCTCGTCGACGAGACGGCGACGACCTACGACAACGGCTTCGTCGGGTTCTGGCTGCCCCGGGACATCACCGGCACCATCGAGATCGCCCACGACGGCAAGTCGGTCACCGCCCCGATCGCCACCGGCCCGGAGGACCCGACCTGCGTCACGACACTCCAGCTCACCTGACCAGGAGCCTCGGCCAACGCCGTGGCTCGGCAGAACCACAGCCCCCTCGGCGTGGCCTGAGCCGGACGGCGACACCGCGCACGTAGCCTGAAAGACATGGCGGCATGGTGGTCGAGACACGGGGTCGGCGACCTCGCGATCGACCTGGGCACCGCCAACACGGTGATCTACCAGCGCGGCCGCGGCGTCGTTCTCGACGAGCCGTCAGTCGTCGCCATCGACCGGCGCAGCGGCCGGATGATCGCCGCCGGTCATAAGGCCAAGGAGATGCTCGGCCGCACGCCGGACCACGTCGAAGCGGTGCGTCCGCTCAAGGACGGCGTCGTCAGCGACGCCGAGGTCACCGAGCGGATGCTCCGCTACTTCGTCGAGCAGGTCGGGCCGAGCAAGATCTTCCGGCCGCGCATCGTCATCTGCGTCCCGAGCGAGGTCACCGGCGTCGAGCGCCGCGCCCTCGAAGACTCCGCCCTGCGGGCCGGGGCGCGCCGGGTCTACATCATCGAGGAGGCCATGGCGGCGGCCCTCGGCGCAGGTCTGCCCGTCAACGAGACCCGCGCCCACCTCGTCGT
>JBAUUB010000198.1:0-4395 GCA_049582485.1 Dermatophilaceae bacterium
CCTGCTCGAGACCGGCGGCTTCAGACCGCAACTACACCTTGGATCGTGACGAGCCGCCAAAGCCTGGTCCAGTCGCGACGCCGGGGGTCCTTCCCACCGCGACACACAAGGCAGGGGACTTGCGCCCAGCTCCCGGCGATAGGACCCAGGTCCGCGCCACAGATCGTTGGTCTGTAGGGGCGGCTGTTTCTGCGTTAGAGCATGATCCAGTAGCGCTGCATGCCATCGAGGACGGTCTCGAGGATCCCGCCTTGGCTTTGGATGGTGCGAGCCGAGCCGATGTTGTCCTCATCGCATGTCAGCAGCAGTCGATCCAGTCCCAGCTCACGTGCGCGGGGTAGCACCAAACCGAGCGCGCGAGAGGCGTGGCCCTGCCCACGGTAGGCAGGCCGGATGCTGAAGCCAATGTGCCCGCCTAGGGTGTTGAGGAACGGCGTGTTGATCGAGTGGCGCAGCGCCAGGAAGCCGATCATTGTCGCTCCTTCCGCTACCCAGTAGTAGTCGCTGTGGACGCGACCCGGGGGAAGAGTTCTGGCTGGGTCAGACTGGACCCGAATCTCCTCCAGCAGCGCGTCGAACGACCTGCGGTCCGGCCCGAAGTCCTGGATCGTCCACTGGCCGGAGCCGTGGCAGAACTCCTCACCGAAGTCACGAACGCACTCCAGCCAGCTCTCGAACCATTCGGCCCCTGGACTAGCGAGGGCGGTCACAGACCCCACCCATCAAATGCCTTTGCGTCGTCTCGACGAGCTGCGCGGCCGGGCACCGACGCAACAGGGTGTTGCCCAGCCGGATCATGCGGGGCCGGCGATTCACGTCCTCACGCGCCACGGATACGCGCCGCTGTTCGCTCACGTAATGGCCTCCTCGCGCCCGCGCACCCCTCATGTTCCACCACGACGACATGAATGACCAGTGCTGCGGCGGACATCTATACGCGCCCGGCAGCCGGCGGAGTAGGTCACCTCCTGAGTGCCCGCTGGTCTGCCGGCATGCCCGTGCGTTCCTGGAAAGTGCGTTTGGAACGTATTCACATTGGGGCCAATGGTCCCGCGTCGGGCTGCTGATGGGCTTGCAGCACCTGCGCGCTGGAGGGTGCATGCGTTCGGGGTTGGGCGTGACTCGGCATGCGCCCGGGGTTTGAGTCACGCAGTCGACGCCGGCCCGGCCTGGTCGCTGCCTTCGGTGACGACGATTCGGTCCGTCGCCTACGGCGGTTCCCTTCGGTCGGTGGCTGTCGGTGCCACCGTATGGGCGTCTGTCCCTTCTCAGGTGGGCGCAGGGTCGATCCGGCCGCCGTCGCGCACGTGCATTGCCACTGCTCTGGTGCGGGCGGTCGAGCCCGTCAGGTGCAGCTTTCGGTAGATGTTCGAGACGTGGCGCTCCACGGTGCGCACGCTCAGGTACTCCGCGGCGGCGATCTCGGCGTTGGACATGCCGTTCGCGACTCGTCGGAGCAGCTGCCGCTCGCGTGCGCTGAGGTCGGCGAGGCAGGGGTGATGCGCAGGCTCTGGCAGTGTGGTGGGCGAGATCATCGAACCGATGTTCTCGACTGCCTGTGCCCAGTTGGGGGCGTGCTCTGGCAGGGCGTTGCCGCCGGCTGCGAAGGAGATCAGGTGTGCCTCGGGGATCGCTTCGACGACGCGGCATGCCTCGGCGAATCCCGTGAGCTTGTCGTCCTCGGCGTGGATGACGAGGGTGGGCGTGACGACATTGGCGAGAACCGCCGACGCGTCCGCCTTGGCCTGGTTCCAGTACGAGGCCGCGATGGTCGGCGCCGAGCCCACGGCCGGCTGGGTCTCATCCATCCAGGTGAGGGTCTCCTCGCTCACCCCCGGCGCTATCCCGGAGCTCAGCAGCCGCCGGGTGCGTGAACTGCGCCCCCAGCCCTCGGCGATGAGCTTGGCGAAGAGGAAGGCCTCCCGCGGGGTGCGGTCGAGGAGGGCCGGGCCCCGCGCGAACGTCGAGAGGAGGATGAGTTGGGTCACCCGGTCGGGGTGCACAGCGCTGTAGGCGATTCCTACCGGGCCGCCCATGTGGACTGCGAGGATGGCGAACCGATCCAGCCCGACGGCATCGACGACGGTCTCGAAGTCCCGGACCCGGGTCGCGAGGTCGTCGGTGCCCGAGGCGCAGCGTGACATCCCGCGTCCGCGCTCGTCGTAACGCACGACGGTGAACCGCCGTCGCAAGGCGTCCAGCCCGGCACGCATGGCGGGATGCTCATCGTCGAGCTGCAGGTGGGTCGCGAACGGGCCGACCATCACCAGCGGAGAGCCGAAGCCGGCCACGCTGAACGCCAGGCGGGTCCCGTCAAAGCCGCGGCAGAACCGGATCTCCGGCTGCCAGGGTGGCGCTGGACCAGACCAACCGTCGACGGAGGTCATGTTCCACGGTAGCCCCGGCGAGCGCGGTCGACTGCTCTTGTCGTCGGGGGTATCCGCGAGGCCTTCGATACGTGTGCGCCGCCATGTCAGTCCGTGCCGTTGTGGGAGCGGACCGGTCGGAGCACCATGGGGAGGACTGCCCGTGGGGGTGGCGACCCCGGAGGGCAACACGACCAGGAGGTCCGCCATGACCATCACACGATCGCTGACAGCCGCTCTCGGGGCGGTCCTGCTCCTTGGCGTCACCGCGGCGCCCGCGACCGCGGCCGGCCCACCGGAGGTGTTCGAGGACCCGTTCGCCTTCACCGGCCCCGACCTCGAGCACGGGTTCGTCGTCTTCATCAACACCAGCCGCGAGGCGTTCTGCACCGACGAGCAGGTCGCCCGCGAGCAGGCGATCATCGACTGGATCGAGGCTGGAGCGGTCGAGGAGGACTTCCCGGAATGGGCCAACGAACGTCCCGAGGGATTCGAGCTCTGGACCGCCATGTTCAACGACACCCCCCGAGGCGCGATCGCCCACCTCAACGAGACCGACCAGCACATCGAGCTGTGGCGCCTTGACGAGCCCGAGGACGCCCCCGGGGTCGGAGCCTGCACCGACAGCGACAACCGAGACGAGATGTTCGCCAGCGGCAGCGCCGACATCAAGGCCACAGTCACCGACCTCTTCGGATCAGGACTACGGCCGGCGGCGCTCGACACCTCCAGAGGCCAGGCCGATCTCGTCGGGGTCGACGGCACGAACTACCGCTACACGTTCTCCTGGCGCCTGATCCTGCCGTGCACCGAGCCCCCCGGGCGTCCCTGTGAGGTGACTCGCTTCGCGCTCTCCGAGCGCTGAGCGCATGACCATCGGACTGGCAGACCTCCGCTGAGCGTCGCCGCATCCGATCCGAGGAAGGAGGAAGAGTGGGCGAGGTGTCCGTTGCGCACCGTGGATCGTTGCGAGTGGCGGCTCTCGCCGCCGGTGGACTCGCTGCCACCTACCTCCTCCTCGGCATCGTCGCCCTGGCGTTCCTCCTGCCGCTCGAGCAGACCTCGTCGGCCGGGTCCGGCGCGTTGGACTCCCTCGCCGAGAACGGCACCGGCTGGTGGCTCACGGCGCGATGGCTCTTCCTGCTGTCGTCGCTGCTGGGTCTCGGTCTCGTGGTCGGTCTGCGGCCTCTGGCACCCCCTGGCCGAGAGGCGCTGGCCGAATGGGCGGCCGCCGTCGGAGGGCTCGGTTTCGTCGTCGTCGCCGTCGACCAGGTCAGGCTCATCTCGCATGTCCCCGGACTCGTGGCTGCGGCCGCTGCGAGCCCCGACCGAGCGCGCGAGATCTCGAACCTGTCCATCGTCAACCTCACGGATCGCTATGACCTGCTGACCTTCGGGGCGCTCGGACTCTGGCTGTTGGTGACATCCCTGGCCTGCCTCCCGCAGGCAGCACCGCGCTGGTTGACTGCCGGCGGCGTGCTCGCGGCCATCATCTTCCTCACCGTGGCCGCCTTCGAGGAAGCCTGGACGTCGGTCGTGGCCGGAGTCGGTGCCATCACGGTGGCGCCGGTGTTCTTCGGCGGCCTCGCGGTGCTCGCGCCGCGCTGGTCACAGGACCAGACCGAGAACAGTGCTGCCGATCGACACGCGTGAGCGCCCGCGTGCTCCCGTCGCGCACCATCACTGGCAGTATCACCTCACGCGCCTGGGGTGCGGGGGCACGTCACCAACCGAAGGGAAGGGCGCCATGAACCGATCACATCGAGATTGCGCGAAGGCCCGAGTGCCTGGACGTCGCGGCGGCGCGACTCGTCGAGGCGCGACCCTGACGGCCCTCGCCACGTCCCTGGTCGCGGCCGGTGTCCTGCCCGGTTCCGCGAGCGCGTTTGCAGCCCGGCCCGCATGGGTTCCCGTCGCCCCGGTCGAGAGCCAGACCTACAACCCGTGCACCGATGATGTCGTCGGCTTGCACCTGTTCGACGTGTCGCTGCTCGTCACCGGACATGGCGGTGCACACCAGGTGTTAAAG
>JBAUUB010000199.1:0-33631 GCA_049582485.1 Dermatophilaceae bacterium
CCCCGACGCGACGCCGGCCCGTTCGCGGGCCGGCGTCGACGTCTGCCCGGCGCCGCCTGGCCGTCGTCCTCGTCGCCCTGGCGCTGTTCGCAGGGGCGACCGGCGCATACCTCCTCGTCGGGGACACCCTCCGCGCCCTCCGGTATGCGACGCCCACGCCCGCGGTCATCGCCGACCCCGGTGCGGGGTCGCCGGTCGCGACGGGACCGATCACCCCGACGCGCATCCACGTCCCCGCGATCGGGGTGCGCACGATCGTCGAACCGGCGCCGGCGACCGAGGAGCTCAACCCGTTCACGGGAGAGGTGGTGTCGACGTTCCCGGTGCCCGGCGGGCCGCACACCACCGTCTGGTGGGAGGAGGGGCCGATGCCGGGCTCGGACGGCCTCGCCGTCGTCCTCGGTCACGCGAGGACGTCAGGGTCGGCCGTCTTCGACGACCTGCCCGACCTGGCGGTGGGTGCACCCATCGGCGTCACCGGCCGCAGCTCGGACGGAACCGAGGTCGTCGCGCGCTATGTCGTCGCCGACGTGGTCACCGGCATCTCGAAGTCCGACCCGGACGCCCTGCGCGCGGTGCTCGCCGCCTCGCCCTCCGGCGCCGCGCTCGCACTGATCACCTGCTCGGGCGAGATCGACGGCGAGCTGTCCTCCCGCGAGGACAACACCGTGGTGTTCGCGACCCTCGAGGCGATGTACGCCCCCTGACCGCCTCAGTCCCGCGGTGGCAACGAGCAGCCGTAGGGACCGTGGTTGCAGTACCCTCCGGGGTTCTTGTGGAGGTACTGCTGATGGTAGTCCTCGGCGTACCAGAACGGCCCGGCCTTCTCGGCAGCATCGATCTCGGTCGTGATCTCGCCGAAGCCCTTGCGGGACAGCTCACCCTGGAACCGATCGCGGGTGTCGGCGATCGCGGCCTCCTGCTCCGGCGTGGTGAAGTACAGCGCCGAACGGTAGGCGGTTCCGATGTCGTTGCCCTGCCGGTTGAGCTGCGTCGGGTCGTGGTTCTCCCAGAACGCCGCGAGCAGCTCCTCGGGCGTGATCCACGTCGGGTCGTAGGCGACGAGCACCGCCTCGGCGTGGCCGGTGCGACCGGTGCACGACTCCTCGTAGGTCGGGTTGGGCGTGAAGCCGCCCATGTAGCCGGCGGCGGTCGTCACGACGCCCGGCAGCTGCCAGAAGATCCGCTCGACGCCCCAGAAGCATCCCATCGCGACATAGAGCACCTCGGTGCCGTCGGGCCACGGCCCCTCGAGCGGGGTGCCGAGCACCTCGTGCGTCTCGGGCACGGGGAACGGTCGATGGGAGCGGCCGGGAAGTGCGTCCTCGCGCGAGACCATCGTGGACTTGGCGCGGGCTCCGGGCAGCCAGGAGGTGAGGGGGTCGTTGCCGAAAAGCATGTGCACTTCAACTCCGAGTACTGGCACCGTTGTTCCCATGTCCGCTCAACCGTCCGCCGAGAGCGTCCCGATCATCCAGGTCCACGGCGCCGCAGCCGACCCGGTGGAGCACGCCCGGTTCGACGCGTTCGCGCAGGTCTACCAGGACGCGACGCGGCACGATCTCGGCGACTCGGACGCATGGACCGCCGACGAGCTGCGAGCCTTCGACGCGGACGTCACCAGACGCAGGGTCCGTTTCGCGGCCCTCGACGGCGA
Organism: Dermatophilaceae bacterium; assembly: GCA_049582485.1. Taxonomy (GTDB): domain Bacteria; phylum Actinomycetota; class Actinomycetes; order Actinomycetales; family Dermatophilaceae; genus F2B08. The sequence goes on from JBAUUB010000199.1 coordinate 1,658, forward strand.
CCTCGTGTGCGGCTCGGCCGAGGTCATCCTGCCGGTGCGCGACAACCTGCGCCTCGCCTACTTCGCCCTGGCGGTGCTGCCCGGCCACCGCCGGCGAGGGATCGGCACTCGCCTGCTCGAGGCGGTCGAGGGGACCGCGGCCGCGCACGGCCGCACCAGCCTGATGACGGAGACCTCGTGGGTTCCGACCGGCGAGGAGGATCCCAGCGGGCACTTCGCTCACCGGCACGGCTATGCGCCCGCGCAGACGGTGCGCCGCTCCGACTACACCGTCCCGGAGGCCGGACCCGAGGTCCCGCCCGCACCGCAGGGGTATGCGGTGGAGACCCACGTGGGCACGCCGCCCGAGGCGGACCTCGCCGACCGCGCCTGGCTGGTCCGGCGGATGTCGACCGACGCCCCGCTCGGTGACCTCGATATCGAGGAGGAGGACTGGGACGAGGACCGCGTGCGCGCCAGCGACGTGCGCCTCGAGACCATGGGCCGGGGCCGGGTCGGCGCCTTCGCCCGGCACCTGGAGTCGGGCCGGCTCGTGGCCTTCTCGGAGATCCAGGTCCCGGCCACGAGCCCGCACCGGGCATATCACCAGGACACGCTCGTCCTGCGTGAGCACCGCGGGCACGGGCTGGGTCTGGTGCTCAAGCTCGCCAACGTCCCGGTGCTGCGCCAGGCGTTCCCGCAGGTGCGCACGGTGCGGACGTGGAACGCCGTCGAGAACGCGCACATGCTCGCGGTCAACGACGCGATGGGCTACGCGACGAGCGGCTTCGAGCGCGAGTGGCAGAAGCGTCGCTGACGTCCCCTACGCTCGACCGTATGCCCGACGCCCCTGACCTCGCAGCACCCGCGCCCGCCGCCGCCCTCGGCTTCTCCTCCCGCGCCATCCATGCCGGACAGGAGCCGGACCCGAGCACCGGGGCGGTCGTGCCGCCGATCTACCAGGTGTCGACCTACAAGCAGGACGGCATCGGCGGGCTGCGCCGCGGCTACGAGTACAGCCGCTCGGCCAACCCCACCCGCACCGCCCTCGAGGAGTGCTTCGCAGCGCTCGAGGGCGGAGAGCGCGGCTTCGCCTTCGCCTCCGGGCTCGCCGCCCAGGACACCCTCCTGCGGGCGCTGCTGCGACCGGGAGACCACGTCGTCGTGCCGTCGGACGCCTACGGCGGCACCTACCGACTCTTCAACCAGGTGCTCGTGCCCTGGGGTGTCGAGCACGACATCGCCGCGATCGCCGACGTCGAGTCGGTCCGCGCCGCGATCCGCCCGGAGACGAAGGTGGTCTGGGTCGAGACGCCGACCAACCCGCTGCTCGGCATCGCCGACATCGCCGCCCTCGCCGAGATCGCCCACGAGGCCGGAGCGCTGCTCGTCGTCGACAACACCTTCGCCTCTCCGTACCTGCAACAGCCGCTCGCGCTCGGCGCCGATATCGTCACCCACTCGGCGACGAAGTACGCCGGCGGGCACAGCGACGTCGTCGGCGGCATCGTCGTGACGAGATCGGGTCTGCGGACCGCGCGCGACGAGGACGTCACCGAGCGGGTCGGCTTCCACCAGAACGCCATGGGCGCGGTGGCCGGACCGTTCGACGCCTGGCTCGTCCTGCGAGGTCTGAAGACTCTGGCGGTCCGGATGGAGCGTCACTGCGACAACGCCGAGGCGATCGTCGAGTTCCTCCAGGCCCATCCGGGGGTCACGGCTGTGCACTACCCGGGTCTGACCAGCCACCCGAACCACGACGTCGCAGCACGACAGATGAGCCGCTTCGGCGGGATGATCTCGTTCCAGGTCAAGGGTGGCGAGGACGTCGCGACGAAGGTCTGCGCCGAGACCGAGCTGTGGACCCTCGGCGAGTCCCTCGGCGGGGTCGAGGCGCTCATCGAGCACCCCGGCCGGATGACGCACGCGTCGGTGGCGGGAACCGCGCTCGAGGTGCCGAGCGACCTGATCCGGCTCTCGGTCGGCATCGAGGACGTCGAGGACCTCATCGCCGATCTCCGGCAGGCGCTGGACCGCCTCACCTGAGCTCGAGCGTCCCGTGAGCGCCATCTGGTGCATCGATGTCGGCAGCACCTTCACCAAGGGCGTCCTCGTCGACCCCGCCGACGGACGCGTCCTGCACTCCGGGACCACCCCCACCACGGTCGGCACCGACGTCCTCGACGGGATCGCGACGCTTCGACAGCGGCTGCCCGCCGAGCCGGCGGACACCCTTGCGTGCTCGAGCGCCGGAGGCGGGCTGCGGCTGGCCGTCGTCGGCTACGAGCGCGAGGTGACCGGTGAGGCGGGATACCGTGTGGGTCTGTCCGCCGGCGCGCGCGTCGTCCACGTCGCGGCCGGCGAGCTCGACCGCCCCGCGCTGACCGCTCTGCGGGCCAGCCGGCCCGACATCATCCTGCTCGTCGGGGGCACGGACGGCGGCAACGCCGACGTGCTGCTGCACAACGCGACCCGGCTGGCCCGGGCCCGCATCACCGTGCCTCTCGTGGCGGCCGGCAACACCGACGCCCGCGACGACGTGGCCGCCGTGCTCGCCTCGACCGGTCGCCACGTCGTCCTCGCCGACAACGTCGTCCCGCGGATCGGCGCCATCAGCCCGCACTCGGCGCGCGCCGCGATCCGGGCCGTGTTCCTCCGGCATGTCATCGGCGGCAAGGGCCTCTCCCGCGGTCCGGAGTTCGCGCGGCTCGTGCGGGCCGCGACCCCCGATGCCGTTCTGACCGGCGTCGAGGTGCTCGCCGACGTCGTCGGAGACGTCATCGTCGTCGATGTCGGGGGAGCGACGACCGACGTCTACTCCGCACTGGTGCCGCAGGGCGAGGACGCCGAGATCCACCGCGACGTCGTCGGTCACCTCTGGCAGGAGCGCACCGTCGAGGCCGACCTCGGGATGCGGTGGTCCGCCCCGGGCGTGGTCGAGGCGGCCGCCCGCGAGCGCATACCCGTCCCCGACGGCCTGCGTGAGTATGCACTGGCTTGCGCCGCCGACCCCGGCCACCTTCCCGTCGGGCCGGCCGAGGTGGCGCTCGACCTGGCACTCGCTCACACCGCCGCAGTCGTCGCGGGCCGGCGGCACGGCCGTCCCGCCAGGCCGAGCGAGGCGCCGCGGCCGCTCGCCGATGTCGGCCTGGTGATCGGCTCCGGCGGGGTCCTGCGGCACAACGAGCCCACCGCGGCCCTGGAGGTGGTCCGCGCGTTGACCACCGACCACGGCGGCGGGTGGCGCGTGCCGGAACGTGCGCAGGTGAGGGTGGATACCGCATACCTGCTGTTCGCCGTCGGTCTGCTCGCCGGGGAGCACCCGGACGCGGCCCGCTCGCTGGCGGGCCGGGTCGTCAGGCAGCCGACCCGTCATGCCTGATCGGGCTTATGGTTTCTTCATGCCCGACGACACCGCCGACGTCCGTCCGCTCCTCGACCTCGTCGTCATCGACTGCCCGGACCCGCACGCGCTCGCCGAGTTCTACGGGTCGGTGCTGGGCTGGCTCGTCGAGGGCGGCGCCGACGACGACTTCGTCGTGCTGAGCCACCCCGAGGGCGGGGTCGGGCCCGACCGGCCGGACGGGCGCACCTCGCTCGGCTTCCAGCGGATCGGCGACTACGTCACGCCCACCTGGCCCGGAGGTGCGCACCCGCAGCAGTTCCACCTCGACCTCGCCGTCGAGGACATCGACAAGGCCGAGCCGGCTGTGCTCGCGCTCGGCGCCCGGGTCGCCGACGAGCAGCCGTCGCAGAACGGATCGTTCAAGGTCTACCTGGACCCGGCCGGACACCCGTTCTGCCTGGTCCGGCAGGGCTGAGCATGCCCGATCCGGCGCCCACCGTCTCCCTCGAGGACGTCCTCGCCGCGCGCGATGGCCTCGACGCGGTCATGCGGCCGACGCCGCTGAAGTTCAGCCGCGGGCTGAGTGACCGCGTGGGCGCCGACGTCTTCCTCAAGTGCGAGAACCTCCAGCGTGCCGGCTCGTTCAAGTTCCGCGGCGCCTACACGCGGCTGTCGCGGCTCAGCCCGCAGGAGAAGGCCGCCGGCGTCGTCGCGGCCAGTGCCGGCAACCACGCGCAGGGGGTGGCGCTCGCGGCGCAGATGCTCGGCATCCGCGCCAAGGTCTACATGCCGGTCGGGGCGGCGATGCCCAAGGTCAACGCCACCCGCGGCTACGGCGCCGAGGTCGAGCAGGTCGGCCTCACCCTGGACGAGGCGATGCCGCACGCCCAGGAGTATGCGCGACGCACCGGAGCGGTCTACGTCCACCCCTTCGACCACCGGGACATCGTCGCCGGGCAGGGCTCGTGCGGCCTCGAGATCCTCGAGCAGTGCCCTGACGTGCGCACGGTCGTCGTCGGGGTCGGCGGGGGAGGTCTCATCGCGGGGATCGCCGTGGTGATCAAGGCGCTCAAGCCCGACGTGCGCATCGTGGGCGTCCAGGCGGAGGGGGCCGCCGCATACCCGACCTCGCTGCGCGCGGGGCACCCGGTCGCCTGCACCTCCATGCACACGATGGCCGACGGGATCGCCGTCGGCCTTCCCGGCGACGTGCCGTTCGAGATCGTCCGGCGGCACGTCGACACGGTGGAGACGGTGTCCGAGGAGGGCATCTCGAGGTCGCTGCTGTTCCTCCTCGAGCGGTCCAAGCTCGTCGTCGAGCCGGCCGGCGGGGCAGCGGTGGCGCGCCTGATCGAGCAGCCGGACGCGGGCTGGGAGGGCCCGGTCGTCGCGGTGCTCTCGGGCGGCAACATCGACCCCCTGCTGATGCTGCGCATCATCCGGCACGGCATGGCCGCGGCGGGTCGCTACCTGCAGCTGCGGGCCCGGGTGCCGGACAAGCCCGGCAACCTCGCCCAGCTGCTCATGGACTGCGCCGAGGCCGACGCCAACGTCCTCGAGGTCGAGCACCTGCGCACCAACGCCAGCCTCTCGGTGGACGAGGTCGAGATAGCGCTCGAGCTCGAGACCAAGAGCGCTGAGCACTGCGGGCGCGTCGTCGAGGCGCTGCGCGGGCGTGGATACCGTCTCGTGGTCGGCGACTCCTGGCCGGAGTAGCCCCGCTCGCGCGCGCAACTTTCAACGGTCAGCGCACGACCCCGTCATCGGCTCGGTCGACGTGCCGCCGCAGTAGCTGCCTTTGAGCTCGTACTCGGTGCCGACGGGAGCCGCGTAGTACAAGGAGTCGCAGGCGGCCATGTCTCCCGCGACGCAGGCGTCCCAGAGGGCGTCCAGCGTGGCGTCGTCGCCGTAGACGCTGGGGGACTCGGCGTCGGGTTCGGTCGCGGTGCTGCACTCGCCGTACGTGGGCTCACGGGTCAGACCGCAGGTCGATCCGAAGGTCTCGTAGGACGTGCCGATGTCGGCCTCGAGGTAGAGGGTGTCGCACGCGGTCAGGTCGCCCGCCTCGCAGCCGTCCCACAGCTGGTCGAGCAGAGCGTCGTCGCCGTAGCTCGCCGGCGCTGCCGGGGTCTCCACCGGGGCGGGCGTCGGTGTCGAGGGGCCTGACCGGAGCACGAGGAAGAGTCCCACGAGCACTGCGACGACGGCCGCGGCGAGGCCGACCCAGACCCACACCCGGCGGGACCGTGGTCCGGGAGCGACACCGGCGACCTGCGGGGACGCGGGCGTGCTCGTCCCGCCCGGCGGTATCGACACGGCGGTATCAGCCGCGTCGCGCGGACCGGCGCCCGTGGAGTCGCCACCGGGGTCGAGGCGGCGCAGCGCTTCGTCGATCTGTCGCTCGACGGAGGCCAACAGCTCCCGCCGCGATCGGAGCTGTCGCATGAGCTGGACGCACTCGTCCCGATGGGCCGTGTCATCCAGGCCCTCTCGCAGCTGGAACAGCAGGGAGTGCTGGTCGTGGGCGGGGAGTGCGTCGGCCTGGTGGACCAGCGCTGCGAGGTCGGTGGTGTAGCTCAGGGGTACGTCCGGTGCCTGGGGCAGCGGGTCCGGCAGGTCCGGTGGCGGAGGCATCGACGCGATCGCGCGCATCAGGTGGATCGCTGAAGCACGGTCCTCGGGGTCGTAGGCGACCCACTCCAGACTCGCGAGTGACGGGGGTGCCAGTCCGGGCACTGTGTCGTCGACGGTGAACGGCACCACGGGCTTACCCAGGGCCTGCGCATACCCGAGCTCCCGGCTGCACGGGAGCGAGTCCAGCGACCTCCCACTCAGCACGAACACGACGCCGTCGGAGGAGCGGATGGCCTCGAGGATGGTGTCCCACCAGGCCTGCCCACCACTGAGCCGCCCGTCCATCCACACGTCCATCCCGATGTCGGAGAGATCTCGCGCGATGGCCGCGGCCACCGGCTCGTCGGTCCGGCAGTAGCTCAGGAACAGCCGTCGTGAAGGCGTCGCGCTGGGCCGGTAGGTGGTGGGACGCTCGACCGGCAGGTGAGCAGTCATGCTGCCACGCTCCTTGGGACACTTCCATGCTAGTCCTGCGTCGGTCCGGCTCAGTAGGAGGTGCATCACACCGAGCGCTGCCGGTGGTCCTGTCGCAAGGCCTCGCGGTGCGACATCCCGATATCGGTGGCGCCGACGAGGTGGGCGCGCTTGGATGGCTTTTCGTGGACATCACGGACGCCCTTCCCGCGGACCTGACGGCCCGCCCGTTGACGACCGCCGACGCGCGAGCGGTCTACGAGGTCATGGCGGCTCTGCAACGCGACGAAACCGGCACGGCCGACATCGAAGAGGCCGACATCGTGGCCGACTGGCAGCAGCCGAGCGTCGATGTCCCGGCAGTGACGATGGGTGTCTTCGACGGTGAGCGGCTGGTCGGCTATGCCGAGGCGTCCCGGCAGGGCTTCGGTGACGCAGCTGTGCACCCGGGCTGGCACGGCCGTGGAATCGGCACGGCGCTGGCGCACTGGCTGCAGCATCGCTCCCGTGAGCTGGGCGCCCGCGTCATCGGGATGCCGGTGCCCAAGGGCGGCAGCGGCGACCGGCTTCTCGAGGCGCTCGGGTTCGAGGTCCGGTGGACGTCCTGGGTGCTGCAGCTGCCGGAGGGAGCGGTGATCCCCGACCGGCCGCTGCCGGACGGTTATGTGGTCCGTGAGGCCGCTCCCGCCGAGTACAGGGCGGTCCACGAGGTCGTCGACGCGGCGTTCCTCGAATGGTCCGACCGTGACCCGCAGCCGTTCGAGGACTTCGAGGCCGGCATCCTGGGACGGCCCGGCTTCGAGCCCTGGCAGCTGCGCGTGGCCGTCGACCCGGAGGGTGCCATCGTCGGGGTCGCGGTGCTCATCATGGGTCGCGACGAGAGTGGGGAGCTGGCCGAGGGCTACGTCCAGCAGCTCGCGGTCCGCCGTGACCGGCGGGGTCTGGGCCTGGCTCAGGCCCTCCTCGTCGACGCGTTCCACCTGGCGCGTGAGCACGGCGCGCCCGCCTGCGGGCTCTCCACCGACTCCCGAACGGGGGCACTCGGGCTCTACGAGAAGGTGGGCATGGTCGTGACCCAGACGTGGGTCAACCGCGGGATGCGGCTGGAGTGAGTGCCGCTGACGGCCCGGTCGTCCTGCTCGAGGGCAGGAGCGATGTCGCGGCGCTGCGGGCGGCCGCCGCCACGGCGGACGTCGATCTCTCGGGTGTCCGGCTGGTCGACCTGGGCGGCATCACGAACATCCGCAGCCACCTCACCGCCCTGGAGCGCGAGGAGCCGGGTGGCGACCAGGTGCTCGGCATGTGCGACGCCGGGGAGACCCGCTTCGTCCTGTCCGCGCTCGAGGGCACAGGTCGTTGGGTCCGGGACTCCAGCGATCTGCCGTCGGCCGGCTTCTTCGTCTGCGTCGCGGACCTCGAGGAAGAGCTGATCCGGGCGCTCGGCACCCACCGGGTGCTCGAGGTCCTGGATCGTGAGGGTCTGCGCGACAAGCTTGACACTCTGGCCCAACAGCCCGCCTGGCGCGACCGTCCGCTGCGCGACCAGCTCCACCGGTTCGCCGGAGTCGCGTCGGGTCGCAAGGAGCTGCTCGCTACCGCACTGACCGCCGAGCTCGCCGCCGCCGAGCTGCCGGAGCCGCTCCGCCTGCTCCTCGACCGGCTCCGGTGAGGGCGCCGCTTCGAGAGGGAAACCTCGACACGGGAGGGACGCGTTGTGTCCCGAAGCCGCGCTTTCCTTCCTGGGGAAGAAAAGTGAAGAGTCCGCGTCAGCCGGTGTATGGCTTGGCGTGCAGGATCCTGACGTCGATGTCCTTGCCGTTGGGGGCGGTGTAGGTGACGGTCTCGCCGACCTTGCGGCCGTTGATCGCCGAGCCCATGGCGGACTTCTCGCTGTAGACGGTCAGGTCGGTGTGCTCGCCGATCTCGCGGCTGCCCATCAGGAAGGTCTCCTCGTCGCCGAACATCTCGACCGTGACGACCATGCCCGGCTCGACGACGCCGTCGTCCGGCGGGGCCTCACCGACTGTGGCGTTGTCGAGGAGCTGGGTGACCTGGCGGATGCGGGCCTCCATCTTGCCCTGCTCCTCCTTGGCCGCGTGGTAGCCACCGTTCTCGCGCAGGTCCCCCTCGAGACGCGCGGCCTCGATCTTCTTCGCGATCTCGGTGCGGCCCTCGTTCGACAGGTAGTCGAGCTCCTCCTTGAGGCGGTCGTAGGCCTCCTGTGTGAGGAACGTCGTGGACGTGTCGGTCATGTCAGCTCCTTGTGCGGCGCGGCGAGCCCTTCTCGCCGGTCCTCGGGATCATCGGGCCAGGGCATCGGCCCTGGTCAAAGCGGAAGGCCTGGGTGCACGGTGGCGACCAGTGTCGCCGGCAACCCAGACCCTCGAGTCAGCAGGTGAAAGAAACAGTCTACGCGACGATCGTCGCGTCGACCACTACTGGCTCCGCGCACCCTCCACGACGCAGTTCTGCACTGTCCCGGTGTTGGCCCTGGTCGTCGTGCGGACCGTGACGTCGCGGTGCACGACCCGGGCGCCATCGGCCTCCTCCGCCGGGATCGCCACGTCGACGGTGCCGACGGCGGCGAAGTCGACCGAGATCGCCTGCACCCGGCACACGACGGCGGTGCCCTCCGGGCGGCGCACGTCGAAGCCGACCTCGACCGTGCGGTCGTCGACCACGCGGTAGTCCGTCACCGTCGCGGTCACCCGGTCCTGCTGCAGGTAGACGCCGAGTGCGACGATGAGCGCGGTGAACGCCGTGATCAGAACGGTCCCGATGACGACCCAGCGTCGGTTGCTCGGCGGGGCGTCCGTTCGACTCACTCCCTTATTGTCCGTCACGATAGGGGCGAACCGTGACGCACCCCGTCATCCACCTGCTGACGACGACCGAAGGATCCCCACTCCCGTGGCCGAGAAGTTCCGCCTGATGTGCGTGCATGCCCACCCCGACGACGAGTCGAGCAAAGGTGCGGCGATGATGGCGAAGTACATCGCTGAAGGCCACCACGTCCTCGTGGTCTCGTGCACCGGCGGCGAGCGCGGTGACGTGCTGAACCCGCGGTTGGCCGAGGACCCCCATATCCAGCGTGACCTCGTCCAGGTGCGTCGCGACGAGATGAAGGCCGCGCAGGAGATCCTCGGCGTCGACCACGTCTGGCTCGGCTTCGTCGACTCGGGACTCCCCGAGGGGGACCCGTTGCCGGCGCTGCCACCCGGCTGCTTCGCGCTCGAGCCGCTCAACGTCACGACCGAGGCGCTGGTCCGCGAGATCCGGCGGTTCCGGCCGCATGTCGTCACGACCTACGACGAGAACGGCGGCTACCCCCATCCGGACCACATCATGACCCACCGGGTGACGATGGCGGCCGTGGAGGCCGCCGCCGACGGGGACCGCTACCCCCACGCCGGAGAGCCGTGGCAGCCGCTCAAGATCTACTACAACGCGACGTTCTCCAAGGCCCGCATCGCCGCCTTCCACGAAGCGCTGCTCGCCCTCGGGGAGGAGAGCCCCTATGAGGAGTGGCTGGAGAGGTGGGACCGCCCAGACCGTCCGGTGACGACCCGGATCCGGTGTGCCGAGCACTTCGAGAGCCGCGACCGCGCGCTCCTGGCGCACGCCACCCAGATCGACCCCGACGGCGCCTGGTTCAAGGTGCCCCGCGAGGCGCAGGCCGAGATCTGGCCGACCGATGACTTCGAGTGCGCCCTCAGCTATGTGCCCGTCACCACTGCCTCCGGCGGAACCCCCGACGGACCGCTCGGTGAGGTGGAGGAGGACCTGTTCGCCGGTCTCGGCACGGTCGCCGAAGCCGATGCGCTCGCCACGTCCGGCGAGCTGACCATCGCCCACGACGGGCGGAAGGAGTCCGACGTCCCATGGCCCTGGTGATGCTGCCGCTCATTCTCCCGGGGGTCGGCACGCCCGACACTCCGTCGGACAACTCGATGCCCGGCCTGGGTTCGTTCATCGCCTTCGCGTTCATGGCTGTCGCGTTGTACTTCCTGCTCAAGAACATGAACGCCCGGCTGCGGCGGATGTCCTACCGGGAGAAGGAGCGCGAGGCGGCCGAGCGTGAGGCTCGCGAGGGCACCGAGCGCGAGGGGCCGAACGTCCCCGACCTCTCCGCAGGCGGCGACGGTCGACCGGCCGGGACCGACCAGGCGAGTGACGGGACCGACGAGGCGCCGGCCGGGACCGACGAGGCGAGTGACGGGGAGAGCGGCGCACCGCATACCGGCTCCGCGGACCCGGCCGACGGACCACCCAGCGACGAGCGGGGCGGGCGCACCTCCTGACGACGCGTCGACCGGCGAGGACGTCTCAGACCACGGCTTCGCGGTGCAGCACGATGGCCGCCGCGATGTAGTGCGAGACGAACGCGAGGATCGTCAGCGCATGGAAGATCTCGTGGAACCCGAACCACCGCGGTGAGGGGTTGGGCCGCTTCAGGCCGTAGACGACGGCGCCCGACGTATAGAGCAGACCCCCCGTGACGATGAGGCTCAGCACGACGGTGCCGCCGTTGGTCCACAGCGGGCCGAGGTAGAAGACCGCGACCCAGCCGAGGGCGACGTAGATGGGGACGTAGAGCCAGCGCGGGGCACCCACCCACAGGACCCGGAAGGCGACCCCGACGATCGCCCCGATCCAGACGATGAGGAGCATCGACACCGCCTGGCCGCGGGGGAGCAGCAGCGCGAAGGGGGTGTAGCTGCCTGCGATGATGAGGAAGATGTTGCTGTGGTCGAGCCGCTTGAGCACGTCCGCGACCCGGGGTGACCAGCTGCCGCGGTGGTAGACCGCGGAGGTGAAGAACAGCAGGAAGGCGGTCAGGGTGAAGACCGCGGCCGTGATCCGGCCGTTCTGGCTCGGGGCGAAGACGACGAGGACGATCCCGGCGACCAGCGCGATCGGCGCCATCCCGGCGTGCAGCCAGCCGCGCAGACGTGGCTTGACGGACGCGGCGAACTCATGGGCAGCGTCACGCGCCTCCCCGACGGCGTCCTCGACGCTGTCGCGCAGGCCCTCCAACGTCCGCTCGCGGCGTGGGTCGTGCACGGACCAACGGTACCTACGGGTGCGTAGGTTCTCCTAGTCGGCGGCCGCCCGGATCCGGATCGGCCGCTGCGCGGATCGGCGCCGGCCGGGCGGTAGCGTTGGGTCCGCGTCGGGGGTCCCCGCCCGTCGCCCGGGTTCCCCGGATCGTCGGTGACCACCCCGAGGAGGTGTCATGGCCGTCGGCAACCCGATCTACTCCGCCTACGAACGGCGGCTGTTCCGGCAGCTGCGCGACAAGCCGCTGCCTCGCCACGTCGGCGTGATGCTCGACGGCAACCGGCGCTGGGCGAGGCTGCGCGGGGCGGACTCCGCCGAGGGACACCGAGCAGGGGCCGACAACATCGCCAACCTCCTGACGTGGTGCGAGGAGGTGGGGGTCGAGGTCGTCACCTTGTGGCTGCTGTCGACCGACAACCTCTCCCGTGACCCTGAGGAGCTCGAGACCCTGCTCAGCATCATCGAGGACGTGGTCGCCGAGCTCGCCGGCACCGGGCGATGGCGGATCAACCCGGTCGGCGCCCTCGAGCTGCTGCCCGAGCCGACCGTGCAGCGACTGCGCCAAGCCGCCGAGAGGACGGCCGGCGTCGACGGACTTCTCGTCAACATCGCGGTCGGGTACGGCGGCCGTCGCGAGATCGCGGATGCCGTGCGCGCGCTCCTGCGCGACCACGCCGACCAGGGGACCTCGATCGAGGAGCTTGCGGAGATCTTCGACGTCGAGCACATCTCCGAGTACCTCTACACCAAGGGCCAGCCGGATCCCGACCTGGTCATCCGTACCTCGGGGGAGCAGCGGCTCTCGGGGTTCCTGATGTGGCAGAGCGCTCACACCGAGTTCTACTTCTGTGAGGCGTACTGGCCCGACTTCCGCCGGGTGGACTTCCTCCGCGCGCTGCGCGCCTACGGTGACCGGCACCGCCGCTACGGCGGCTGACCGCGCCGCGCCTGGAGGCCGGGTTGCCCCGCCTCGTCGGCTGGTCGCTGCGCCCCGACCGTTCATCGCAGTGATCGGCGACACACCGGAGTCGTTCACCGACGGCATCCGTGACGGCGGCTAGCGTCGCGATAACGCGCCGCACCCCGCGACGCCGACTTCAGGCAGGAGTCCCCGCCTTGTCCTCTCGTCCGTCGACCAGCCCCCTCCCACACTCGCTCGACCCGGAGGCTGGCGCTCCGGACGAGCCCGTGACGTACATCCTCGACACGTCGGTCCTGCTCTCCGACCCGCGCGCGCTGTTCCGGTTCAAGGAGCACGAGGTCGTGCTGCCCGTCGTCGTCGTGACCGAGCTGGAGGGCAAGCGGCACCATCCCGAGCTCGGCTACTTCGCCCGGCAGGCGCTGCGACTGCTGGACGAGCTGCGTGTGGAGCAGGGCCGGCTGGACGCGCCCGTGCCGGTGGGCGACGACGGGGGCACGCTGCGGGTCGAGCTCAACCACACCAACCCCGAGGCGCTGCCCGCCGGGTTCCGGCTCGGCGACAACGACACCCGCATCCTCGCGGTGGCCAAGAACCTCGCCGACGAAGGTCACCGGGTCACGGTCGTGAGCAAGGACCTGCCGATGCGGGTCAAGGCCTCGGCCGTCGGGCTGGACGCCGAGGAGTACCGCGCCGAGCTCGCCGTCGACTCGGGGTGGACCGGCGTGGTCGAGATGGACGTGACGACCGAGGAGATGGACTCGCTCTACGACCACGGACGCGTCGAGCACGTCGGTGCCGCCGAGCTGCCCTGCCACACCGGCTTGCGCCTGCTGTCGCCGCGTGGCTCGGGGCTCGGCCGGGTCGGGCCGGACAAGCAGATCCGGCTGGTGCGGGGCGACCGGGACGCCTTCGGGCTGCACGGTCGCTCGGCCGAGCAGCGGATCGCGCTCGACCTGCTCCTCGACCCGGACGTCGGCATCGTCAGCCTGGGCGGCCGGGCGGGCACGGGCAAGAGCGCGCTCGCGCTGTGTGCCGGTCTCGAGGCGGTGATGGAGCGCCGCCAGCACCGCAAGGTCATCGTCTTCCGGCCTCTGTATGCGGTGGGCGGCCAGGAGCTCGGGTACCTGCCCGGGACTGAGAACGACAAGATGGGGCCGTGGGCGCAGGCCGTCTTCGACACCCTGGGCGCCGTCGTGAGCGGGGAGGTCGTCGAAGAGGTCCTCGACCGCGGCATGCTCGAGGTGCTGCCGCTCACCCACATCCGCGGCCGGTCGCTGCATGACGCCTTCGTCATCGTGGACGAGGCCCAGTCCCTCGAGCGCAACGTGCTGCTCACGGTGCTCTCGCGGGTGGGCCAGAACTCCAAGGTCGTGCTCACCCACGATGTCGCGCAGCGGGACAACCTGCGGGTCGGCCGGCACGACGGGGTCGCCGCGGTCATCGAGAAGCTCAAGGGACACCCGCTGTTCGCGCACGTGACCCTGACCCGCAGCGAGCGCAGCCCGATCGCGGCGCTGGTGACCGACCTCCTCGAGGGCTACGAGCCGTAGTCCGACCCGATTTCACCTCGTCACCGGGGTGCTCTAGACTTCTGAGCAGAAGGTCTCGATTCGATAACGGGACTGTTTCCCTGCCACAGCTGTCCCTCTCAGGAGTCCCCTCACCCCATGGGTCGATACCACGGGCGTCATTCTGCGCGCCACGCCGCTCCCCGCGGTCGCCATGCCGCGGCGCGTGCCGACGACCGTGGGCATGCACCGATGCGCCTGGCAGCGTCCAAGCCCGCGGCCCTCTCCCTCGCCATCGTCGCAGCGACGACGACGACCGCGATGGCGGCGGACACCTCCGCCGAGCCGGAGACCGTCACGTTGACCCTCAGCTCCAGCGCCGTGTCGCAGAGCGCCGAGGTCACCTCCACGCTCGCCCAGGACGCGGCCCGGCTGGCCGGCGAGCGAGCGGGCCTGAACGCATCCCGCGCCGAGGCGCGCGCGAAGATCGAGGCCGAGACAGCAGCCCGGGCCCAGGCCGAGGCGACGGCTCGCACGCAGGAGGCCGAGCGCGTCGCGCGGGAGCGGGCCGAGCAGCAGGAGGCCGACCGCAAGGCCGCCGCGCTCGAGCTGACAGCGGCCCAGGAGAACCCTCAGCTCGCGGCGCAGTACCTCATGCCGGAGTACGGCTTCGGTTCGGACCAGTGGGGCTGCCTGCAGACGCTGTGGATGGGTGAGTCGGACTGGCGCTGGTGGGTCGAGAACCCCTCGTCGGGCGCCTACGGCATCCCGCAGTCCCTCCCCGCCGACAAGATGGCCGAGGAGGGTCCGGACTGGAAGACCAACCCGGTCATCCAGATCCGGTGGGGCCTGAACTACATCAAGCTCTCGTACGGCACACCCTGCAACGCACTCGACTTCTGGAACGCCCAGAACCCGCACTGGTACTGACCGCCGATTTCTTCCCGGGGAAGGAAACCTCGGGTTCGGGAGGCTTCCCTTCCTTCCCACGCCGAGCCTTTCCTTCCTGGGGAAGAAAAGGCACAACGCGCTCCCTCAGAGCTTGCGCAGCGCGATCCTCGACACCGAGTGGTCGTCACCCTTGGTCAGGACGAGCGTGGCGCGGTCCCGTGTCGGCTCGACGTTCTCGACGAGGTTCGGTTCGTTGATGCGGCCCCAGATCCCCGCCGCCGTGGCACGGGCCTGGTCGTCGGTGAGCGTCGCATACCGGTGGAAGTACGACTGCGGATCGGCGAACGCCGTCTCCCGCAGCCGTAGGAAGCGGCTGATGTACCACTCGCGGATCCGCGGGACGTCGGCATCGACATAGACCGAGAAGTCGAAGTAGTCCGAGATCGCCCCCGTGCGTGACCCGTCGGGGCGGGTGGCGGGCGGCTGAAGCACGTTGAGACCCTCGACGATGAGGACGTCGGGCCGGCGGATCTCGACCGCCTCGCCCGGCACGATGTCATAGGTGAGGTGTGAGTACACCGGCGCCTCGACGACCTCCATCCCCGACTTGACCTCGGCGACGAACCGCAACAGCGAGCGACGGTCGTATGACTCGGGAAAGCCCTTGCGCTCCAACAGGCCTCGTCGTTCCAGCTCCTCGTTGGGGTAGAGGAATCCATCGGTCGTGACGAGCGAGACCCGGGGAGTGTCCGGCCACCGCAGAAGCAGCTCCTGCAGGATGCGCGCCGTGGTGGACTTGCCGACCGCGACCGAGCCGGCGACGCCGATGACGAACGGCATCTTGACGTCGCGCTCCCCGAGGAAGGCGCCGGTCACCTCGTGCAGCCCGCGCACCGCGCGGACGTAGAAGCTGAGCAGGCGCGAGAGCGGGAGATAGACCTCCTCGACCTCGCGCACGTCCACGCGTTCCCCCAGACCCCTGACGCGGGCGACCTCGTCGGCCGTGAGGTTCATCGGGTGCTCGTCCCGCAGTCGGGCCCACTCGTCCCGGCCGAAGTGGAGGTAGGGGGAGGGCAGCTCTGGGACGGGCACGGCCAGCATTCTTGCGCACGTCGGGGGCAGTAGGCTGTCCGCCATGTGTGGAATCGTCGGATACGTCGGGCCGAGCACCGATGACAAGGCCCTCCAGGTGGTCATGGAGGGCCTCGCTCGTCTCGAGTACCGCGGCTACGACTCAGCCGGGGTCGCGCTGGTCACCGAGGCCGCGCAGAACGGCAACGGCAACGGCGTCCAGAGCGAGAAGCGGGCCGGCAAGCTCGAGAACCTCCGCAGCGCCCTGTACGCACACGAGATGGCCCCGTCTCGGACCGCCATCGGCCACACCCGCTGGGCGACCCACGGCGGACCGACCGATGGCAACGCCCACCCGCACCGCGGCGGCGAGAGCGACCGCCTCGCACTCATCCACAACGGAATCATCGAGAACTTCCACGCCCTGAAGAAGGAGCTCCTCACCGAGGGCGTCGAGTTCGCCTCCGAGACGGACACCGAGGTCGCGGCCAAGCTCGTCGGCCGCGAGTACGACCGCCTCGGCGACCTCACCGAGGCGATGCGGGCCGTCGTCGGCCGCCTCGAGGGCGCGTTCACGCTGCTGGCCGTCCACGCCGACAGCCCCGGGGTCGTCGTCGGCGCCCGCCGCAACAGCCCTCTCGTCGTCGGGGTGGGCGAGGGTGAGAACTTCCTCGGCAGCGACGTCGCCGCGTTCATCGGCTACACCCGCCACGCCGTCGAGCTGGGCCAGGACCAGATCGTCACGATCACCCCCGAGGGCTACGAGGTCATCGGCTTCGACGGCTCGCCGGCGCAGGGCAAGGCCTACGAGGTGACGTGGGACGCCGCCGCCGCCGAGAAGGGCGGCTACGACACCTTCATGGAGAAGGAGATCTACGAGCAGCCGCACGCCGTCGCCGACACTCTCCTCGGCCGCACCGACGAGGAGGGGCGTCTCGTCCTCGACGACATGCGCATCTCCGAGGAGCAGCTGTCCCGGATCGACCGCATCGTCATGGTCGCCTGCGGGACCGCCGCATACTCGGGCATGGTCGCCAAGTACGCGATCGAGCACTGGACCCGGATCCCTGTCGAGGTCGCGCTCGCGCACGAGTTCCGCTACAGCGACCCGATCGCCGACGAGCGCACCCTCGTGGTCTCGATCAGCCAGTCCGGGGAGACGATGGACACGCTGATGGCCGTCAAGCACGCCCGCGAGCTCGGCGCCCTGACCCTCTCGATCTGCAACACCCACGGTTCGACCATCCCGCGCGAGTCCGACGCGGTCCTCTACACGCACGCCGGCCCGGAGGTGGCCGTCGCCTCGACCAAGGGTTTCACCGCTCAGATCACCGCCGCATACATCCTCGGCCTCTATCTGGCCCAGCTCCGCGGCGGGACGTATGCGGACGAGGCCCAGGCGGTCATGCGCGAGCTGCGCGGGCTGCCGGAGAAGATCCAGACGGTGCTCGACCGGATGGACCGCGTCATCGAGATCGCGCGGTTCATGGCGGACACCCGCTCGGTGCTCTTCCTCGGTCGGCACGTCGGCTACCCGATCGCGCTCGAGGGCGCGCTCAAGCTCAAGGAGATCGCCTACATCCACGCCGAGGGCTTCGCCGCCGGCGAGCTCAAGCACGGCCCGATCGCGCTCATCGAGCCCGGACAGCCGGTCTTCGTCGTCGCACCAGGCCCGGCCACGCCGCACGACCTGCACAAGAAGGTGGTCTCCAACATCCAGGAGATCCGGGCTCGCGGGGCGCGCACGCTCGTCATCGCCGAGGACGGGGACGAGGACGTGGTGCCGTTCGCGGACGAGGTGATCAGGGTGCCGGCGTCGCTGCCGCTGCTCATGCCGCTGCTGACGATCGTGCCGCTGCAGGTCTTCGCCCTGCACCTGGCCTCGGCCAAGGGCCTGGACGTCGACCAGCCGCGGAACCTCGCGAAGTCGGTCACCGTCGAGTGACGGTCCCATGATCGTCGGAGTCGGGATCGACGTGGTCGACATCGCCCGCTTCGGCGAGACCCTCGACCGCAGCCCGCGGCTGTCGGAGCGGTTGTTCACCGAGGCCGAGCGCGCTCTTCCGCTTGCTTCGCGGGCAGCGCGGTTCGCGGCCAAGGAGGCTCTGGCGAAGGCGCTGGGCGCACCGGTGGGGATGGTGTGGACCGACTGCACCGTGCACCGCACCGTGGGCGGCGCACCCGTCCTCGAGTACGTCGGGACCGTGGCCGCCCAGGTCGCGGCGCGGGGGATCTCCGCGATCCACCTCTCGCTGTCCCACGACGCCGGGGTGGCCTCGGCGATGGTCGTGTGCGAGCGGCTGCCCGCACCAGGGGAGGAGAGCGCGCCGTGATCGAGGCGTGGGGGACGCAGGAGGTGTATGCGGCAGAGACGGCCCTGATGGCCACCCTCCCCGAGGGTGGGCTGATGGCCCGCGCCGTCGAGGGTCTGCTCGCCGTGGCCAGGGCGCGGATCGAGGAGCGCGGTGCTCGCCGGGTCGTCGGGCTGATCGGCACCGGCAACAACGGGGCGGACGCACTGTATGCGCTGGCCCACCTCGCGGCGGACGGCCGCCCCGTCGCTGCGGTGACGACCGATCGGGTGCATCGCGGTGCATCGTCGGCGGCGACCGAGGCCGGCGTCCTCCTCGTCTCCGGAGACGAGGCGGCGGCGACGGTCGCCGATGCCGACCTGGTGCTCGACGGCGTGCTGGGGATCGGCGGCCGGCCGCAGGTGCCGGACTTCGCGCGGTCGTGGGTGGCGGCGATCCCGGACGAGGCCTACGTCATCGCGGTGGACCTGCCCACGGGGGCGGACCCGGCCGGACGCTCGGGTGACCCGGACGGTGTCTTCGCCGACGAGACCGTGACGTTCTCCGTGCTCAAGCCGGTGCACCTGCTGCCGGCCACCGAGGTCCGCTGCGGTCGGCTGACCGTGGTCGACATCGGGCTCGGGATCGACGCGCCCCCTGCCGTTCGGCGCGTGGTGCGCGACGACGTCACGCGCCTCTGGCCGGTCCCGGGGCCGACCGATGACAAGTACTCCAGGGGAGTCGTCGGCGTCGTCGCGGGATCGCAGGACTATCCGGGGGCCGCGGTGCTCGCGGTGACGGCGGCTGTATCGGCCGGGGCGGGGATGGTGCGCTACGTCGGCCCGCCGCGTCCCGCCGACCTGGTCGCCGCGGCCGTGCCCGAGGCGGTGCACGGACCGGGCCGGGTGCAGGCGTGGGTCGTCGGGCCGGGACTCGTCGCCACGGACGAGAGCGGCGCCGACCGGCTCGACCCGCAGCAGCGGCGGGTCATCGAGGAGGCCCTCGGCTCAGCAGAGCCCGTCCTCGTCGACGCCGGCGGCCTCGACCTCCTGCTCGCCGCGGACCTCGGTGTGCGGCGGGGACTCCCGACACTGCTCACCCCGCACGCCGGAGAGTGTGCCCGGCTGTTGGGGGTCGAGCGGGCCGAGGTGGAGGCGGACCCGGTCGGCCACGCCGAGGAGCTGGCGCGGCGGGCGGGGGCGTCGGTGCTGCTCAAGGGCTCGCACACGGTCGTCGTGTCCTCGGATGAGGACGGTGCGGTGTGGAGCCAGGTGGACGCGCCGGCCTGGACCGGGACGGCCGGAGCCGGCGACGTGCTGTCGGGGCTCATCGGCACGCTGTTGGCCGCGGGCCTCGAGCCGGCTCAGGCGGGCGCGCTCGGTGCGCTCGTCCACGGCGTCGCCGCCGACGACAGCAACCCCGGTGGACCGGTGCGGGCGCTCGGGATCGCGCAGGCACTCCCCCTCGCGGTGGCCGGGCTGCTCCGCCGCTGAGCTGAAGCAGTATCCGGGAAGCTTGCCGCCCGGATAGGGTGCCGACATGCGTCCCGCCTCCCGGACAGTGTGGTCCGTCCTCTCCTCGTTCGCCCTCCTCGGCGCAGGCCTCATCGCCTCGGCGCCCGCGTCGGCGGCTCCGCCCGAGCCGGTCGTCTACGACGCACTCGGGGACTCCTACGGCAGCGGGTTCGGGGTCCCGCCGTACACCGGCGCGAACTGCGCCCGCTCGGATGCGGCGTACGCCGTGCAGATCGACGGCCGGATGCGGATCGAACTCGACGACTTCGCCGCGTGTGCCGGTGCCAGAACGGTCGATCTCGTCGCGAGCCAGCTGGGAGCCCTGGATGAGGACACCGATCTGGTGACCGTCTCGATCGGGGGCAACGACATCGGGTGGGGCGGCGTCGTCGCCGCCTGTGTGGCGGGCGCCAACGACGCAGTCTGCGCCGGTCTCGTTGCGCAGGCGCGGGCCACGATCCAGACCGTCCTTCCCGGTCTGCTCGATGCCACCTACACGGGGATCGCCGCTGCCGCGCCGGACGCCCACGTCGTCGTCACCGGGTACCCGCGACTGTTCTCCCCGGAGTTCGGAGCGTACTTCCAGGCATCCCCGGCGGAGCAGCAGGCGATGAACGACGGCGCCGACCTCCTCAACGCCGTCATGGCCGAGAAGGCCGCCGAGTACGGCTTCCAGTTCGTCGACGTGACGAAGCGCTTCGTCGGCCACGGCGTCAACGCCCCCCGACCCTGGATCCTCGGGCTGACCGAGCCGGGGCTCTTCCACCCCAACCTCTCCGGCTACCGGGCCTACGCGGCGGCGGTGACCTCCTCGGTGAACCCCCGCGACCTCCGGTAGCCACGGTTCAGCGGTCGTCGGAGATCAGCGGTCGTCGGAGCCGTCGATCCGAGAAGCGGCCCCGCTGACGATCGCGGCATCCTCGGTCAGCCCGACCTCGATCCGGCTGGGTCGTCCCATCTCGACTCCCTGGGTGATGACGAGCCTGTCACCGGCGGCCGCGCGCGAGTGGGCCCGCAGGTAGCCGGCGAAGGCCGCAGCCGCAGCGCCGGTCGCCGGGTCCTCCACGACCCCACCCCACGGGAACGGGTCCCTTGCCCGCCACCGGTCGGAAGCGGTAGCGACGACGAGCTGGACCGTGATCCAGTCGTGCCGGCGGCTGAGACGCTGAAGTATGTCGAAGTCGTAGGACAGGTCCTCGAGCCGGCCGAGCTCACGGGCGACGAGGACGGGATGCTTGTTGCCGCCGAACCCGATCGCCGGTGGCAGCGCGGGATCCAGGTCGTGCCTCGACCAGTGGAGGGCGTCGAGCAGCTGGGTGAGGAGCCCGTCCTCGATCGGGAAGCAGTCCACGGGAGGGCTGTGCAGAGCCCCGACGTGGCGTGTGCCGTCACGTCGTGCGGTGATGGCGACGGGGCCGACCCGGGTGCCCAGCACGTAGTCTCCGAGGCCGTGGTGCGCACCGATGGACACGGCTGTCGCGATGGTCGCGTGGCCGCAGAAGTCGACCTCGCCCTCGGGGGCGAAGTAGCGGATCGGGATGGCCGAGACGGTGTCCTCCGGCCCGGCCGGGACGATGGGACCGGTGACGAAGGCCGTCTCGCTGTAGCCGACCTGTGCGGCGATCCGCTGCATGTCCGAGTCGGTCAGGGGTCCGGCGTCCAGGACGACCCCGGCGGGGTTGCCCCCCGCGGGGTCGTCGCTGAACGCCGCGTAACGTTCGATCCGGGGATCCGTCATCATGTCTCGACATTCTTCGGCACCGGCGGTGGCTGCGCCAGGGTGCGGCTATCCTGACCGGGTTCGGTGCCCGGACCACCCGAAGGACGTTCGACGGCATCGACCGTTACGGAGCCTGGAGTGGACGAAGCACGTTCTTCACGACGAGAGGCGCGGGAGGCATCCACAGGCCCGCGCCGACTGGTCCTGCCGACCTTCCTCGCCGCGTCGATCATCTACCTGGAGGTGCTGCTCCGGACCGGGACGGATGCGCCGTTCGCCAACGACGGACTGCTGTACATCGTGCTCTTCGCCGTCGCCGTGGCCCTACTGGTACATCTCCTGGCCGGCTTCTTCACCGGCCGCGGGCGCACGATCATCGTGGGGGTGTTCCTCGGTGTCCTGACAGTCGTCTTCGCGAGCCAGTTCATCTACTACGAGTTCTTCACGACCTTCTACACGGTCTTCTCGGCGATGCACGGGGGTCAGGCGGCGGAGTTCGCCAGCGACGTCCTGGTCGCCCTGCGGGACAACGCCCTGTGGATCCTCCTCCTCGCGTTGCCCCTGTTCCTCTTCCTCTTCCTCGGCCTGCGGACGAGGTTCACAGCGGGACGGTCCAGAGCGACGTGGGGAGAGCGGGGGATCGTCGCCGCCCTGGTCGTGGCTGTCGTGGCGGTGGCCCTCGCGGCTCTCGACCGGGGGGACCGGGAGCCGGCCGGCGCCTACGACATGTACTACCGCAACAGCGAGCCGGTGGCCTCGGTCAACCGGCTGGGCCTGCTGACGAGCATGAGGCTCGACGTGCAGCGCACGGTGCTCGGGTTCGAGCCCGAGCTGGCCCCGCCACCCGTGCTGGCGCTTCCGGCGCAACCATCTCCGCCCCAACCGGCCGAGACCCCCGGTGAAGAGCCGGTGGTCCACGAGGCCAACGTCATGGACATCGACTTCGAGCGGCTCATCGCTGAGGCGGGCACAGACGAGCTGCGGACGATGCACCAGTACTTCGCCACGCGCGAGCCCACGACGCAGAACGAGTACACCGGAATGTTCGAGGGCTACAACCTCGTCTTCATCACCGCCGAGGGGTACTCCCACTACGCCGTCGACAAGGACCTCACGCCGACGCTGTACGAGATGACGCACGAGGGCTTCACCTTCACCGACTTCTATAACCCACTCTGGGGTGTGAGCACCTCGGACGGAGAGTACGTCGCCACGACGAGCCTGATCCCCAAGAGCGGTGTCTGGAGCATGTACAAGTCCGCGGCCAATGCCATGCCCTTCGCCATGGGCAACCAGCTGAGGCGTGCCGGGTACTCGACCGTCGCTTACCACAACCACACCTACGACTACTACCGGCGGGACCTGTCCCACCCCAACCTCGGATACGACTACACCGGAGTCGGGAACGGCCTGGAGATCGCGCAGACCTGGCCGGCCTCGGACCTCGAGATGGTCGACGTGACGACGGCCGACTACGTCGATACCGAGCCCTTCCACGCCTACTACATGACCGTCAGCGGCCACATGCAGTACAACTTCTTCGGCAACTTCATCGCGGCGAAGAACCAAGATCTGGTGGCCGACCTGCCCTACAGCGAGGCCGGCCGGGCCTACCTGGCGACCCAGATCGAGCTGGACCGGGCGCTCGAGCTGCTCATGGGCAGGCTCGAGGAGGCCGGGGTCGCGGATCGGACCCTCATCGTCATGAGTGCCGACCACTACCCGTACGGACTCGACAAGGACGAGATCGACGACCTCGCCGGTCACGAGGTCGACCGCAGCTTCGAGCTCTACAAGAGCAACCTGATCATCTACGCCAAGGGGATGGAGCCGGCGGTCGTCGACCGTCCCGCGTCCAGCCTGGACATCCTTCCGACGATCTCCAACCTCATGGGACTGGAGTTCGACTCACGGCTGCTGATGGGCAGGGACATCTTCTCCGACGCCGAGCCGGTGGTGATCTTCGCCAACCGCAGCTTCCTGACGGACAAGGGACGCTACGACAGCGCGACGCGGGAGTTCACCGCCGACGACGGTGCGGAGGTGACGCAGGACTACCGCAAGCGCATCTCCGACGAGATCGACCGACAGTTCTACTTCTCCACCAAGGTCCTGGAGAACGACTACTACCGCACCGTCGTGGACCGATAGAGCCTCGAGCGACAGAGACACCGCATCACTCCGCGGTGCCCTTGCGGAGCGGCCGAGGTCTCGAAAGAGTGGAGACATGTCCTCCGCCGAGTCCACGACCCCGACCGCGACCCCCGCCGTGACCACGACCTCGCCCTCGGCGCAGACCCTCGACGACAACGAGTTGGCTGCCATCGACGCCTGGTGGCGGGCGGCGAACTACCTGGCGGTGGGCCAGATCTACCTGATGGACAACCCGCTGCTGGAACGCCCGTTGGCCGCCGAGGACGTCAAGCCCCGCCTGCTGGGGCACTGGGGCACCTCGCCCGGGCAGAACTTCCTCTACGCCCATCTCAACCGTCAGATCCGCGAACGGGATCTCGACATGATCTACCTCAGTGGACCCGGGCACGGTGGTCCCTCGCTCGTCGCGGCGGCATGGCTGGAGGGCACCTACTCCGAGGTCTACGGCCACGTCGGACCGGACCGTCGCGGGCTTCGGGAGCTGTTCCGGCAGTTCTCCTTCCCCGGGGGCATTCCCAGCCACGTCGCGCCGGAGACGCCCGGCTCGATCCACGAGGGTGGCGAGCTCGGCTACGTGCTCTCACACGCATACGGCGCCGTGTTCGACAACCCCGACCTCGTCGCCGTGGCGGTGATCGGCGACGGTGAGGCGGAGACCGGTCCCCTGGCCACGGCCTGGCACAGCAACAAGTTCCTCGACCCGCAGGTCGACGGCACGGTGCTACCCATCCTGCACCTCAACGGCTACAAGATCGCCAACCCGACCGTCCTCGACCGCATCCCACGGGAGGAGCTCGAGGCACTCATGGTCGGGTACGGCCACAAGCCCTACTTCTTCGAGGGAGGTTTCGACGACGAGGACCCGGCGGACACCCACCAGCGCTTCGCCGCACTCCTCGACGAGGTGCTCGAGGAGATCGCTACGATCAGGTCCCGCGCACGCGACAGCGGTTTCGACGGCCGTCCACGCTGGCCGATGATCGTCTTCCGCACGCCCAAAGGGTGGACCGGCCCCGAGGAGGTCGACGGACTCCCTGTCGAGGGCACCTGGCGCAGCCACCAGGTCCCGATGGCCGCGGTCCGCGGAAATGACGAGTACACCAGGCTCCTGGAGAGCTGGATGCGCAGCTACCGGCCGGAGGAGCTCTTCGACGAGGGCGGCCGGATCGTGCCGCTCGTCGCGGCCAACAACCCCGAGGGGCCACGGCGGATGAGTGCGAACCCGCATGCCAACGGTGGCGTCCGCAGCCGCGCTCTGGACCTGCCCGCCTTCCGCGGCTACGGCGTGGACGTCCCCTCCCCGGGGGGCACCACGGCGGAGCCGACACGGCAGCTCGGGAGCTGGCTTGCCGACGTCGTCGACCGCAACCGCGAGACCTTCCGCGTCTTCGGCCCGGACGAGACGCACTCCAACCGGCTCGGCGCGGTGGTCGAGAGCGGTGGCAAGACCTGGCAGGCGCAGATCGTGGACACCGACATCGACCTGTCCCGAACCGGTCGCGTCATGGAAGTGCTCTCGGAGCACCAGTGCCAGGGCTGGCTGGAGGGATACCTGTTGACCGGGCGGCACGGCCTGCTCAACAGCTATGAGGCCTTCGTCCACATCGTCGACTCCATGTTCAACCAGCACGCCAAGTGGCTCGACGCGTGCCGTGACATCCCCTGGCGAGTCCCGATCCCCTCGCTGAACTACCTGCTGTCCTCACACGTGTGGCGCCAGGACCACAACGGCTTCTCGCACCAGGACCCCGGCTTCCTCGACGTCGTGATGAACAAGACGGCCGACGTCATCCGCATCTACCTGCCGCCCGACGCCAACACCCTGCTGTCCACCGTCGACCACGTCCTGCGCAGCAAGAACTACGTCAACGTGGTCGTGGCCGGGAAGCAGCCCGGACCGCAGTGGCTGACGATGGACGAGGCGGTGCTGCACTGCACCCGCGGCATCGGCATCTGGGACTGGGCCGGCACGGAGACCCCCGGGGAGAAGCCCGACGTCGTGCTCGGGTGCGCAGGCGACATCCCCACCATCGAGGCCGTCGCGGCGGCCAAGCTGCTCCGGGAGCACCTGCCCGAGCTGCGGGTCCGCGTCGTCAACGTCGTGGACCTGATGCGGCTCCAGGACGCCAAGGAGCATCCGCACGGGCTCGACCACCGCAGCTTCGACGCGTTGTTCACGACCGACCGACCGGTGATCTTCGCCTTCCACGGCTACCCCTCGCTGGTGCACCGGCTCACCTACCGACGAACCAACCACTCCAACATCCACGTGCGCGGCTTCAAGGAGGAGGGCACGACGACGACCCCGTTCGACATGCTCATGCTCAACGACCTGGACCGCTACCACCTCGTGGTCGACGTCATCGACCGGGTGCCGGGCCTCGCCGAGCGGGCGTCGCTGCTGCGGCAGGAGATGCTCGACACCAGGGTGCGGGCGCGGCAGTGGACCCGCGAGCACGGCGAGGACATGCCCGAGGTCGCCGAGTGGGTGTTCCAGGACGGTGACAACACGGAGGGGTCGGGAGCGCCGGGATCGGACACCGGAGGCGACAACGAGTAGCACCCGCACGCCATGAGACCCGATCCACGATGACCACACCGGACCGGCCCCGGTACGAGTCGCCTGCGGACCGGGCCATCCGTGAGGCGATGGAGCGCGGGGAGTTCGACGACCTGCCCGGCGCGGGCAGGCCGCTGACGAACCTGGGCGACCCGGACGACGCCCTGTGGTGGGTCCGCCGACTCGCCGAGCGCGAACAGCTCGACTTCTCCGCGGCGTTGCCGCCCGCGATCGCGCTGCGCAAGGAGGCCGCAGACTTCCCCGAGTCTCTCTCGGACCTGCGCACCGAGGCTGCGGTCCGCGAGGTGCTGGCGGACTTCAACCGCCGCGTGCGTCGCGACCGGCTCCGGCCGCCCGACCCGGGCATGCCCCAGCTGATCGCACCGACGGTCGACGTGGACGCCCTCGTCGAGCAGTGGCGCCTGCTCCGCGCGGAGCAGGCCGCCGCGCATCGGGCCGATGAGACCCACCCCGCATCGACGGGACCCGGCGGGGAAGAGCGGGCGACGCATACCGCCCGCTGGTGGGCGCGATGGTGGCCACGGCGGAGGTGAGTCGGGGGCGGACGTGGCGAACCGCATACTCGGTCCGCCGTCGGTGGTGGCGCTCAGCCGCCTAGTCTGCACAGGTGACCGACAGCACCACGGCCTACCCGTACCTCCTGCGCCCCCTCGACCTCGGCTTCACGACCCTGCGCAACCGGGTCGTCATGGGCTCCATGCACACCGGGATGGAGGACAAGGCGGACCAGTTCCCCGAGCTCGCGGCCTTCTACGCCGAGCGGGCTCGTGGGGGAGTCGGTCTGATCGTCACCGGTGGATTCGCCCCGACCCTCGAGGGAACGCTCTACCCCCGGGCGTCCAAGCTCACCTCCCGACGTGAGGTGGACCGCCACCGCCAGGTCACGGACGCGGTCCACGCGGAGGGCGGCAAGATCGCCCTGCAGATCCTGCACGCGGGCCGCTACGCCTACCACCCGCTGCAGGTGTCCGCCTCGGCCATCAAGTCACCGATCACACCGTTCCGGCCGCGGGCGCTCTCCGAGCGCGGGATCCGCCGCACGATCGACGGGTTCGCCGACACCGCGCGGCTGGCGCGCGAGGCGGGCTACGACGGCGTCGAGATCATGGGCTCCGAGGGGTACCTGATCAACCAGTTCCTCGCCCCGCGCACGAACAAGCGCACCGACCGCTGGGGCGGCAGCCCGCAGAACCGCCGGCGCTTCGCCGTCGAGACCGTGCGCGCCGTGCGTGCGGCGGTCGGACCGGACTTCATCATCGTCTACCGCATATCGGTGCTCGACCTCGTCGAGGACGGCCAGACGTGGGACGAGGTCGTCGACCTGGCCCGTGAGATCGAAGCCGCCGGCGCGACGATGCTCAACCTCGGCATCGGCTGGCACGAGGCACGCGTCCCCACGATCGTCACCTCGGTCCCGCGGGCCGCGTTCGTCGCCTTCGCCGGCCGGCTGAAGAAGGACGTGTCCATCCCGGTGGTCGCGACCAACCGGATCAACATGCCTGAGATCGCCGAGGACATCCTCGCCCGAGGCGACGGCGACCTGGTCTCGATGGCGCGGCCGCTGCTCGCCGACCCCGACTGGGTGCGCAAGGCCGAGCGCGACGCCGGCGAGGAGATCAACACGTGCATCGCGTGCAACCA
Organism: Dermatophilaceae bacterium; assembly: GCA_049582485.1. Classification (GTDB taxonomy): domain Bacteria; phylum Actinomycetota; class Actinomycetes; order Actinomycetales; family Dermatophilaceae; genus F2B08. Next base: position 29,385 of record JBAUUB010000199.1, read on the forward strand.
GGCGTGCCTGGACCACACGTTCCAGCAGCAGCGGGCGTCCTGCCTCGTCAACCCGCGTGCCGGGTACGAGACGAGGCTCGTGCTCACCCCGGTGCAGCGATCCAAGCGGGTCGCCGTGGTCGGAGCCGGCCCGGCCGGCCTGGCCTGCGCGACCGCGCTCGCCGAGCGCGGTCACACCGTCGAGCTGTTCGAGGCCGGTGACGCGATCGGCGGCCAGTTCGGCATCGCCATGCGAATCCCCGGCAAGGAGGAGTTCGCGGAGACGGTCCGCTACTTCAGCGGCCAGCTGGACCGGCTGGGGGTCAAGGTCCACCTGCGGACGTATGCGTCGGCCGAGGCGATTCTCTCCGGCGCCTTCGACGAGGTGGTCGTGGCGACGGGGGTCGAGCCGCGCATACCTGACATCGACGGCATCGACCACCCGAGCGTGATGACCTATGCCGAGCTCGTCCACGGCGAGCGGATCGCGGGCGACCGCGTCGCCGTCGTCGGCGCCGGTGGCATCGGCGTCGACGTCAGCGAGTTCCTGGTGCACCTGGACAGCCCGACCCTCGACCTCGAGGCGTGGCAGGAGGAGTGGGGCGTGGGTGACCCGGCCGAGAGCCGCGGCGGCCTGCGGACGCCTGCGCCCGAGCCGTCGCCGCGCGAGGTCCACCTGATCCAGCGCAAGACCTCGTCGATCGGACGAGGGCTGGGCAAGACGACCGGCTGGGTGCACCGCGCGGCCCTGAAGGCCAAGGGCGTGCATCTGGTGACCGGCGCGACCTACGACCGGATCGACGACGAGGGTCTACACCTGACCGTGACGACCATGCGCCGGGGCACCCCCCACGGTCTGCAGAAGGTCACCTCCCGGTTGCCCGGGCTCGTGCGCCAGGTGCTTCCGGGCGCGCTGACGAAGGTCCCGCAGGAGGTCGAGAAGGTCGAGAAGGTCGTCCTGCCCGTGGACACGGTCGTGTTGTGCGCCGGCCAGGAGTCGGTGCGCGGTCTCGCCGACGAGCTGGCGGCGCAGGGCGTGAGGGCGCACGTCATCGGTGGGGCCGACGTGGCAGCCGAGCTGGACGCCAAGCGCGCCATCCGGCAGGGGACGGAGCTCGCGGCGCGCCTCTGAGTAGCGACGGTCGCCGGCGCGACTGAGGGGGGTCCTTCCGCCGCGCGGGGGCGGCGGTGCGGCTCAGGTCTCCCTCACGGGCGGCCGCGCGTGCTGGCTGCGGCGTAGGCTGCGTTCGTGGCAGCCATCGGCGGAGCCCGAAGCCGGCTCCGTCTCGAGTTCCTGGACCCGGCGCTGGAAAGCGACTACCAGTCGGAGGTCGCCAGATCTGGTCTGCCGCAGCTCCGGCTCGGCATCCTCGCCGGCTTCGCCCTCTGGCTGTCCGGGATGGTCCTGCTCCCGGTGGCCCTTCGCGTCGACGCCGCGGGGGTAATAGTCGTCTGCGCCGGTATGGCGGGGCTCAATATGGCGGGGTATCTCGCGACCCGATGGGCGACGACGCTCGACCGACAACAGGTCATCGGGCTCACGCTGAACGGGTCGGCCGGTCTGGCGGTGCTCGTCCTCTCCCAGATGGATGGGGTAGACCGCTCCTTGGCCGCCCCGGCGATCCTGCTCATCGCCATCTTCGCCTTCGTCGTCATCCGGCTGCGCTTCCTGCTCGCCTTCGTGGCGGCGGGCACGTACCTGCTCGGCTTCGCCGTTGTCGTGGCGTCAGACCCCATACCAACAGCATTCCTCCAGCTCTTCCTGGTCACAGCGGCTATCGTCGTCGGCCTTGCGGCCACCTACCTCCTCGAGCAGGGCGCACGCGCCGTCTTCGCCCAGCGCCGGTTCATCGAGCGCCAGGCCGTCGCGCTGGCTGAGGCGCACGCCACGTCGGAGCGGCTGCTGCTCAACGTCCTCCCGGCAAAGATCGCCGGACGGCTGCAGGCCGGTGAGACGACCATCGCCGACTGGTTCGACGACGCGACCGTGCTGTTCGCGGACCTCGTAGGGTTCACCCAGCTCGCAACCCGGTTGGAGCCGCGCGCAACCCGAGACCTGCTCGACCGGCTCTTCACCGGGTTCGACGAGCGGGCCGAGCGGCACGGGGTGGAGAAGATCAAGACCATCGGCGACGCCTACATGGCCGTGGGTGGCGTGCCGGAGCCGTCCACCGACCATCCCGGCCGGGTCGTTGCGCTGGGGGGTGACCTCCTCGACTTCGTCGCCCGGGTGGCGGCCGACCTCGGTCTGCCGCTCGCCCTGCGGATCGGCATCCACACGGGGCCTGTCGTCGCCGGTGTGGTAGGTGTGCACAAGTTCACCTATGACCTGTGGGGCGACACGGTCAACGTGGCCAGCCGGCTGGAGTCACATGGCGTGCCCGGCTCCCTCCACGTCAGCGAGGCCACCTGGTCGCGTGTCCGCGACGTCGTGCAGGCCACCGCACGCGGCCAAGTGGAGCTCAAGGGACATGGGGCGATGACGACATACCTGGTGGCTCCCCTTGGGTCGACTGACGAAGCAGTCTGACCTCCAGGCGAGTGTCGAGGACAACCCCTCAGGCCGTGATCGCCGGCTGCGGGACCGGCCGTCGAGCCTGATCGCCTATGGGTTCGCCGTGTGACGTGGGAGACGCCCGGACGCCGGTATGCGGTGGTCGGGTTACAGTGAGAGTGGAGCCCGGGTGCTCCGGGCTTGGCGTGCTCGGAGGTGCAGCATGACCATCCACTCCGACACGCCGTCAACGCCGTCAACGCCGTCAACGGCGGTATCGACGGCGTCGGCAGATGTCCGCCGGGCGTGGCTGTCGTTGGTCCTCGTCACGGTGACGCTGGGGTTCGTCGCCCTCAACGTCGGGCAGTACCTCCTGGCGCTGATCCTCGGGATCGAGTGAGCCTTCCCGCCGGTTCCCGATCGTGACGAATCCCGCTGTGGGAGAGTGAGGCATGACGACCACGCTCACCTTCCTCGGCGCGACAGGGGCGGTCACGGGGTCGAAGTACCTCCTCACCGTCGGAGAGCGTCGCATCCTCGTCGACGCGGGGATGTTCCAAGGGGAGAAGGAGCTGCGCCGGCGCAACTGGGCCGACTTCCCCGTGCCCCCGGAGACGATCACCGACGTCCTGCTCACGCATGCGCACATGGACCACGTGGGATACCTGCCGGTGCTCGTCAAGCACGGGTTCAGCGGGCCGGTCTGGTGCACCGCATACACGGTCGACCTGGCCCGGATCATCCTGCGGGACGCGGGCTTCCTGCAGGAGCGCGATGCCGAGGAGGCCCGCCTCGGGGGCTGGTCCAAACACGCCAACCCCAAGCCGCTCTATGACTCCGCCGACGTGGAGCGGACCCTGCCGCAGCTGACCGAGGTCGACTACGACCGGGACCTCGACCTCGGGGACGGAATCTTCGCGAGGTACACCCGGGCCGGGCACATCCTCGGAGCCGCCTCGATCCGGGTGCAGACCCCCGACGGGTCGGCGCTGTTCTCCGGCGACCTCGGCCGGGTGGACCACCCGGTGCTCCGCGCTCGGGAGACACCCGAGGGAGCTGACCTCGTCCTGGTCGAGTCGACGTACGGCGATCGCGAGCACCCGAAGCCGGTGAACCTGCCCCACGAGGCTCTCGCCGATGCCATCCGCCGAGCGGTTCAGCGGGGAGGGTCGGTCCTCATCCCGGCCTTCGCGGTGGACCGCACCGAGATCGTCCTCAAGTCGCTGTCCGACATGCGCCGCGACGGGCGGATCCCCCGCACCCCGGTCTTCGTCAACTCACCGATGGCGGCCAAGGCGCTCGACGTGTACACCCGGGCCACCGACGAGATGCGCGCAGACCTCGACCTGTCGGAGATCCGGCGCGACCTGCGAGAGGTGCGCACGGCCGACGAGTCCCGCGAGCTGACGTCGGGCCCGCTCGAGCCGAGCATCATCCTCAGCTCGTCCGGCATGGCGACCGGTGGACGGGTCCTGCACCACCTCGAGCGGATGCTTCCCGACCCGCGCAACGCGATCGTCCTGACCGGCTACCAGGCGGCCGGCACCCGCGGCCGGGCCCTCCTCGAGGGAGCGACCCGGCTGAAGATGCACGGCCGCTATGTCGGGGTGAAGGCCGAGATCGTCCGCGACGAGGAGTTCTCGGTGCACGCCGACGCTCCCGGCCTGATCCAGTGGCTGCGCGACCTGGACCCGGCGCCGGCGACGGTGTTCTGCACCCACGGCGAGCCCGAGGCGGCCGCCGCGCTCGCGGCTCGCGTCGAGTCCGAGCTCGG
>JBAUUB010000200.1:0-5689 GCA_049582485.1 Dermatophilaceae bacterium
GCCGAGATCCCTGCCTTCGACGCAAGCACGGACACCCTGTTCGTCGTCAACGCCCAGTCCGGTCAGGTCGATGTGCTCGATCTCGGCTCCGACGGTGTGCCCGCCCTTCGCGAGTCCCTCACGACCGCAGGTCTCCTCGCGGCCGACGGATCGACCGTCGACGCCGGAGCGGTGGTCAACTCGGTCGCCGTCTCCAGTGGTGTCCTCGCGGTCGCGGTCGAGGCCGAGGACAAGGTCGAGCGCGGCTGGGTCCTGTTCTTCGCCACGCAGGGACTCGGCTACCTCGGCGGGGTCCGGGTCGGCTCGCTCCCCGATGCGGTCGCGCTCGCCCCCAACGGCGGGTATGCGGTGGTCGCCAACGAGGGCGAGCCCGCCGACGACTTCAGCAGCGACCCGGAGGGCACCATCTCCGTCATCACCCTCCCCCGCAGCGTGCAGCAGTTCTCCCGACTCGCGCAGGACTCGGTGCGGACCGTCGACTTCCGCACCTACGACGCCGGAACGCCGCTGCCCGGCGGAGTCCGGGTCTTCGGGCCCGACGTGCCCGTGCCGGCCGGGCAGGAGCCGGTCGGTCGCGTCGCCCGCAACCTCGAGCCCGAGTACGTGACGATCGACGCGACGGGGCGCACCGCATACATCTCGATCCAGGAGGCGAACGCCGTCGCCGTCGTCGACATCCGCAGCGCGACCCTCACCGACCTGTGGGCCCTGCAGCTGACCGACTGGTCGGCCGACGGCGTGCTCGACCCCTCCGACCGGGACGGCGGGATCACCCTGGGCGCCTGGCCGGTGTTCGGCGTACGGATGCCCGACGGCCTGGCGACCTACCGCTTCCGCGGCCAGGACCTCGTCGTCAGCGCCAACGAGGGTGACTCGCGCGAGTGGGGCGACTTCGTCGACACCGAGCGGGCCAAGGATCTAGAGCTCTGCACGGGAGCATTCCCCGCCGACGTCCAGGAGGACGCGAGCCTCGGCCGTCTCGACGTCCTCACCGACCTCGGCCGGGACGACGATGCCGGCTGCTACGACGAGCTGTATTCGCTGGGTGGCCGGAGCTTCTCCATCCACACCGCGTCGGGTGAGCAGGTCTTCGACTCGGCGGGGCTGTTCGAGCAGACGATCGCCGACCTCATCGCGGCCGGTCGGTTGCCGGAGGAGGCCTTCAACGCCGCCCACGACGAGCAGCCGTCGTTCGAGAGCCGGAGCGACGCCAAGGGAGTCGAGCCCGAGGCGGTGGAGATCGGCGCGATCCGGGGGCGGACCTACGCGTTCATCGGACTCGAGCGCATCGGCGGCGTGATGATCGTCGACATCACCGACCCGACGCAGCCTTCATTCGTGGACTACGTCAACAACCGGGACTTCTCGATCCCCTTCGAGGGCGGTGACGAGTACGTGCCCGAGGTCGGGGACCTGGGCGCCGAGGGCCTCGACTTCGTGCCGGCGAGCGACAGCCCGACCGGCAGTCCGCTGCTCGTCGTCGCCAACGAGGTGTCCGGGACGACCTCGGTCTTCGAGATCACCGCCACCCGCAGCCGCTGACCCCCCCACCAAACGCGGCGTTGCCGGGATGGCTCCGGGGCGCCGATACGATTGACCAATGCCCGAGAGCCACTCATCCGCGCTTCCCCCGCCGCCCACGGTGCGCGGGTCGCTCGCCCAGGTGGTCCGCGGCATGCTCATGGGTTCGGCCGACCTGGTGCCCGGCGTCTCCGGCGGCACCGTTGCCCTCGTGCTCGGGATCTACGAGCAGTTCATCGCCTCCCTGCACTCCGGCGTCGAGGTGTTCGTGCACCTGGCGAAGGGGGACCTCAAGGGCGCCGGAGCGGCGCTGCGCCGCGTGCCGTTCCTGTGGCTCGGCGCACTCGGGATCGGCATCCTCACCGTCGTCTTCCTCGGTGCCAGCACGCTGTCCGTGGCGATCGAGCGCTATCCGGTCCAGCTCGCCGGCCTGTTCTGCGGGCTGATCGCCGCGGCCGTCGTCATCTGCTGGCGTCAGCTCATGACCCCCGGGCCACGGCACTGGCAGGTCCTTGCGCTCTCCTCGGTCGTGACCTTCGTCCTGCTCGGGCTCAGCCCCGCGAGCGAGACCTCGGGCGATGTCACCACGCCCCTCTGGGGCTTCTTCCTCGGCGGCGCGGTCGCCATCACCGCAATGGTCCTGCCCGGCATCAGCGGCTCGTTCATCCTCGTGCTGCTCGGCCTCTACGCGCAGGTGCTGACCGCCGTCGCCGACCGCGACCTGCTCACCATCGCCGTCTTCGGCGCCGGCTGCCTCACCGGCATCGCGGTGTCCTCCACGACCTTGCGCTGGCTGCTGCACCACTACCACGACATCGTCCTGGCGGCGATGATCGGCCTGATGGTCGGGTCGATCCGCATCCTGTGGCCCTGGCCGGGCGGCTTCCAGACCACCGAGATCGGCCTGCCGACCGCGTCCACCTGGCTCGTCCCGACGGTGCTCGCCGTCCTCGGGCTCGTCGTCGTCCTCGGCCTGGACGCTCTCGCCCTGCGCCTGCGGGGCGTGGACGACGAGGACCTCGAGGCCGAGGTCGAGCGCGCCGCAGACGCGACCGACTGACGGGTCGAAGTCGGAACGCCCGCTTTCCCGGGCGCTCCTACTTCCACCCGCGCCGAGTCACCAGTACCGCTCGCGCTGCTCCATGAGCTCACGCCGGTATCGGCTCACCAGGAGCGGCGCCCCGAGCGCGGGGTTGTCGAGGTACCGGTGCCGAGCGCCCGTGTAGGCCATGCTCAGGGTTCGCGCCCGGTCCGAGTTGCTCGGCGCTCCGATGACCTCGCTGATCGTCTGGGCCCGGACCCGCTTGGGCGGACCGCCGATGAGGTTGTTCTCCCGAGCGAGGAACCACGCGATCGTGGAGGCGGTGTTGACGTCCTTGGACCGCCGGCGCAGCACCTCGGGAGCACGCGATGCGATGCCGACGAGAAAGCGTCTGCCGACCGTGCGGAACTCGAGGTCGAGGTTGGGCAGTCCGGCCGCGCAGAGTCGGTCGAGGTGGCCGGAGATCGCTCTGACCCGCTCGTGCAGGTCGTCGGGCACCGCGGCTAGGTCGAGCTCCTCGTCCGGGTGCGGCGAGTCGTCGAGCGCGGCGACGGCCTCGTCGCTCCCGAGCGTCTCGACCAGCCGGTGCCGCATGAGGGGACCGAGATCGCCTGACATGGCCGCCGCATACAGGTCGTTCGACTGGCGCAGGGCGGCGGTGATGCCGGTCGCGCGGCTGACCTCGAGGACGGGGACCCATTCGTCGATCGCGGCGAGGGTCTCCGCGGTGCGCTCGGGCGAGATGCCCCGGGTGCGGTGCGCGAACCGGACGATCCTCGGCAGCACCCTGGGGATCTCATCGACCGCACTGTCGCTCACGGTGACGTCGAAGGCGAGCTCGCGGACACAGACCTCGACCACGACCGCACTCCACCGCAACGGGTCGTGCGAGTGCTCCTCCGCGAACTCGAGGAGCTCGCCGACCGCGTCCATGACCGCCGACTCACGCTCGAGCTCGGCACCCTCCGGCGAGGCCCAGAACGCCCGCTCGCAGTCGGAGGCGTCCAGGAGCGGCGAGGTCGTCCGTTCGTCCGGCTCGGGCATCGTCCCGAGGAACAGTTCGAGCAGCGGCCGGGCCAGCGGCCAGCCGTCCTGCTCCCAGTCGGGGTGCAGCCGGTCGAGGTTCTCGAGGGCCTCCTCGATCCGGTCCCGTGCCTCGCCCAGACCCATTGGCGGCAGCTCGCTCGTGCTGTCGCCCTGCTCGCGGATGAGCTCGAGATAGCGCTCGCGCACGACCTCGATGTGCTCGCCGATGAAGAAGCCGTCCTTGACGATCGTCCCCATGTTGTGGTCGATGTAGGCGATCGCCGTCATCGCGCTGCCGTCCGGGAAGTCGATGCCGAGGATGATGTTGTCGCCGTCGCCGAGCTCGTCGCCCATGAAGTATGCGGCGCTCACCTGCGCATCGCCCAGCCCGGTCACGTAGCCGGGCATCGGCTGACGCCGAGTGTCGAGTATGCGCTGGAGACGGCGTCGTCGAAGGTCGTCGGCGGCGAAGGCCGAGGCGACGTGCAGCAGCGCCGTCGTCTCCGCGATGTCGATCTCCGCGAAGGCCTCGAGCAGCCCCACCCAGTCCTCCGGGAGGTCGGCGTCCGTCGCCTCTGCGAGCGCGATCACCGCGCTGGCGTCGACGAGGAAGGTCGCCGGGTCGCCCGAGTGGAGCGAGCGGCGCAAGCCCTGCATGAGCTCGCCGGTCGCGGGGTCGGCCAGCGCCGGATGGTCGTCGGGTCGGGCCTTGCTCGGGTGGTCGATGCGCCCGTCCTGGCCCCGGGTCGCCGACCGGTTCGGAGGGCGGCGACGCGAACGTCCGGGTTTCCTGGGCATACCGCCATCCCATCAGATCAGCGGCGGTGTCGCAGTGGAGAGGGTCGGGCGATATGGCTGATCGGCGGATATCGCTGTCACAACGGACTAGCCGCCGGCTGCGATCTCAGAGCGAGCAGGTCGAGGAGCCGGTGGTCCGGCGCGCCACCGCGAGGCCGGCGATGAGGAGAGCAGGTGGGGCGCTCCACAGCGAGCCGGCAGAAATCGTGAGGAACCAGCCGGCGACGAACAGCATGAGGACCGGCGCGTAGCCGCATACATCTCGTGGCAGAGCCGGCCGGGCTCCCGCTCTCGGCAGGTAGCTGGCCAGCACCAGCCCGGCAGCCGCCGCGAGGGTGGCAACGACGACCGTCCACCCGCGGCCGGTCAGGTCCGCCGCGAGGTCCGAGTAGAACAGCCATCCCAGCACCGCGCCCAGCGCCGCGAGCATCCCGTGCCGCCAGGTCCACTCCGGCAGCCAGGGCGCGACGGGTTGGGCGCAGGTCGCCTGGTGCTCGCGCTGCTCGGTGGTCGCCATGATCCCAAGATACCCCATGGGGTATGCGGTGCTGACCTCGGGCGGACATGCGGGAGGCCCGAGCGACCGCCCCAGGGCGCTCGAGCCTCCCCGTCTGTGAGGGGTCCTTCTTCTACATGCCGCAGTCGACCGACTCGGCGCCGGCGATCCACGTGCCGACCATCTGCATGGGCAGTTCGGATCCAGCCCCGAAGTACTCGAGGCCCTTGCCGTTGGCGCCGTTCGGGTTCATCCGTTCCGTGCCCTTGGGGTCGCCGATCGTCATCTTCTCCATGATCTTGATCCCGACGGGCAGGCGCTCGGCGCGGAGCGCCGCGTAGCCCGCATCGACCGCCTCAGCGCACCCGGCCTCGTACCCCACCTCGAGCATCGCACCCATCTCGGCAGACACGACGAACCAGTTGGTGGACTGTGGTCCGTTGAGTGAGTACATCGGGATGAAGCAGTGATGCGCCATGGCCGGCGCGGCGCCGAGCCCGATGGCGGCGACCGCCGCCGCGCCGACGAGAAGCGGGCGGCGCATTCGATTCCGAAGTGACATGGTGTCCTCCCTGGGGTGTTCCGGTCCCCCGCCCGGAACGGGCGGTCGAGTGATGATCCTGTCGGTGTCGAGCCGCTCTGTCTTGCTCCTGTGCGCACTGCTCCTTGCCTGGGAGCGCACTCTCGTGCTGGCCGGGCCTCGGCCGGTTGAGCAATCATGACCTGCGAAAACACTGGCGCCCGGCCGCTGGTGGGTGCACACTTCACCTCATGCTCCCCCTCGCCGAGATGCAGCTGACAACCAC
>JBAUUB010000201.1:0-3912 GCA_049582485.1 Dermatophilaceae bacterium
AGACGACCGCGGCACCGAGGAGGAGACCGACGAGGATGTTCGGGCTCGTGATGACACCGAGGGCATCGGAGATGAAGGCCTGGCCCTGCTCCTGCGTCACCCCGCTCGTGTCCGTGTCCCGCACCGCCGACTGCCAGGCGTCGGTGTAGGAACCGAACAGCGCGGTGGCGGCCAGCACGGCCGTGGCGATGGCGATGCCCTTGGTGATCGCCTTGGTGGTGTTGCCGACCGCATCGAGGTCGGTGAGGATCTGGGCGCCGTCGCCGTCGACGTCACCGGACATCTCGGCGATGCCCTGGGCGTTGTCGGAGACCGGGCCGAAGGTGTCCATCGCCACGATCACTCCGACAGTGGTGAGCAGACCGCAGCCGGCGAGCGCCACGAGGAAGAGCGCGAGTGCCGTCGAGCCGCCCCCGAGGAGGAAGGCGAGATACACCGCGCCACCGATGATCGCGGCGGTGTACACCGCCGACTCGAGGCCGACGCCGATGCCCGAGAGAACGACGGTCGCCGGCCCGGTGAGGGTGGTCCGGGCGACGTCGAGGGTCGGCCGCTTGTCGGTGCCGGTGAAGTAGCCGGTCAGCCAGAGGATGATGCCGGCGAGCACGATGCCGATGACGACGGCGGCGAGGGCGATCAGGCGCGGGTCGCCGTCCAGGGCGGCAACGCCTTCGTTGGTCGCGCCGAGTTCGGCGAAGGTGGCCGGCAGGTAGGTGTAGGCCGCGATGGCCGACAGAACCGCCGAGATGAGCGCCGAGATGTAGAAGCCCCGGTTGATCGCCTTCAGGGCGTTCTCACCAGGACGGGTCTTGGTGATGTAGACGCCGATCAGGGCCGTGATGGCGCCGATGGCCGGGACGATGAGCGGGAAGACCAGGCCGTAGGTGCCGAAGGCGACCGAGCCGAGGATCAGCGCCGCGACGAGCATGACGGCGTAGGACTCGAACAGGTCGGCGGCCATCCCCGCGCAGTCACCGACGTTGTCGCCCACGTTGTCGGCGATCGTGGCGGCGTTGCGCGGGTCGTCCTCGGGGATGCCCGCCTCGACCTTGCCGACGAGGTCCGCGCCGACGTCGGCGGCCTTGGTGAAGATGCCGCCGCCGACCCGCATGAACATCGCGAGCAGCGCGGCGCCGAAGCCGAAGCCCTCGAGCACCTTGGGCGCGTCACCCTGGTACAGCAGGACGACGATCGACGCACCCAGCAGGCCGAGACCGACCGTGGCCATGCCGACGACCCCACCGGTGCGGAAGGCGATCCGCATCCCGGCGTCCTGGTCGCCGACGCGGGCGGCGGCCGCCACCCGCACATTGGCCTTGACTGCGAGGCTCATGCCGAGATAGCCGATCGACGCGGAGAACAGGGCCCCGATGACGAAGAAGATCGAGCGGCCCCACAGGACGCCCGCCCCGTCGGCCGGCAGCGCCAGCAGCAGGAAGAACACGAGCACGACGAAGCCGCCGAGCGTCTTGAACTGTCGGGCGAGGTAGGCCTGGGCACCCTCCTCCACCGCTCCGGCGATCTCGCGCATCTTGTCGGTGCCCGAGTCGGCGGACAGCACCTGTTGCCGGAAGACGAAACCCATCACGAGTGCGATGAGCGAGATGGCGCCGACGACGACCACCAGCGTGTAGTTGAGACCGCTCAGCGTGAGATTCGCATCGACGGCCGGCAGCGCGAGGCTGACCATTCCATCCTCCTTGACGGGGTACGTGAGAGGGCGAGCGCCGCCATTGTGTGCGGCACGTCGCCGCGAGCGACCCTACCTGTGCCGCCCGTCACACGTCCTGTCGTCGGCCTGTGAAGGCCATCACTTGTGCGAGAGAAGCGCCCGATCAGTCGATGAATGCGGCCACCGCGTCGTCGATCGAGTCATGGATCGGGAAGACCTCGTCGAGGCTGGTGATCGACAGCACCCGCGCGATCCGTGCCGAGCTGCACACCAGGTGCATGTCGCCCCCGAGGTCGCGCACGGCCTTGAGCCGCCCCACCATGACGCCGAGCCCGGTCGAGTCGAGGAACCGCACCTCGCCGAGGTCGAGGACGATGCGGTGGTGCCCGGCCGCGATCACCCTGTCGAGTGCGTCGCGCACCGTCACGGCGCTCGCGACGTCGATGTCGCCGCCGAGGCCGAGGATGAAGACTCCGTCGTGCTGGGACGTCGTGACCGTGACCTGCACCGCGCGCTCGCTCCTAGGGAAGGGTTCGTCTGCTCGAACGCTTACGGTATCGAGGGAAGCACCATCCACCCAAAGACACCACACCGACGAACCGCCCGGACACGACGCCGACACGGCCAGACGCCGCACCGACGCACCGACGACCAGGAGCACCCATGACGACGACCCTCATCACCGGAGCGAGCTCCGGCCTCGGCTCCGAGATGGCGCGCCAGCTCGCAGCGCGCGGCGAGGACCTGGCGCTGTGCGCCCGCCGGACCGAGCGCCTGGAGGAGCTGCGCACGGAGATCACCACCGCATACCCGGAGCGCACGGTCTCCTTCGCCGCCCTGGACGTGACCGACGACGATGCCGTGTTCCGCGTCTTCCGCGCGTTCCGGGACGAGTTCGGCACGATCGACCGGGTCATCGTCAACGCCGGCCTGGGCAAGGGTGCGCCCATCGGCAAGGGTCGCTACGACGCGAACAAGGCGACCGCGATGACGAACTTCGTCGCCGCGCTGGCGCAGTGCGAGGCCGCGATGGAGGTCTTCCGCGAGCAGCGGTACGGCCACCTCGTCATGATCTCCTCGATGACCGCGTTCCGGGGGATGCCGGGTGCGATGACGACCTACGCGGCGACCAAGGCCGGCGTGGCGGCCCTCGCGGAGGGGATCCGCCACGAGATGGTCGGCAAGCCGGACCTGGACATCGACGTCTCGGTCATCTACCCGGGGTACATCCGTTCCGAGATGAACGAGCACGTCAAGAACACGCCGTTCATGGTCGACACCGAGACCGGCGTGGCGGCGATGGTGGCGGCGATCGAGAAGCGGACCGCGCACGCACGCGTGCCGTCCTGGCCGTGGAAGCCGATGGGGACCGCGATGCGACACCTGCCCCTTCCCCTCGTCCGGCGAATGACCTGAGCACCGGCGGCTGACCTGAACACGAGGCACGACCCGGAGGCGTGGCTGCGCCTGCTGACCGACCGGCACGGACCGGAGCGGGTCACCCATGTCGAGCACCTTCCCGAGCGGGCCGGCTCGTTCGCCGACTGGCCCGAGTGGGTGGCCCCCGAGGTGTATGCGGCACTCGCCGGCGCGGGGCTGCGCACCCTGTGGTCCCACCAGCGGGAGGGGATGGACCTGGCCCACGAGGGCGCCGACGTCGTCGTCGCGACCGGGACGGCCTCGGGCAAGAGCCTGGTCTACCTGGTCCCGACCCTCTCGGCGGTGGTCGAGGGACTCGCGAGCCCGACGGGCCGGGGGGCCACGGCGCTCTACCTGTCCCCGACCAAGGCGCTGGCCGCCGACCAGCTGGCGCGGCTGGAGGCGCTGGCGGTGCCAGGGGTGCGGGCGGCGACCTATGACGGTGACACCCCCACGGAGGAGCGACGCTGGGCGAGGGACCATGCGCACCTCATCCTCTCCAACCCCGATCTGGTCCATCACTCGATGCTGCCGCGCCATCGCCAGTGGTCACGGTTCCTGAGGGCGCTGCGATTCGTGGTCGTCGACGAGTGCCACGTCTACCGAGGGGTGTTCGGCTCACACGTGTCCGCAGTGCTGCGCCGACTGCGCCGCGTGTGCGCACGCTACGGCGTGGACCCGACCTTCGTGCTGGCGTCGGCGACGGTCGCCGACCCGGCCGAGCACGGCGGCGCCCTCGTCGGCCGTTCCGTGACAGCCGTGACGACCGACGGCTCCCCCCGCGCGCCCATGACCGCGGTGCTGTGGGAGCCGCGGACCGA
>JBAUUB010000202.1:0-2553 GCA_049582485.1 Dermatophilaceae bacterium
GCGCGGACCTCCCGCTCGGGCGCGGCGTCGTGGATGGCCTGCACGGCCTCGGGATGGTGGTCGTGCACGACGATCTGCTCGAGCTCGGGGTGCTCGGTCAGCGCCACCTCGAGGTGTCGTCGGCCCTGCACCCCGTAGCCGATGAGGGCGAGTCGGCGAACCGTTCCGGGCACGTGCCGCATGGTCACGCCGGACACCCCGGGCGTGCGCATCTCGGTCACCCAGCCGCCGTCGAGGAGAGCGATCGGACGGCCGTTCTCGGGGTCGTTGACGATGACGGTGCCGAAGATGTACGGCAGACCGTGGGCGTGGTTGGTCTCGAACCCGGTGACCCACTTGATGCCGAGGGCGTCGCTGCCGCCGAGGTAGGCGGGCATCGCGTTGGCGAAGGCTCCCTTGCGTGGTGCGACCTTCGGCTTGGGCGGGTTCTGCACCAGCCCCTGCGCCTTCTGCCGGAAGGCGTCCTCGAGCACGTCGATGATCTGCGGCCAGGTGAGCCCCAGCGACTCCAGGGCCGCGCGGCCGAGAACGAGCATGGACGTCACGCTACTGCACGACAGAATCCGTCGCCGTTTCCGTCACACGGTGCTGATACGAAACCCTAGAATGACTTCGACAACTGATCCAGTGGCACAGGGCCATGCCTGCCGCTGTCTGAAACGTGACTTCGAGGAGCTTCGATGACGCCCAACGACCCCCACACCCGGCGCCAGCTGCCACCGACCTCCCGTCCCGTCGACCCCGCGCGGGTCGAGGAGCTGCTCGCGGCCGAGTGGGCCCGGTTCACCGCCGAGACCCCCGAGTCGGGCGTGCACAACAAGGAGGCGGCCGAGTCCTTGCCTCTCGGCGTCACGAGCTCGTTCCAGCACTGGGACCCGTACCCCATCTCGATCGTGTCCGCCCGCGGTGCGTGGCTCACCGACGTCGACGGCCATCGACTGCTCGACCTGTCGATGGGTTTCGGCGCCATGCTCGTCGGCCACCTCAACCCGGTCGTCGTCGAGCGCGTCACCGAGGCCCTCACCCACACCGGCACGCTCTTCGTCACCCCGTCGCCGCAGGCGACCGACGTCGCCGAGCGCTTCAAGCGACGGTTCGGCCTGGACATGCTGCGGTTCACCAACTCGGGCACCGAGTCGCTGATGTATGCGATCCGCGCCGCCCGCGCATACACGAACCGCAAGGCGGTGGTGAAGATCGAGGGGGGCTACCACGGCGGCTATGACCCGCTGCAGGTGTCGGTCAAACCCGAGCTGCACGAGATCGGGCCCGCCGACGCCCCGACGCCGCAGGTGCCGTTCGACGTCGAGGCGGGGACGGTGCACGTCGTCGCCTACAACGACCTCGACCAGCTGCACCGAACCCTCACTGAGCACGGTCCCGACATCGCCTGCCTCGTCATCGAGCCGGTCATCGAGAACCTCTCGATCGTGCTACCCGACGAGGGCTACCTGGCGGCGGTCCGCCGGGCCTGCGACGACCACGGTGTCGTCCTCATCTTCGACGAGGTCAAGACCGGCCTGACCGCCGGGCCGGCCGGCGCCGCCCAGCGGCTCGAGGTCAAGCCCGACCTCATCACCCTGGCCAAGTCGATCGGCGGCGGACTTCCGCTCGCGGCCTTCGGGGGGACCCGCGAGGTGATGGAGGTCGTCGTCGACGGCCGGATGGCGCACTTCGGGACCTACAACGGCAACCCGCTCGTCATGGCCGCCGCCCAGGCGGTCGACGAGATCTGTACCCCGGCGGCGCTCGAGCGCGCCGAGGCCATCAACGTGCGCGCGATGGACGCCATCGACGAGATCATCGCCGAGCACGAGCTGCCCGCCCACACGGTGGGATTCGGCGTCAAGGGCTGTGTCACCTGGTCGGCTGAGCCGGTGCGCAACTACCGGGACTACAAGGCGAGCGACTTCCGGATGGCCGAGCTGTCGTGGCTCTGGGGCGTCAACCGCGGCATCCTCACGCCGCCCGGGCTCGACGAGCAGTGGCTCGTCTCGCTCGCGCACACCGACGAGGACATGGACCACCTCGTGTCGCACTTCCGCGAGCTGGCGGCGGCGCTGCGGGCGTAGGTCTGGGCTGGGGCCCTTGTGCCCCGAGGTGCGGAGGTCTAGCGTCCGCTTCTGTGGGGCAGTGCTGCCCCAGGGATCGAGGAGGATCGCATGAATCGTCTGCGCGGAGCCGTCGTTGCGGCCGTGGCACTGACAAGCCTGGCTATCGCCCCCGCCGTGGCGGCCGGCAAGCCGCCTGCACCCCCGACGGGCAAGGCGCCCGTCATCATGAGCAAGTCCGAGGTCGAGGTGCAGATTCTCGCCCTCAATGACTTCCACGGCAACCTCCAGCCCCCGTCGGGCTCGAGTGGCCGCGTGGGAACTCCCCCCAACGCAGTCGACGCGGGCGGCGCCGAGTACCTCGCCACTCACGTCAAGGCGCTGGAGGCGACGAATCGGAACACGGTCGTCGTCTCCGCCGGTGACCTGATCGGCGCGAGCCCCTTGCTCTCGGCACTCTTCCACGACGAGCCCACGATCGAGGCGATGAACCAGATCGGTC
>JBAUUB010000203.1:0-4563 GCA_049582485.1 Dermatophilaceae bacterium
GGATGTTGCTGCCGACCCATAGCCGGTCGGGTGACCGGCTAAGGGGAGGTTGTCCTTAATCGCGACCGGAACACCGGCAAGCGGCATCCCCACGAGGTCACACTCCATGAGCCGCTCGCTTGCCGCGAGGGCCGCCTCGGCGAACACCTCAACGAACGCGCCGACCCGCCGGTCGTCCCGCTCAATCCGGCTCAGGTGCGCGGCAACCACTTCCCGTGGAGTGACCGTCCCCGACCTGATGAGGCTGACCAGGTCCTGCGCTGGCCGGCCGACTAGCTCCTCTTCTCCCCTGGGCTGTTGAACTGTTGACATGGGGATCGCCTCCTACCCTCAGCATGCTCGCGGGAGGGCCCGCCCCACCAATGATGTGGCCAAGCAGGCAAGGCGCCCTCTGAGGCGTCAAGACGCGGTAGACGTGTCCACCCAGGTCGGCTCCCGGCGAAAGGGGCACGTCGGGCAAGGGGCGTTCCGTTGGCCGGCGTCTACGGTGGAACGGTCGTGACCCGGTTCGCGTCGGATGTCTCGAGATGCACGTCCGGAAGGGGTCTGTTATGCGCACACGGTGGGCGGTTCTGGCGAGTGCGGGAATCATGACGCTGGTCGCGAGCGGATGCGGGGAGGCCACGGTCGGGCCGGGGACACTACCTGGCGCCGAGACCTTCGAGGTGCCCACGTATGCGTGGAACGGCGACGGCATGGATGCCCTCGTCACAGGCCGGCTGGCCTTCACCGACGAAGGCTGCGCCCTCATCTACCAGCCCGGCCAGGAGACGCTGGTCACTCCGGTCGTCTTCCCCGACGCCGAAGGAGTCCGGTTCGCCAACGGTGTGCGGGCCGTGACCAGGCAGGGGTCCGGGGAGGTGTTCGCGGTCGAGGGCCAGGAGTTCTCCTACGGCGGCGGATGGGTCCCCCCCGGGCGAGGCCTGGAGCCAGCTGTGCGGACCGTACGACGGCGGCGACATCGCCTGGATCAACGACGAGCCGGCTCACCCGGCGATGACCGGCGACCCTCCGCCTCCTGACGGGCCGGTCCCGACGCGGGCCGCCACCGCGGAGGAGCTGGGCTGGTATGCGGTGCCCACCTTCGCGTGGGACCCCGCCCAAGGCGGTGACTCGGCCCTGCTCGAAGGGAGCGTGACGATGACTGCGGACGGGTGCGCCACCGTCGTCACCGACGACGGCACGACCGGCCTGGTCCTGCCGAACGCGCGCGGCAAGCGTGAACCCAGTAGCGGAAGCGTGATGATCCTGTCGACTTTCCCCGACGGCACGGAGACGAACATGGCGATGGACGGCGACCCGGTCTCCTTCGCCGGAGGTACAGCCGGCGACAGCGGCGACGTCGACGAGCAGTGGGACAGCCTCTGCCCGGACTCTCTTGTGGACCGGCTGTTCGTCGTCCAGGACACCCAGCCCTGAGCGGAGTCCTCGAGACACTCGCCGACTCGCGGCGCGATGGTCCCCCTGACTTGACGCCCATCTGCCGGCGGAAGGTCGCGGGTCGTGAAAGGGCTTGCCTGCACGCAAGCGTCGTAGCGCTTGCAGGGTGCTAGCATGGGGAGGTGACCACACTGTATGTGCGAGACGTTCCGGAGAAGGTGACGGAGACGCTCAAGGAGCGCGCCGCTGCCGAGGGCAAGTCCCTCTCGGCCTACGTCGCTGCAGAGCTCGGGCGGATCGCCGCCCGGCCGACGAACGCCGAGATCGTGGCACGCCTTCGTCAGAGGAGCCGCAACGACGGGCCGAGCACTGCCGACATCGTCGAGGCGCTGCATGAGTCCCGGCGGTGATCGTCATCGACGCCTCGGCGATGGTCGAGGCACTTGTGGGGCGCGACGTCCATGACGACCTTCTCGAGGCGCTTTCTGGTCAGGTCGCCGCTCCTCATGTCCTCGACGTGGAGGTCCTCTCAGTGCTGCGGGGCCTGGTGCTCGGCGGGAAGCTCAACGAAGCCCTGGCGCAGACTGCGCGGGTCGACCACTTCGATCTGCTCATCGACAGACACGACACTGCTCCGCTGGCAGAGCGCATCTGGAGTCTGCGGCATCAGTACACCAGTTACGACGCCGCCTACCTGGCACTTGCCGAAGCACTCGGCGCACCGCTGCACACCTGTGACGCCAAGCTCGACAGCGGCGGCCACCACGTCGCGGTTCACGTGCACACCCAATCCCACTGATCAAGAGGCGACAAGGTCTGGCACCTGCAGATAGCCCGGCAGCCGGCGATAGGACGCGCCTGTTGAGCGCCTCCTACGTTTTGGGGGCGGTGCCGAGGAGTGCGGCTCGGGCGAGCCTGGTCACGAATGCGGTGTCGGTGTTGTTGTGGTCGCCGGCCATGGATTCGAGGGCGTCGAGGGTTGCTCGTGCACCGTGGCGGGCTTGGTCGGTGGTGACGTCGCTGCCGGGTCGGGTGCGCCAGCCGCGGTCGGTCAGCATCTGCGCGATGTTCGTGTAGACCTCAGCCTTGTCGGTGGCGCCGGCGGCGGTGGCGAGCAGCAGGAGCCATCCGGCCTCGGCGTCGTAGCCTTTGCCTATGGGGAGGCGGTCGAGCACGGCGGTGACCAGGCGGTGCGGGTCACCGGCCGCGGCTTTGGCACGGGCGGTCGGGGCTAGGGTGCCTCGGCTCTTGCGCAGCAGCCCGAGCGCTTGGCTGTTCTGGCGCAGGAAGGCCACCGGGTAGGTCAGGTCCTCCCGGTTCGCTATGCCGATCCACCAGCTCGTGATCCCGCTCGTCTCGGCGATCTGCTCGACCACCGCTGGCGGGAGGTATCCGGCGCTGGTGAGCCTGATCCCGTCGCCGACGGCGTGGAGGACCGCCCGCCACGGGCGTGCCGCGAGGTGGAGGTCGGCGTCGTTGAGGGTGACGGGCTCGCGCGGGCCGAGGGCGTTGAGCCAATCGGTGGCTTGCATCCAGGTCGGTCCGCGGATTCCTCGGACGAGCTCGGCCAGTGGCTCGGGGACCCCGTGCCAGGGCACGTGCTTGCCGCGGATCCAGGTCCGCATCGCCGCCGTGGTCTCGGCCGGGTCGAACTCGTCGGGGTCGTAGCCGGTCGGGAGCCAGCCGTGGGCGTGCTCGGCGTCGTCGAACGGTTCGGGCACCTGATCGGCGGGTGCTCCGGCGCGCAGCCACGCGGCCAGCTCGATGTGGGAGTGGATCCCGCCGATGTCCTCCGGCGGACACGCCCTCGCCCCGGCCAGGCACACCGGGTCCCGGTTCTCCGCCGTCATCGGGGCGACAGATTCCAGAGTGATCAGGTGCTCCCAGCCGTCGCCGAAGTCGTACAGGTAGGTCAGCCGGTCCCCGGGTTCGCGTAGCACCTGGTCCAGGCGGACCTGCTCCTCGCGGGTGCCCTCATCGCCTTCCTCCTCCTCGTCGAAGGCGGTGATGAAGTACGGGCCGGTGTACCCGCGCCCGCCGCCGGGCTGAAAGCGGTGCAGATGGGAATCGCTCCACCCCATCGCCGCCTGCAACACCAGGTGCACCACGTCCAAGGTCACGTCACCCGGCAGGCGCAGCCGACGCCAGATCCGCGGCTTGGAGCCGCGCAGCCCGACCGTGACGGTCAACGCGCTCACCTGCTGCGGCGGGTCAGGCACCTCGATCGGACGGTTGCCCGTGCCGTGCTCATCGACCCCGAGCAGGGCGCCGAGCCCGCCGCCGAGGACCTGCTGGGTCAGGGCCGCCAGATCCTCCCTGCTCAAGTTCGCCACCCACGCCTTGACCGCGGCGGGGTCGGTCGGCACCGGCCGCTGATCGCTCACCCCGCCAGTCAACCAGTCCCGCCGGGCAGCATCGCGCGCACTCGCGGAACACGAGCCGCGAACCCCTCTATCTCACACGACGCAGAGGCACCGACGCGCGCGCGTCGCCGGCCTGCTCGGCATGGCATCCCCGCTCAGGCAGCGGGGGCGGGCCGATGCGAGTCGTCTCCCGTCAGGGGAGGGCAGGCTCGGGGTTCTCATCGAGGAATCGTTGGGCCTCCATCGGCGCTGATCAGATCCTCGCCCAGAAGCCACTCCACGGCCCGCAGATGAGCGCGGGCATCCCGAAAGGCGTGCCACAGCGAGATCAGATGAGGATGCGCGTCATAGACCTGGCCTCGGAAGCGGTGGAAGGCGCCCTTCCCCTGCAGTGCGGCACCCAGCCGGCCTCGAGCATCCCCGTCGCTGAGACCGTCGGCGAAGTCGACCATGTGGATCGATTTCGCCACCGATGCTCATAGTCCGTTTGACCCGGACAGTCCCTTGCGATCCGCCTCGAAGCTGAGCTGGCGCTGGTGTCGTTGCGGGATTGGCCGGGATGCTGGACCAGTCACGGCGATCGTCGGGGTGTCAGTCTGTCGGTGGACATACAGACGGTTCTAGCAACCTGCCACGCACCGCCGTGTGCCGTCGTCCGAGATGTAGACGTACACGTAGGCGTTCGGATCTGACCCGATTGACCTGCGAATGAACGAATCCGGGTCATCTTCGATGCGCTGGTAGGTCTCCGCTCCATAGCGCAGGCGGCCCGTTGTGGGATCCATGGACATTGGCGCGCTGCTTGGCAGGAGGCTTGGGC
>JBAUUB010000204.1:0-2138 GCA_049582485.1 Dermatophilaceae bacterium
TCGCCCTCCTCTGGCCGCGGCTCAAGGCGAGCGACGCCCGCGTCACGGCCGCGGTCGCGACGGTGCTGGCACTCGTGGCGGTGCCGTTCGTGCCCGCGGGGGTGCCGGTGCTCATCGCCGCAGTCGCCGCCGTCGTGGTCGGGATCGTTGGCGGCACGACCGGTCGGCTCGCCGAGCCGCCGGACCCGCGCACCGACGGCGACCCGATCCCATGACCCTGACCACGGCGGTCCTGATCGCGTGCGCGCTCGCCTTCGCCACGAAGGTGGTGGGCTACGTCGTCCCGCCCCGGCTCGTGGAGGGCGAGCGAACGATGCGCGTCTCGACCCTGCTGCCCGCCGCGCTGCTGGCCGGCCTGATCGTCGTCCAGACGGTCGCGGACGGCCCGGCTCTCGTCCTCGACGCCCGCGTCGGCGCGCTCATCGTCGCTGCGCTGCTGCTCTGGCGTGGGGCCGGCTTCATCACCGTCGTCATCGCGGGCGCGGTCACAGCAGCGGTCCTGCGTCTCATCGGTCTCGGCTGAACCACCGGTCACAGGCACGTACAAGAAATGTGCGTCTGTAGCGGCGAATAGGCAGGTCACGGCGTTGTTCGGGCCGTTGTGACTCTTGTCACGGCCACCCGCCGGTGGGACTCTGATTGACGGCACCCACCCGGGCGACCACTTCCGTGGCAGGGAGAAGAGGTTCACACGTGACCAGTCCCAATCCAGTGGCCCGGCGGGTGCGCCGGGCTCTCGTGCCGCTCCTCGGCTCCGCCGCACTCGTGGCGACGATGCTCGTCGCACCGACCGCGACCGCCGACGAGCACTGGAAGGTCGTGGCGAGCGGCCTCGACAACCCGCGTCAGCTCTCCGTCGGCCCGAAGGGCGACCTCTTCGTCGCCGAGGCGGGACGTGGTGGCTCCGGGCCGTGCGTGACCGGCCCCGAGGGTGACTCGGTGTGCTTCGGCAAGAGCGGCGCCATCACCCGTGTCAGCCTCAACGGCAAGCACACGGGCTCCCAGCAGCGGGTCCTGACGAAGCTGCCGTCCATCGCGGGTCAGGGCACCGGTGAGCAGGCCATCGGCCCGCACGACGTCATCGTCGAGGGCTCGAAGAAGCTGGTCTTCACGGTGGGCCTCGGCGCCGACCCGGCCGTGCGCACCGAGTACAAGGCCCTCAAGGACATGGGGACGCTTCGGTCGGCCACCATCGGGTCGAAGAAGACCAAGCTGATCGCCGACATCGCCAAGCACGAGGCCCGCAAGAACCCGATCCACGACCCGGACAGCAACCCGGTCGGCTTCATCCGGCACGATTCGGGCTACGTCGTCACCGACGCCGGCGGCAACACACTCGTCGACGTCTCGAAGAAGGGCCGGACCTCGACCCTCGCGGTGTTCGAGGACCAGTTGGCTCTCGCGCCGCCGTTCCTCGAGCTCCCGCCGGGGACGGAGATCCCGGCCCAGGCGGTCCCGACCTCGGTCGTCAAGGGCCCCGGTGGTGCGCTGTACGTCAGCCAGCTCACCGGCTTCCCGTTCGAGAAGGGTCTGGCCAACATCTACAAGGTCGACAAGCGCGGCAAGGTCAGCGTCTACGCGACGGGTCTGACCAACGTGACCGACCTCGCCTTCGGGCCCGGCAACGTGCTCTACGCCGTGCAGCTCTCCACCGAAGGCCTGCTCACCGGTCCGATCGGCTCCGTCGTCGCGATCCCGAAGGGCGGCGGCTCCTCGCACACCGTCGTCGCCGGAAACCTGTTCGCGCCGTACGGCATCGCGATCAAGGGCAAGACGGCCTACGTGACCACCGGCAGCGTCGCACCCGGCGCCGGGCAGGTGATCGCGATCCCGCTCCACTGAGGCCAGCCGCTCGCGCAGACCCACGGCAGGTCTGCGCAGGGCAGGGATGAGGGGAACGTGGCCGGTGCCGTTGCAGGGCGGCACCGGTCACGGCAATGCCAGGGGATCACAGTGCGCAGCGAACCGGTCGGTTCAGGGGGTCGATGTTCGCTCCACCTCCAGCAGCCGGGACAGGTGCGCGCCGTAGCCGGACTTGGCATAGTTCTGCGCGGTCTGCACCAACTGGTCGTCGGACAGGAACCCCATCCGCCAGGCCGCCTCCTCGGGGCTGCCGATCTGCAGTCCCTGACGGGCCT
>JBAUUB010000205.1:0-7745 GCA_049582485.1 Dermatophilaceae bacterium
GTCAAGGGTGGCCTCATCAACGCCAAGGCCGCCCGTCAGGACACCGCACGCATCGTCGAGGAGTACGACGTGCGCACCCCCGGCATCGAGGTCACCGCCGGGTCGCTCTCCGGTGGCAACCAGCAGAAGCTCATCGTCGGCCGCGAGATGAGCCATCATCCGCGGATCCTCGTCGCGGCGCATCCGACCCGCGGCGTCGACGTCGGCGCCCAGGCCGGTATCTGGGACCTCATGCGCGCCGCCCGCCGGGAGGGGATGGGCGTGCTGCTCATCTCGGCCGACCTCGAGGAGCTGATCGGCCTCTCCGACACAATCCGCGTCATCCTGCGCGGCCGGCTCTCGGAGCCGTTCGACCCCGACACGGTCAAGGCCGAGGACCTCGGCGCGGCGATGACCGGCGCCGACTCCTCGGTGACGCACCCGCCCAAGGGAGCACCGCATACCCCCGCATCTCCGGAAGGGAGTGCGACGTGAGCCGCCTCGAACCGCGCAAGATCCTGCTTCCTCTGGTCGCCCCGTTCGTCGCGGTCGTCGTCGCGTTCATCGTCACCTCGCTCGTCCTGCTCGCCGTCGGCGACCCGGTCCTGGAGGTGTGGCAGGTGATCTTCCAGGTGCCGCTGCCGCGGCAGATGGTCAACATCATCAACGCCGCGACGGTCTTCTACCTCTCGGCGATCGCCGTGGCCATCGGGTTCAAGATGAACCTGTTCAACATCGGGGTCGACGGTCAGTACCGTGTGGCGAGCTTCGCCGCAGCGGTCTTCGCGGGACAGGCCTGGCTCCCGGGAATCCTCAATGTGATCGTCGCGATCCTCGTCGCCATGGTGTTCGGCGGGCTCTGGGCGGGTATCGCCGGCTGGCTCAAGGTCAAGCGCGGGGTGTCCGAGGTCATCTCGACAATCATGCTCAACGCGATCGCCACCGCGGTCGTGGCGTGGCTGCTGTCCAAGGCCCGCGACCCCGCGAGCGAGGGCACCAACGTCGTGCGGACCAGGGAGTTGCCGGAGTCTTCGCGGCTCGAGGGCCTGGCCATCGTGCCGGGTGCGCCGAACACCGTCTACACGCTGATCTTCCTCGCAGCCCTCGTCGGGTTCACCTACTGGTTCGTCCTGAACAAGACCAGATTCGGATTCGACCTGCGTGCGACCGGCAAGTCCGAGACGGCGGCCGTCGCGAGCGGTGTGGACGTCAAGCGGATGACCCTCACCGCGATGATCCTCTCCGGCGCCGCGGCGGGTCTCGTCGGCATGCCGCTGCTCTTCGGACAGGACTTCTCCTACGGGACGACCTTCCAGGCCGGCCTCGGCTTCGCCGGCATCGCCATCGCCCTGCTGGGCCGCAACCACCCGGTCGGAATCGCCTTCGCGGCCCTCCTGTGGGCCTTCCTCGACGGGCAGAGCAACGCCCTGCAGATCCAGGCGAACGTCTCCAAAGAGCTCGTCTTCATCATCCAGGGCGTCATCCTCTTCGCCGTCGTCATCGCCTACGAGCTGGTCCGTCGCTTCGAGGTGCGGATGGAGCAGACCAGGGTGGCGCGGCAACTCGCCGACCGACATCCCGCCACGGCCGAGCAAGGAGTGTCCGCATGAGCACCCCCACTCTCCAGACGCCGCCGATCGAGCCCTCGGAGGCTACCCCGGCGCCCCGTCGACGGCGGTTGCCGCTCTGGTTCTGGCCGGCGGGATTCCTCGCCGCCGTCTTCGTCCTGGCCGTCCTGCGCGTCGTCACCGGGGCGGACGACATCGCCAGCTCGGGCGTCATCGGGGCTGCGATCGCCCTCGCCGTGCCGATCGCTCTGGCCGGCCTCGGCGGTCTGTGGTCCGAGCGCGCCGGCGTGGTCAACATCGGCCTCGAGGGCATGATGATCCTCGGCACCTGGGGCGCCGGGTTCTTCGGCTACTACATGGGGCCGTGGGCGGGGATCGTCGGTGGCATGCTGTGCGGGATCGTGGGCGGACTCATCCATGCCACGGCCACCGTGATCTTCGGCGTCGACCACATCGTCTCCGGTGTCGCCCTGAACATCACTGCCCTCGGCATCGCCAAGTACCTCGCAGCGCGGTTCTTCAGCGACCTCCCCGGTGGCGGTCCGACCCAGTCGCCCCCACTGCCCTCGCTGCCGCGAGTATCGGTCCCAGGGCTCTCGGAACAGATGGCGCGGCTGGAGGCGCGAGAGATCTTCTACCTCAGCGACCTGGCCGGCGTCATCGGCGGGTTCACGACGGGCATCTCGGTGTTCACGATCATCGCGGTCCTGCTGTTCATCGGTACGTTCTTCGTGCTGTGGCGCACCGCGTTCGGCCTGCGACTGCGCTCCTGTGGTGAGTCGCCGGTGGCCGCCGAGACCCTCGGCGTCAACGTCATCCGCTACAAGTTCATCGCGGTCTGCACCTCGGGTGCCCTCGCGGGAATGGGCGGCGCGTTCCTCGCGCTGGTCGCAGCCAACCTCTACCGCGACGGGCAGACGGGAGGCCGGGGCTACATCGGTCTGGCCGCCATGATCTTCGGCAACTGGCGGCCCGGTGGTCTCGCCGCAGGGTCACTGCTGTTCGGCTACACCGATGCGGCCCGGCTGCGCGGCGGCGGGGAGACGGTTCACGCCCTGCTCCTGCTCGTCGCCGTCATCCTCCTGCTCGTCGGCGCCTGGCAGCTCAAGCGCAACAACCGGGTGCAGGGCTACCTGTCCCTGGCCGCGGCGACGGGTGCGGCGCTGTGGTACTACACGACCGATACCGTCCCCACTGAGCTCACCGCGGCGACGCCGTACATCACGACGCTTCTCGTGCTCGCCTTCGCCTCGCAACGCCTCCGAATGCCGGCGGCGGACGGGCAGATATATCGCAAGGGTGAGGGCCATTAACGCCCGACCGACCCCCCGCAACGGATGACGTCCTAGGGGGCGTCGGAGAGGACGTGGGTATGGCAGCCGACGATGTGGTCGACTGGGGGCTCCTGCACGAGTCAGCGGTGCTCGCGATGCGATCGGCCTACTGCCCGTACTCCGAGTTCCCCGTCGGCGTCGCGGGTCTGGTCGACGACGGGCGCATCGTCAGCGGATGCAACGTCGAGAACGCCTCGTACGGCGTGGGGCTATGTGCCGAGTGCGGCATGGTCAGTCAGCTCACCCTGTCCGGCGGTGGGCGACTCGTCGCGGTCTACTGCGTCGGCGGGGACGGGGCCGCACTCATGCCGTGCGGACGGTGCCGACAGCTGCTGTGGGAGCACGGCGGCGCGAGTTGCCTGCTCATGACGCCCGAAGGCATCCTGTCGATGCGGGAGGTTCTCCCGCAGGCGTTCGGTCGTGAGGATCTCGATCGTGCCGAGTCGGCCCGGGACCAGCAGGGCGGGCCGGGGAGCGTCCCCGGGCCGGGTGGATCGAAGGAGGAGACGGATGAGTGAGCCGTCGGGGAAGAGCGAGCCGTTCGATGCCGTCGACGTCATCGTCACCAAGCGCGGCAAGCAGCGCCTCAGCGATGATCAGATCGACTGGGTGATCGACGCCTACACGCGCGGAGCGGTCGCCGACGAGCAGATGTCCGCCCTGGCGATGGCGATCCTCCTCAACGGCATGGACCGCGAGGAGATCGCTCGGTGGACTGCTGCGATGATCGCGAGCGGTGAGCGAATGGACTTCTCCTCGCTGTCCCGCCCGACCGCCGACAAGCACTCGACCGGTGGGGTGGGGGACAAGATCACGCTGCCCCTCGCGCCGCTCGTCGCCGCGTGCGGAGTCGCCGTTCCGCAGCTGTCCGGACGCGGCCTGGGCCACACCGGCGGCACGCTGGACAAGCTGGAGTCGATCCCGGGCTGGCAGGCGAACCTGTCCAACGAGGACATGCTGCGTCAGCTCGAGGACGTCGGTGCCGTGATCTGCGCCGCCGGATCGGGCCTGGCCCCGGCGGACAAGAAGCTGTACGCGCTGCGCGACGTCACCGGCACGGTCGAGGCGATCCCGCTCATCGCGAGCTCGATCATGAGCAAGAAGATCGCCGAGGGGACCGGAGCCCTGGTCCTCGACGTCAAGGTCGGCAGCGGTGCGTTCATGAAGGACGTCGACGACGCGCGTGAGCTCGCCGAGACGATGGTGGCCCTCGGCACCGACGCGGGGGTGACCACGGTCGCGCTGCTCACCAACATGCAGGTGCCGCTCGGCCTGACCGCCGGCAACGCGCTCGAGGTGCGCGAGTCCGTCGAGGTGCTCGAGGGCGGCGGGCCGCCGGACGTCGTCGAGCTCACCGTGACGCTGGCCCGCGAGATGCTCGCAGCGGCCGGTCGGGAGGACGTCGACCCCGCGGACGCACTCGCCGACGGTCGCGCGATGGACGCATGGCGGGCCATGATCTCGGCGCAGGGGGGCGATCCCGACGCCGAGCTGCCGGAAGCCAAGGAGACACACACGGTGCAGGCTCCGGCCGACGGCGTCCTCACCGAGCTGGACGCGCTCAAGGTGGGGGTGGCGGCCTGGCGGCTCGGGGCCGGGCGGGCACGCAAGGAGGACCCGGTGCAGGCGGCGGCGGGCGTGGTCATCCACGCCAAACCCGGTGCGACGGTCCGTGCCGGAGAGCCGCTGCTCACGCTGCACACGGACACCCCGGAGCGCTTCGACCGGGCACTCGCAGCCCTCGAGGGCGCCTACCCGATCGCTCCGGAGGGCAGCCGGCCCGACCTGCTGCCGCTGATCATCGACCGCATCGCCCACTGACGACGGGACACCCCATGAGCACGCGACGCGGATGGCCCCATCTGCCCGAGGGCGCCGACGACGTCGGCACCGTCGGAGCACCCTCGCATCCCGAGAACTACACCGCTGCAGGACGGCTGAGGGGCTCGGTCTACGAGGCCGAGATGGAGCGGCTGCAGGAGCAGCTGGTGCTGCTCCAGTACTGGATCCAGACCCAGGGTCTGAAGGTCCTCGTGATCTTCGAGGGCCGTGGGTCGGCAGGCAAGGGCGGAGTGATCAAGCGGATCACGGAGCGCACCTCGCCGCGCACGGTGCGGGTCGTCGCCCTGCCCAAGCCGACCGAGCGGGAGCGGACCCAGTGGTACTTCCAGCGCTACGTCGAACACCTGCCGGCCGCCGGCGAGATGGTGCTCTTCGACCGCAGCTGGTACAACCGCTCCAACGTCGAGTGGGTCATGGACTACTGCGCGCAGGAGGAGCACCAAGAGTTCCTGCGGTCCTGCCCCGAGTTCGAGCGGATGCTCGTGCGCAGCGGGATCGTCGTCCTCAAGTACTGGTTCTCGGTCTCCTTCGAGGAGCAGCGCAGGCGCTTCGAGGCCCGCAACGCCGAGCCGCTCAAGCGGTGGAAGCTCTCCGACATGGACCTTGCCGAGCACGAGTACTACGTGCGGTACTCCATGGCCAAGGACATGACGTTCCAGTACACCGACATCAAGCAGGCGCCGTGGTGGGTCGTGCCGTCCGACGACAAGCGAGCGGCGCGGCTCAACTGCATCTCGCACCTCCTCAGCCAGTTCGACTACGAGGACGTCGCCCCCGAGGTCGTGCAGCTGCCGGAGATGAAGCAGATCCCCTACGTCCGGCCCCCGATGCACGAGCAGACGTTCGTGCCGCAGCGTTTCTAGGGCTGCGTTCGGCCCCTAGGCTTGGGGCCATGCCACGGCTGAACACCGAACCAGCGGTCATCGACGTTCCCGGCGGGAAGGTCATCCACGAGCATGTCGGGCGGGTCGCGACCGGCCACGACGCGGTCTCGGTCGCGCACATGGTCGCTCCGGCAGGGTGGGACGAACCGGCCCAGCGGCCGGACTTCGACGAGGTCACGGTGGTCCTGCGCGGCACCGTGCTCGTCGAGCACGACGGGGGCGTGACCGAGGTGTCCGCCGGACAGAGCATCGTCACCGAGGCCGGTGAGCGGGTCCGCTACTCCTGCGGGCCGAAGGGGGCCGAGTACGTCGCCGTCTGCCTCCCTGCCTTCTCGCCGGAGACGGTCAACCGTGAGGACGAGCAGTGAGCGGCACGACGGTGGGCGAGGTGGCGATCGACGACCAGATCGCCGCAGCGCCCAAGGCCCTCCTGCACGACCACCTCGACGGCGGGGTCCGTCCCGGCACGATCCTCGATCTGGCCGACCGGATCGGGTATGCGGACCTGCCCGCGAGCGACGCACCCGCCCTGGAGCGGTGGTTCCGTGAGTCGGCGGACTCGGGATCGCTCGAGCGCTACCTCGAGACCTTCGACCACACTCTGGCGGTGATGCAGACCGAGGAGGGCCTGCACCGGATCGCGCGCGAGTGCGCCCTCGACCTGGCCGCCGACGGCGTCGTCTATGCGGAGTCCCGATACGCGCCCGAGCAGCACCTGCGGGACGGGCTGGCGCTGGAGCAGGTGGTCGAAGCCGTGACCGCGGGGTTCGAGCAGGGTGCCGCCGAGGCGGCCGCCGCCGGCACGCCCATCCGGATCGTCTCGCTCCTGACCGCGATGCGCCACGCGGCCAAGTCGCGCGAGATCGCGGAGCTGGCCGTCGCATACCGCGACCAGGGCGTCGTCGGCTTCGACATCGCCGGCGCCGAGGCGGGCTATCCCCCCACCCGCCACCTCGATGCCTTCGAGTACCTCCGTCGGGAGAACTTCCACTTCACCATCCATGCCGGCGAGGCCTTCGGGCTGCCGTCCATCTGGGAGGCGATCCAGTGGTGCGGCGCCGACCGGCTCGGTCACGGCGTCCGCATCGTCGACGACATCACGGTCGAGGAGGGCACCGACCTGACCCATGCGCGCGCCGGTGACGGCATCACCATCGGCCGGCTCGCCGCCTACGTGCGCGACGACCGGATCCCGCTGGAGATGTGTCCGACGAGCAACCTGCAGACCGGTGCAGCGGCCTCCATCGCCGAGCACCCGATCACCCTGCTCAAGGCGCTGCGCTACCGCGTCACCGTCAACACCGACAACCGGCTCATGTCCGGGACGTCGATGAGCAAGGAGATGCAGCTGCTCGTCGACGAGGCCGGCTGGACCCTGCCGGATCTGCGGTGGGTGACGATCAACGCCCTGAAGTCCGCCTTCATCCCGTTCGACGAGCGCCTCGCTCTCATCGAGCAGGTCGTCAAGCCGGGCTACGCCGAGCTCGGTGTGACCGTCTGACGTGCCCGGCACCGCACCGCCGACCCGGGCCCGGGTCGTCATCCTCGCCGGGCCGAGCGGCTCCGGCAAGTCCCGCTTGGCGGGCCGGCTGCACGACACCCACGGCTGGCCCATCGTCCGCCTCGACGACTTCTATCGGGACCACGACCACCCGCAGATGCCGAGGCACGAGACGCTGGGGATCATCGACTGGGACCACGTCGACAGCTGGGACGGTCCCGGCGCCATCAGGGCGCTCGAGCAGCTCGTCACCACCGGCCACACCCCCACTCCGGTCTACGACATCTCGCAGAGCAAGGCCGTCGGCGACGGTGAGATCACTTGCGGTCCAGACGATCTCATCATCGCCGAGGGTATCTTCGCGGCCGAGCTCATCCGGCCGCTGCGCGACCGGGGACTCCTGCACGCCGCATACTGCATCCGCCACCGGCACCGCCTGCTGACGTTTGCCTTCCGACTGGTCCGCGACCTCGTCGAACGGCGCAAGCCTCCGCTCGTCCTGATCCGGCGGGGTTGGGCACTGCAGCGCGCCGAGCCGGCGCTGGTGCGACGGCTGACCCACCTCGGAGCCGTCCCGGTGCGCGCCTCGGAGGTCGAGCGGGCGCTGGACGCCTGGAGCCGGTGAGCGCGGTGGACC
>JBAUUB010000206.1:0-2218 GCA_049582485.1 Dermatophilaceae bacterium
CCGTCACCTGCCCCCAGCCGAGTCCGAAGCGGACGTCCGCCTCGGGCATGAGCGCCAGGCGCAGCAGCATGCTCGCCTGCACCGCTGCCCCCACGCTCACGAACCGGCCCTGGAACTCGTCGCCGACCGTGATCCGCACCGGGTCGACGACCTCGTCGGCCAGCTCGTCGTTGACCCGCTCCAGCGCATCGAGCAATGCCGCGTGCAGCGCCCTTCGGTCCGCCGCGTCGCGTGAGCCGACGAGGTCGCCGACCACGGTCGCGGACGCCGCATGAGCGTTTTGCTTCATTTCACCCATATGAAGATAATATCTTCATATCTGAGGAATGAAGCCCTGATGTCGCACCGGTTTCTCCTACGCGGTGAACACCTGCCCCGCCGCGGGCAGACCCTCGACGATCTCGGTCGCAGGCTGCCCCGTGACGCGCGTCCGGTCGACGTCACCGTCATAGATCCGCACTCCCCGCCACCGGAACGGCAGACCGGCAGCTGCGTTGACCCCGGGCCGGTCCATGAGCTGGACGTGCAGGTGCGGCTCGCTCGTGTTGCCGGTGTTCCCGACCTCGGCGAGCTGCTGCCCGGCGGCGACCCTGTCCCCCACGGCGACCCGCACCGAGGCGTGGCGCAGGTGGGCATAGGCGGAGTAGACGCCGTCCCCGTGGTCGACGACGACGTGGTTGCCGACGATGAAGCGCGGGCCGGCGAGCTCGCGGACGAGGGCCGCGACCGTCATCATCCAGATGACCGCCGGCCAGCTGCTGCGGGACCGCTGGTCACGCAGCCGGTCGTCCGCGGCAACGACGACGCCGTCGGCCACCGCATGGACGGGCTCGCCGAAGCAGGAGAACGTCTCAGGCTCTCTCAGCCCCGAACCCCAGCCGAGCCTCGCCGGCACCCCCTCCGGCGCCGGGTGCAGGATGTCGATCGCGTACTCCTGCCCATAGGCGCGCACGCCGTGGCTGGGCACCTTGTCGGCCGGGCTGTTCAGGCCCACCCAGCGCCCCCGCACCGGCGGATCGACCCACCGGGGCTCGGGATCCTCCACCCTCGGCGGACGGACCAGCGCGAGCGAGATGAACGCCAGCGCCAGGAGCGACACCCACGACGGCAGGTCGAGCACCACGGCGGCGAGGACCGACACGACGAACAGGCGGTACCACCAGGTCGTCAGGGCCGCGACGCGCCGCCTCACCGCCGCGCCCCGAGAACGAACGTGAGGAGCCGGATCATGAACGCGGCAGGCAGTCGCCACACACGCGCGGCCAGCTCGGCCCACCGCTCCGCAGTCGTCATGACCTCCAACCTACGTAGTCACGACGCTCACCTGCATCCCGAGTCACACGAACCCAGCCCGACCTACTCGTCGTAGGTCAGCCTCACCTCGTCGGTCACCGGGTGCGACTGGCAGGCCAGCACCATGCCGGCGGCGATCTCGTCGGCCTCCAGCGCATACGAGCGGTCCATCCGGACCTCGCCGGCGACCACCCGCGCTCGACAGGTGCCGCACACTCCCCCGGTGCACGAGTACGGCGCGTCCGGGCGCACCCGCAGGGTCGCGGCGAGGATCGACTCGGCAGAGTCGTGCATCTCGATCCGCGAGGTGCGCCCGTCCAGGGCCACCGTCACCACGGCATCGGCCGCGACGTCCTCGGGCACGACGGCCGGCACCGGCAGACCGTCGACCGGCACGTGGAACACCTCGTGGTGCACGTGTGCATGGTCGACCCCGAGCGATGCCAGCAGATCCTGCGCACCCTCGACCATGCCGAACGGCCCGCACAGGTAGTACTCGTCGACCGACCCGACCGGCGCGAACGCCTGGAACAGCCGGTCCAGCCGCTGCGGGTCCATCCGCCCGGACAGCAGCTCGACCGCCTGCGGCTCGCGGGAGAGGACGTGCACGAGCTGGAAGCGCCCCATGTGCGCGTTCTTGAGGTCCTCGAGCTCCTCGAGGAACATCACGTCGGCGGTGGCCCGGTTGCCGAAGAACAGCGTCACCCGCGAGAGCGGCTCGCGGGTGAGGATGTTCTCCACGTGCGAGAGCACCGGCGTGATGCCGGAGCCGGCCGCGATGAGGCTGTGGTGCTTGGCCGCCGCGGCCTCCGAGGGCACGGTGAACGACCCGAGCGGCGGCAAGACCGCGAGCGTGTCCCCAACGCCCACAGAGGAGTTCAGGTAGGACGACATCCGCCCGCCGGGCACCTGGCCGACGCCGACA
>JBAUUB010000207.1:0-4080 GCA_049582485.1 Dermatophilaceae bacterium
GTCGACGACCGAGGCCGGGAGCGAGAGGGCCTCGAGGTTGTCCCTCGTGACGCGGCCGAGACTGCTGATGAGGAAGCCTCCGAGCACCGCCACTCCCAGCGCGGATCCGAGCTGGCGGACGGTGGACTGCAGACCCGAGGCCTGGCCGCTCTCGTCGACGGGCACGTCGTGGAGGAGCAGTGAGGTCAGCTGCGCGGTCGCCATCCCGACCCCGACGCCGTAGAGGAAGAGGACGGCGCACAGCTCCCAGCTCGTGATGTCCGCCGAGATCGACAGGGCCAGCGCACCGACGGCCGCTGCCTCCAGACCGAGGCCGATCTGCACGACGGTGCGTTGCGGCAGGTGCTGCGAGATCTTCGGCAGGGCGCCGGAGACGACGAAGGTTCCCAGGGCCAGGGCCACGATGACCCAGCCGGTCTGCAGGGCGGTGTATCCGAGGGCACCCTGCAGCAGGAGCGGCAGGGTGAAGAGCAGGCCGAACTCGCCGAAGGCGACGATCATGGCCGCGACGATGCCGGCGCTGAAGGTCGGGACGGCGAACAGACGCAGGTCGACCAGCACGGGAGCGCCCGCGGACGCACGGCGGCGCTCGTGCAGGACGAACGCGACCATCGCCATGACGCCGCCGCCGATGACGAACGGCACGGGCGAGAGGCCGCCGGTGTCGGTGCGCCACCAGCCGAAGGTCCCGGACTCGATGAGGCCGAAGACGATCGCGCCCATGCCGACCATGGTCAGGGCGACGCCCACGAGGTCACGCCCAGGGGTCGCGGACAGGTCCCGCGTCTCCGGTAGGGCGCGCAGGATGCCGACCACGACGAGCAGTCCGACAGGGATGTTCAGCCAGAACGCCCACCGCCAGGAGAAGTCCGTGGCCAGCCACCCACCGATGAGTGGACCGAGCGCCGCCATACCGCCGATCGCCGAGCCGTAGACCGCGAAGGCGATCACCCGGGACCGGCCGGTGAACAGGGCGTTGAGGCTGGACAGGGTCGAGGGCAGGATCATCGCGGCGCCGATGCCCTGCACGAACCGCGCGGCGATGAGCATCGGGCCGTTGACCGACAGGCCGGCGACGACCGAGGCCAGCATGAACACGACCATCCCGACGAGGAAGAGCAGACGCCGGCCGCGCAGGTCCCCGATCCGGCCGACGGTGATGAGCAGCGCGGCGAAGACCAGCGCATACACGGCGTTCATCCACTGCGCCTCGGTGGCGGTGAGTCCGAGGTCCTCGATGACGACCGGCAGGGCGACGTTGACGATGGTCGCGTCCATGATGACCAGCGAGACCCCGAAGCCGATGGTCAGGAGTGCGGCCCAGTCGCGGCGGGTCATCGAGGGGGCGTCGGCCCCGTCCCGGGTCTGCGCGGACATGCTCGAAGTCTTGCACCACCGCCTCCGCAGATCCCGGCAGGGTGACGAAACGACACCTCATCGGCGTGGCACCGAGCGCGGCCCGCGCGAGGGATCTAGAGTCCCGTGACGTGACAGCCGACGTGACTCCGAGTGCCTCGACCCGTCCGATGCTCGAGCGCCGGTGCTCGCGCATGGGGTGTCGGCACGGCGCCGTCGCGACGCTGACGTATGTCTACTCTGACTCGACGGCGGTGGTCGGCCCGCTTGCGACCTACGCCGAGCCGCACACCTATGACCTGTGCACCGACCACGCCGAGCGCCTCACGCCGCCGCGCGGCTGGGACATCGTGCGCCTCACCCGCGATGAGGAGTCCTTCGCCGCGACCGTCCCCGGTCCGGCCCGCATCGACGACGACCTCTCCGCCATCGTCGACGCCGTCCGCGAGGGCTCCTTCGAGACCCCGCACATCGTCCAGGTGCCGGCGCAGACCCCGGCCACCCCCACCTCCTGGGAGACCGGCGCCACCCGCGGCCACCTCCGCGCCGTCCGCTCGGTCCCGGACCCCCTCGACGGCTGAGCCGCTCCGCAGCCGTCAGTCGCGCACTGCGGTCGCGATGATCCCCGGCATCGCGAACTCGGCCGCCCCGTCCGACTGCACGTACGGCGCCAGGCTGTCGCGGGCGTCCTCCCTCAGCGCGGCGTACTCGTCCGCACCGAACTCGCCGCCGATCCAGCCGAGCACCTCGGCCTCGACCCACTCCTCGACGGAGGGGAACCGGGTGGTCGCCTCGACCACGTCGACGTCCACACCGGAGAAACACGCGTCCTCGATCAGGGACCAGACGAGGCCGACGTCACCGAGGGCGAAGGCGGCCCGGACCGGGACACCGGCCTCGGTGCCCAGGTGCCGTTCGACGAGGGCGGTGAGTGCCGCATACCCGGGGGTCTGCTTCAGGCTGTCCCAGACGGCCACGACCAGCCGCCCCTCGGGCCGCAGCACCCGTCGCATCTCGAGCAGCGCGGCCCGCCGGTCCTCGAAGAACATCAGCCCGAACTGGCAGGCGACGACGTCGAAGGCCTTGTCGGGGAACGGAAGTGACTCGGCCATCCCCTCGCGCAGGTCGAGGTCGGGCAGCTTGCGGCGGGCGACGGCCAGCA
Organism: Dermatophilaceae bacterium; assembly: GCA_049582485.1. Taxonomy (GTDB): domain Bacteria; phylum Actinomycetota; class Actinomycetes; order Actinomycetales; family Dermatophilaceae; genus F2B08. The sequence continues at coordinate 2,519 of JBAUUB010000207.1, forward strand.
TCTCGGGACTGCGGTCGATGCCGACCACCTTGCCCTCGGGTCCGACCCGCGCGACCGCCTCCGCGGCCACCGCCCCGGTGCCGCAGGCGACGTCGAGCACGTGATCGCCCGCACCGATCCTGGCCGCATCCACCACCCGCACCGCCCACGGGCCGGCCATCGCCGGCACGAACAGCCGCTCGAAGACGTCCGCTGTCGTCTCGGTCATGGCGGCCTCCTTCACCTCGAGTCGCCACCGCACCGTCGATTCGAGTGTCCTCCGTCGTCGAGCCTCGCGCCAGGTCACGAGACCCGGTCATCACGCGGCAGCGGCCCTGCCAGGGCAGTGGTCAGGCGGTCCCACTCCCGCTTCGCGCGCGCCGGCCGGGTGAAGTCCAGTTTCGAGAGCATCCCGAGGCGGATGGGCAGGGCGTCGTCGTCGATGGGTTCGATCTTGAGCGGCAGGAGTCGGTAGCTGCCCTCCTGGACGCCCATGGACTGCGCGAGCACGTTCTCGAAGTCGGTCCCCGCGTCGGCCAGGTAGGCCCGCGACAGCACGACCACGGTCCGCTTCGACTGGCTGATGCCACGCTCGGCGCTGACGACGACCGGCACTCCCGGGTCCGCCGAGTCTCCGGAGACCGCGACCCGCAGACCCTCATCCTCCAGGCGGGGCACCAGCATGTTCCACACCCACGTGGCGTCGGGCTCGCGGTCGACATAGCTCACGTACGCGTCGAAGCGGAAGCCGTCGTCGTCGGTCGCCACGACGCCCTTGGTGCCGCCCACGTACAGCGCCACGGGGAAGTTCTCCTCGAGGTCGGCCTTGAAGATCGGGTGCTGGTCGGGTCGGTCCTGGGTGACTCTGGGCTGGACGAACTCGAAGAGGTCGAAGACCCGGATGAGGCCGTCCCCGCTCGCGATCCCGCCGCGCAGGCCGGCCAACAGGTGCTCGGTGAAGAGGCTGTTCGGCTTGCCCGGCAGGACGTAGGAGAACTCGGTGTCGCGCGAGGACGAGAGGATCGCCCGACCGCGCCCTGCGGCGAGGCGCTCGTAGTACCCGTCGGACAGGCCGGCCTTGACCTGCGGTGCCGTCAGGTCCTTGGGCTGACCGATCCCGCCGGAGTGGCAGCAGTCGAACACGACGAGCACCTTGCGGGCTCGAATGGCCCCCAGGGCCTCGGTGAACTCGTCGCCCGAGATTGCGGTTTGGGGGAGCATCGCGCCGGGGACCGTGTCGACCGGGATGAGGTACTGCCCGGCGGCCGGCCCGTCCTCCACCCGGCCGCCGTGGCTCGACACGTAGATGAACACGGACGAGTCCGCGTCGGCGGCCTCGCCCAGCTGCGCCATTGCGGCGAGGATCGCCGCACGGGTCGCTTCCGCGTCGAGGAGCAGCCGGACGTTCTCGGCCGGGTATCCGCAGAGCTGCGGGTCGACGAGGATGTCGCGGATGGCTCGGGCGTCGTCGAGGACCGTCGCCGGCAGCTTGGTGACGTGCGGGTAGTCGGCGATCCCGATGATGAGTGCATGGGCGGACTCCATGGTCGGCATGAGGTCTCCTATCCGTTCTCCGGTGACGT
>JBAUUB010000208.1:0-4945 GCA_049582485.1 Dermatophilaceae bacterium
ATCCTGCTCGCCGGCTTGGAGCGGGGATGATCAACGCCGTCGTCGGATCCGGAGCCCTGATCACGTTCCCCACGCTCCTCTGGGCCGGGTATGCGCCGGTCACCGCCAACGTCTCCAACACCCTCGGGCTGGTCGCCGGGGGAGTGGCCGGCTCGTGGGGCTACCGCGGGGAGCTCGTCGGCGCCGGCCCGACCCTGCGCAGACTGCTCCCGATGTCGGTGATCGGTGCCGCGATCGGCGCCGTCCTGGTCATCGTGCTCCCGCCCGGGGTGTTCGAGGCGGCCGTCCCGGTTCTCATCGGCCTCGGCGCTCTCCTCGTCGTGACCGGACCGCGGCTGCAGGCCGCGATGGCCAGGCACCGGCCGGCCCCTGACGGTGACGCTCGCGCACCCGGCGTCGCGCTGCTCGTGGGCGTCATGCTCGCGGGGATGTACGGCGGCTACTTCGGGGCCGCCCAGGGCGTCATCCTCATCGGGCTGATGAGCCTGTTGACCACCGACCCCCTGCAGCGCATCAACGGGTACAAGAACATCCTCGCGACGACCGCCAACGTCGTCGGGGCGTTGACGTTCCTCCTCATCGCACCGGACCGCATCGTGTGGACGGTCGTCGGGCTCATCGCCCTGGGCTCGGTCGCGGGTGGCCTGACGGGCGCCGCGGTCGGCCGGCGGATCCCCACCACGCCCTTGCGGGTCGTCGTACTCATCATCTCCGTGGTCGCCATCGTCGCCTTCGTCACCCGCTGAGCCCTGGTGCTCCTCGCCTCGGCACCCGACCAGCTCGTCGTCGTCCTGACGCTGGGGCTCGCGGTCGCACTCGGTGCCGCCGTCCAGTCGGCCGTCGGCTTCGGCCTCGCGGTCGTCGCCGCCCCCTTCGTGGTCCTTGCCGAACCGGCCCTGATGCCCGGCAGCCTGCTCGTGTGCGGCTTCGTGCTTCCGTTGTGGGAGCTGGTCCGCCACGAGCGCGACGTCGACCGCCGGATCCTGACCAGCGCATACGGCATGCGCTTGCTCCTCACCCCGGTGGGCGCTGCGCTCGTCGTCTGGAGCGGTCCGCGCGAGATCGCCCTCGTGGTCGGTGTGATGATCCTGCTCGTCGTCGGCGTCTCGATCACTGCGCTCTCGGTGCGGGCCACCGTTCCCAACGCGCTCGCCGCCGGCGCGGTGACCGGCATCGCGGGGACGGCCGCATCGATCGGGGGGCCGTTCCTGGCGATGGTGCTTCAGCATGAGCGCCCCGAACGGGTGCGCTCCACCCTCGCTGCGTTCTTCGTCCTGGGCTCGACGACCTCACTCGCCGCTCTGGCCATCGCGGGCGAGCTGAGCGTCGGACAGGTCGGCGCCGGTTTGGTGTGGGTGCCGTTCCTCGCTCTGGGGGTCTGGCTCGGCCGCCCGCTGCGGCGGCTCGTGTCGAGGGAGCGGATGCGTCACGGAGTGCTCACGTTCTGCACGATCGCGAGCGTGGTCGTCATCATCCGAGCAGTGCTCGGATAGCCTGCCTGCTCGGAGGTGGGCATGCCGATCGCGATCACCGGGGCCGACGACCCCAGGCTCGGGGACTACGTGGGTCTCACCGACGTCGCGCTGCGGCGGCGGTTCGAGCCCGAGCACGGTCTGTTCATCGCCGAGTCCGAGAAGGTCATCCGACGGGCGCTGATGGCCGGCTACCGCCCGCGGTCGTACCTCATGGCCGACCGCTGGCTGACCGACCTCGCCGATCTCGTCGCTGCGGCGGAGGCGTCCGGTGTCCCGGTCTACACGGGGGAGGCCTCGGTCCTCGAGTCACTCACCGGGTTCCACCTGCATCGTGGGGCGTTGGCCTCGATGGAGCGGCGGCCGCTTCCGTCGCTCTCGTCGACGGTCACCGCTGCCCGCCGGGTGATCGTGCTCGAGGACATCGTCGACCACACCAACGTCGGGGCCATCTTCCGCAGCGCGGCAGGGCTCGGGATCGAGGCGGTCCTGGTCACTCCTCGATGCGCAGACCCGTTGTACCGTCGCGCGATCAGGGTCTCGATGGGCACCGTCTTCCAGGTGCCCTGGACACGCATCGACCCCTGGCCCGGATCGGTCGACACTCTGCGTGGGTTGGGCTTCGAGGTGGTCGCTCTCGCCCTGACCGGCGACTCACTCGCGCTGGACGAGTATGCCTCGACCGCGCCCGAGCGCGTCGCGCTCGTACTCGGAACGGAGGGCGACGGCTTGAGTCGGCGCACCCTGCACGCCGTCGACCGGGCGGTGCGGATACCGATGGCCGGGGACGTGGACTCGCTCAACGTCGCGGCAGCGGCCGCCGTGGCCGCATGGGAGCTGCGCGTGGGCCGGGTCCTTCCTCGCGTCATGGGCCGGTGATGCCCGAGAAGGGTGTTTCGGTCACTCAATGGACCAGACGGTCCAGCAGCTCATCGAGCGTGCGCTCGGGATCCTCCGACAGTCCGCCGTGCACGGGGCCCGGCTGGATGACCGTGCTCCGGGGGGCGGTGATCCAGCCGAACCGCCTGCCCGGGGTGTCGAGGTTCGGCCGCCCACCGCCGGACTCGCCTCTGCACACCTGCTCCAGGATGCTCAGCGAAGCACGGACCGCGTCGACGTCGATGTCCCGATCCAGTGCCCGCAGCCGGTCCTCATCCACCGACTGGGTGCACCGCAGAACGCCTGCCTGCTGGGAGTAGAGCACGACGCCGACGTTGACGAACTCCTCCCGTTCGATACGCGGTACGCAGCGCAGCACGACGTACTGATAGGGGTGCAGCGTCACGGCAGACCCTCCATCCACAGGGGGGCAGCGTCGCGGCGGGCGGTCAGGTGGGCCAGGTACTCGTCCCGGATCGCGGCCCCGTCCACCAGATCCGGTGTCGGTTCGAGCCACTCGTCGGGCACGAGGTCGAGGATGTGGCGCAGGACGTCGTCCGTGAGCAGCGCGGCAAGGTCGGGTCCCACATCCTTGACGGGCGCCGCGACGTCCGCGAGAACGTGTGTACGGGCGTCGAAGGACCGGGTCGCGAAGACGGCCCGTTGGGGGGCCTTGCGGGTCCAGGCGTGGTGGAACCAGAGGGACGCGCCGTGGTCGATCGCGTAGGGCTGGCCGTGCCAGACCACCAGGTTCGGATTCGCCCAGGTCCGGTCGACGTTGAGGGTGTACGCGTCGAGCCAGACGATCCGCGCCGCCAGGTCCGCAGTGGGTGCCGTGGACCCGTCGTAGCCGAACGAGCCGGGCAGGAAGTCGCTGCCGAGGTTGGTCCCCACGCTGGCCCTGAGCAGGTCCTGGACCTCTTCATCGCGCTCGTACTTCGTCAGGGCCATGTCGAGGGTGACGACCGCGAGCTCTGGAGTGGGAATGGCGAGGGTGCGTGCGATCTCGGAGGTGATGACCTCGGCGACGAGGACCTTGAGCCCCTGACCGGCCCCGCGGAACTTCACGACGTAGGTCCCGCAGTCGTCCGCCTCCATGACCGCGGGCAGCGAGCCGCCCTCGCGCAGTGGGGTGACGTAGCGCAGCGCACGCACGCGTGACAGCCTCCTGCCGGTCATGACGAGCAGCCTAGTGAGTTCGACGAACGGCTCGGCCGGAGGACGCGGGCACCGATGTGGAGTACCCCATCCGGACCCGCACCGGGGACCGCCGCAGATTCGGTGGAGCGCTCACGGGCGTGCTAATGTTTCGCACCGCAGCACCCCGTCAGGGAGGTTGCATCACCCATGTCCGGGTGGCGGAATTGGCAGACGCGCTAGCTTGAGGTGCTAGTGCCCGAATAGGGCATGGGGGTTCAAGTCCCCCCTCGGACACCAGAGGTCCCCCGTGTTCCTGCAGTTCAGGTGTACGGGGGACAGCCTGTTGCGGGGCCGGGGGCCCGCTGATCCTCCGCTGATACCTGGGAGCGCGTGAGCACTCCGTGCCAGAGACTGGAGCGGCGAAGACGGCCGCCGCCTCGCGCTGCATGCCCTGCTCCAGCCATTGCGGCGGCTCAGGCGTTCTGCCGCGCGCGTACCTTGGCGGCGCGCTCCTCGCGCTTCTCGACGAACCGGGTAGCTTCGGCATCCAGGGCCGAGACCGCCGACGCGAGTTGGTCGCGCGCCTTCTCGCCTTCGGCGTCGAGGCCCTCGAGCTCCCACACGCCCCACTGGCGCAGCAATGGCGCGACGATGTCGTCGTGGTGGATGCGCAGGTCGTAGATCCCGGCCATGGCGATCTGCACGGCCTTGCGCCCGAACCCCGGGATGATCGCGCCGGGCATCTGGAAGTCGATGACCTCGTCGGTGATCGCGCGCATCGTCTGGTTGGGAGCCAGCTCGAGCGCCCCCTGGATGATGTTGCGGTAGAAGATCATGTGCAGGTTCTCGTCCTTGGCGACGCGAGTCAGCAGCTTCTCGGCGATCGGCTCGTCGGTGAACCTCCCTGTGTTCCGGTGTGAGACACGGGTGGCCAGTTCCTGGAACGAGACGTACGCGCACACGTTGAGCAGCGGCTTGTCCCCGGAGTCGTAGCCGGTCTCCATCGTCTGCATGCGGGCCCGCTCGAGCTCGTCGGGGTCGACGCCGCGGGTGACGAGCAGGTAGTCGCGGATGCAGAATGCGTGCCGGCCCTCCTCCGCGGTCCACCGGTTCACCCAGGCCCCCCACGCGCTGTCGCGGCCGAACGCCCGCTCGATCTCACGGTGGTAGCTCGGCAGGTTGTCCTCGGTGAGCAGGTTCACCTCGAGCGCGGTACGTGCGATCTGGGACAGCTGTGACTGATCCACCGACCACGGCTCCCCACCGAGCTCCTTGAAGTCGCGACCGAGCGACCACGGAACGTACTCGTGCGGCATCCACTCCTGCGCCACGCTGAGGTGCCGGTTGAGGTTCTCCTCGGCAACCGGCTCCAGCGCGGCGAGCAACTGACTCGTGTCGAGATCGGCCATTGGGTCCTCCTCGGTTGGCGAGCGTGACCGGCGTCACGTCCCTAG
>JBAUUB010000209.1:0-5566 GCA_049582485.1 Dermatophilaceae bacterium
CGGTGCGAGATCTCGCACCGGTCTGTCGAACACCGCACCGGCGACCGATGGGCGCTCATGGTGCTGCGCGCGCCTCAGAGCGAGCGGCCGATGAGCTCCTTCATGATCTCGTTCGTCCCGCCGTAGATCCGTTGCACCCGCGCGGCCGCGTAGAGCCGGGCGATCGGGTACTCGCGCATGTAGCCGTACCCACCGAAGACCTGCAGACAGCGGTCGACGACGGAGCACTGCAGGTCGGTCGTCCAGTACTTCGCCCGCGACGCGGTCACCGGGTCGAGCCGGCCGTCGAGGTGCAGCGCCATGCAGTGGTCGAGGAAGGTGCGCGCCGCGAGCACCTCGGTCGAGACCTCCGCGAGGGTGAAGCGGGTCGCCTGGAAGTCGAGCACGCGGCGGCCGAACGCCTCCCGGTCCTTGCTGTATGCGGTGGCCAGCTCCACCGCGTACTCCGCCGCCGCGACGGCGCCGACCGCGATCGCGAGACGCTCCTGCGGGAGCTGGTTCATCAGCTGGTAAAAGCCCTGGCCCTCCTCGGTCCCGAGCAGGTTGCCGACCGGCACGCGGACATCCGAGAAGTGCAGCTCTCTGGTGTCCTGACCGTGCATGCCGATCTTGTCGAGGACGCGCCCGCGCTCGAACCCCGCCGTGGGCTGGCCGGTCTCGGGATCCGTCGTCTCGACGACGATGAGCGAGATCCCCTGTGCCCCTTCGCCGCCCGTGCGGCAGACGACGATGACCAGGCCGGCATGGGAGGCGTTGGTGATGAACGTCTTGGACCCGGTGATGACGTAGTGGTCACCGTCGCGCCGCGCCGTGGTCCGGATGCGCTGCAGGTCCGATCCGACACCGGGCTCGGTCATCGCGATCGCCCCGACGAGCTCGCCGCTCGCCATCCTCGGCAGCCAGCGCTGTTTCTGCTCGGCCGTCCCGAACACCTCGAGGTAGGGCGCGACGATGCCGGAGTGCACAGTGTGCCCGAACGAGTCGTCGCCCGAGCGGGCCTGCTCCCACATGACGGCGGCCTCGTGGGCGAAGGTGCCTCCGCCGCCGCCGTAATCCTCGGACCCGCCGATGCACAGCAGTCCGGCGTGCCCGGCGGCCAGCCAGGTCTCGGCATCGACCTGATGCTGTTCGTCGAAGCGCTGGAGGTTGGGCACCACCTCGGTGTCGAAGAAGTGCCGGGCCAGCTTGGCGACCTCGGCGACGTCACCGCCCATCCAGGACGACGCATACGGCTGGGGCGGAAGCATCTGCATGAGGCGAGCGTATCGACGCGCGCTATACATGCATATAGGAACCTGCGCGTCTGTTCAGTTCGTCGGACACCCGAACGGCGGCTCCCGGTAGTCTCCGACGCATGACGATGACGCCGACGGCGACCTCGGACCTGACCGGCCGCGCCCGGATCCGCGAGGCCGCGCTGCGGCTCTATGCCGCCCACGGGGCCGAAGCGGTGAGCCTGCGCGCCGTGGCACGCGAGGCCGGAGGGACGCCCGGACTCGTGACGCATCACTTCGGGTCGCGCGCAGGGCTCTACCGCGCGGTGCAGGACCATGTCGTCGAGATGTTCCGGACGGCGCTGGAGCCGGTCCCGACAACGGGCGCCCCGCGGACGGTGGCGGCTGCGCGCACCGCGAGTGTCGAGCGGATGCTCGCCGACAACCCGGCGGTCGGTGACTTCGTGCGCCGCGAGCTGCTCAGCCCGTCACCGCACGACGACTACCTGGCGCGGGCGCTCATCGACCTGACCATCGAGCAGACCGCCGAGCTGCGCCGCGCGGGCACCCTGACGACCGATGTGCCCGCCCATGTCCAGGCGGTGCGGACCATCGTCGCGCAGCTCGGCCGGATGCTCATCGGCCCGGCGCTCGAGCGCGCGTGGGAGCAGGCCGGCGGCCCGCCGCCCACGCCCGAGGTGCGGGTCACCCTCAAGGACACCTGAGACGACGACGCCGGGTCTCCTTCGGGAAGGAAGGGCGAGCCTTGGGAAGGAACGGTTGTCTCCCGAAGCGGGGGTTTCCTTCCCAGGGAAGAAAACCCCATCCCCCTCAGCGCAGCGGCACGAAACGGTAGCGCCCCGGCGCCGGCACGACGTCGATCTCGTCGCCGCGCCTGGTCACCGTGACGAGCCGGTCGCGCACGACGGCGACCATCACCCCGCCGTCGACGAGCTGGTCGACGAGCTCGCGGGGCACCTCGGTCGCCTCCGCCGAGACGAGTATGCGGTCGAACGGGCCCTCCTCCGGCGCACCGAGGATGTCGGGATCGGCCTGGGCGACGACGGCCTGGGTCAGCCCGGCGGCCCGCAGCACCTCGGCGCTCTGGAGGACCAGTCGGGCGATGAGCTCGACGCCGAGGACCGAGCCCGTCGGCCCGACGAGATGAGCCAGGATTCCGGTCGTCCAGCCGGACCCGCTGCCGACGTCGAGCACCCTCTGGCCCGGGCGGACGTCGAGCAGTTCGAGCATGCTTCGCACGGTGGAGGGCTGGGAGTTCGTGACGCCGTCGCCGATGGACAGCGGCATGTCCAGCCGGGCCGCGTGTCGGACCCCGCGCGGCAGGTAGTCGACCCTCGGAGCGAGACGCATCGCCTCGGCGACGGTGGGAAGCCGCGGCTCCCGTGCCATGTCTGCAGCGTAGGACCCGCCCGCTGGCGACACAGGCCGTCGAGCGCACGTCGACCCGTTCGTCGGATGCGCGCGACCCGGTGACGAACCGGCGAACAAGCGCGCCCGCGTCTGGTGCCCGCCGCCCCACCCGTCGTCACGGACGCTCCCTGGCGTCGCCCGTGTCGAGGGGCGGGGCGGTCGGGCGGTTGATGGGATCCGGTGCCGCGCCGGGCGAGTGACCGGATCGGGATCGACGTGAGCGGGACCCGACCCTCCCGCTCACGCTGACGTCAGAACACGGGCTTGCCGCCGGTCACGCCCAGCACGGTTCCCGAGACGTAGGACGCCTCGTCGGAGGCGAGGAAGACATAGGCGGCGGCCACCTCGACGGGGTGCCCGGCCCGGCCGAGCGGGGTATCGGAGCCGAAGCCCGACACCTTCTTCTCCGGCATCGTCGACGGGATGAGCGGGGTCCAGATGGGTCCGGGCGCGACGGCGTTGACGCGGATCCCGCGCGGGCCGAGCTCGCTCGCGAGGTTGACCACGAGGTTGTTCAGCGCCGCCTTGGTCGAGGCGTAGTCCAGCAGCTCCTCGGACGGGTTGTAGGCCTGGACGGACGTCGTGATGATGATGCACCCGCCGTCCTCGAGCTCGCCGGCGAGCGACTGGGCGAGCCAGAACGGCGAGAAGACGTTGACGGCGTAGGTGTGCTGGATCTGCTCGGCCGGGAAGTCCTCGAGCTTGCCGTAGGTCATCTGGAACGCCGCGTTGCAGACGAGGACGTCGAGTCCGCCGAGGGCGTCGACCGCGGCCCGGGCGAGGTCCTGGTTGGACTCGATCGTCGTCAGGTCGGCGGGCAGGAGGTGGCAGACGCCGCTCCCGCGCTCGATGGTCGCCCTGGTGTCCTCGGCATCGTCCTGCTCCTCGGGCAGATAGCTGATCGCCACCTGCGCGCCTTCGCGGGCCATCGTGATCGCGGTGGCACGGCCGATGCCCGAGTCACCGCCGGTGATGAGCACCCGCTTGCCGGTCAGTCGCTCGCGGGCCGTCCACGATGTCTCGCCGTGGTCGGCCGCCGGCTGCAGGTCGGCGATCGTGCCCGGGTGCTGCTGGGTCTGGGCGGGGATCCTGGTCAGCTTCGGTCGGGTCATGTCCTCCACCTCATCGGCTCTCGGCACTCATGTCTACACCCTTCGGGGTGTGCTGCGCCTGTCGTCGCTCTCAAATCTGATCCGCACATCGACGCAGGTCAGGCCCCCATCCGTCCGCGCCACCCCGACACCGGGTCATCAGACCCGCCGTTCCGTCACGGCGACCGACGCCAGACCCTGCGGTCGCAGCACACGCAGCACGAAGTCCTCCTCGACGTGGTGCACCGTCGTACGGAGCCCGGTGACGTCGACGGCCAGGTCGTGGGCGCCCTCGGCGTCGAGCGGGCAGTCCCGCAGCCGGTGCGCCCAGTGCACGAGGACGAGCGATCCCGTCTCCGCCAGACAGCTCCGGATGAGTCGCAGGGTCGTCGCCCACTCGCCCGGAGTGAGGAAGTAGGCCACCTCCGAGACGAGCACCGTGTCGAACCGCCCGGTCGGCCAGGTGTCCGGCACCCGCCCCTGCAGCATCTCGACCCGCTCGGCCAGCCCCTGCGCGCAGACCCGGCGGCGTGCCCGGCGCAGGGCCTCGGAGCTGACATCGATCCCGACCACCCTGTCGGCCCGACGCGCCAGCTCGACGGTGAGCAGCCCGGTCGCGGGCCCGATCTCGAGCACCCGGCCGAGCCGTTCGGTCGGCAGGGCGGCCAGGGTGACCGCGCGCTTTCGCGACTCGTACCACGACTGCTCGTGCCGCCAGGGATCGTCGCCCCCCGCATACATGCGGTCGAAGACCTCGGGCTCGATCGGCTCGGCGGCGGGAGCGGCGGAGGCGTCGAGCAGCACCTCGAACGGTCGCCGGAAGTGCTCCAGGACCTCCTCGCTCACCACCGCCGCGTCCGCCGGGTGATCCGAGAGGGCGCCGATCTGACTGCGGTATGCGGTCAGCGCCTCCCTCTTGCGGCGCACCGCCGCGGGTGGGCACCGGAGCAGCTGGACCTGGTGCCAGGGCAGGTCCGCAGGCCCGGTCCAGGACCACGCCCAGATGGGCGCCTCGAGGTGGCGGCAGTGGGCCTGGACGGCTGCCGACGCCGCCGCCCGACCGACCGCGTCGTGGTCGGGATGGCCGTCGTGGCGCCAGGTCGAGACGACGACCGTGCCGGGGTCGGCCAGCAGGGCGATCTGCGACTCCAGCCGGGCCGTGCGCTCGGCGAGCCGGCCGTCGCCGAGGGCGAGGAGGCGATGTTCCGCCGTCGGGTTGAGGATGCCCAGGGCCACGGCCAGCTCGGCCCGTCGTGCCTGAGCGAGATCGTCGGGGGAGTGCGTCGGGCTGTCCGGATGGGAGGCCTCGCCGTCGCTCGCGACGAGGACGGTCGTGCGCAGACCGCGCCGGCCGGCCTCGTGGATCAGCCCACCGACGGCCAGCGTCTCGTCGTCAGGGTGGGCGACGACGACGAGCAGGTGCGCCGCGGCCCGGCCATCGAGGGTTGTGAGGGCGACATCGGGGGCGCTGTCCCAGGAGGGCAGGTCGCGCCAGGCCCGCTCGGGGGTCGCGGCCGTCCCGCTCACTCCGGAGGTCGCGGACCCCGGCGCCGCGCGCGACGGCTTCACGGTCCACCCTCCAGCACGGCTCGCCCCAACGCCGCGGCGTCGCGCGCGGCGTGCTCCTGACGGACGTAGACCTGAAGGTCGGCCACGCGCCGCGCATGCTCCTCGTCGCGGACCAAGGGGGCGGGACCCATCGCGTGGGCGGCCTCGGTCAGCACCTCCTCGGCGGAGTGGCGCACGACCTGCCGGACGGTCAGCGCGAGTCGGGCTCCCGCGGCGCCCTTGGCCGAGCCCTCGTCGACGGAGTCCGCCGCTGCGCCGAGG
>JBAUUB010000210.1:0-3285 GCA_049582485.1 Dermatophilaceae bacterium
GAAGGTCCAGTTCGACTCCTCCGTGTCGACGAAGATGATGCGGGCGTCCTGGTACTTCTCGTCGGTGTCCGACCAGACGTAGAAGTCACCGTAGGGGCCGTCCGGGTCCGACCGGCTCGCCTGGAACCAGGGATGCTGGTCGCTCGTATGGTTCATGACGAAGTCGGTGATGATCCGGATGCCGCGGGCATGTGACTCGGCGACGAGCTGGCGGAAGTCCTCGATCGTGCCGAACTCGGGCAGGACCGCGGTGTAGTCGGCGATGTCGTACCCGCCGTCGCGCAGGGGGCTCGCGTAGAACGGCGGGATCCAGAGACAGTCGACGCCGAGCCACTGGAGGTAGTCGAGCCGGCTGATCACACCCTGGAGGTCGCCGGTTCCGGAGCCCGTGGTGTCCGAGAACGCTCGCACCAGGACCTCGTAGAAGACGGCCGTCTTGTACCACTCGGTGTCGTGCCGTAGCCCGGGCTGGCTCAGGTTGAGGCCCTGCACGGTCACCTCCGCACCGAGATGATGTGGACCGGCTCGTTCTCGGGGCCCAGCCGGACGTAGTTGTGCTCACCCCATGACCACTCGGCGCCGGTGATCTCGTCGCGGGCCACGAACCTGTCGTAGTAGTCCATGCCCAACTCGGGCATGGACAGCCGCACCTGCGTCTCGCGGGTGCTGTGCGGGTCCAGGTTCGCGACGACGAGGACGATGTCCTCGCTCCCGTCGGGGAGCCTGCGCCGCTTGCTGAACACCATGACGTTCTCGTCGTCGGCGTGGTGGAACACGATGTTGCGCAGCCAGTGCAGCGCCGGGTGCTCACGGCGGATCCGGTTGATCCGGGTGAGGTAGCCGGCGAGCGACTGCCCCTCGCGGTCACCGCCCGGTTCGTAGCGGTACCACTCGCGGTCCTTGTACTCGTACTTCTCGTTGTGGATCTGCTCCTCGGCACCCGGCCGGGCGATGTGCTCGTGCAGCTCGTACCCGGTGTAGATGCCGTAGGTCGGGACCAGGGTCGCAGCGAGCGCGGCCCGCAGCTTCCACGCGGTCGGCCCGCCGAACTGCATGTAGGGGGTGAGGATGTCATGCGTCGTCGGCCAGAACGACGGACGCATGTAGGCAGAGGCGTCTCCGGCCAGCTCCCGGCAGTACTCCTCGAGCTCGTGCTTGGTGTTGCGCCACGCGTAGTAGGTGTAGCTCTGCTGGAAGCCCACCTTGGCCAGGGTGTGCATCATCGCCGGTTTCGTGAAGGCCTCGGAGAGCCAGATGACCTCCGGGTGGTCCGCGGCGACATCGTGGATCAGCCACTGCCAGAACTGCACCGGCTTGGTGTGCGGGTTGTCGACCCGGAAGATCTTCACGCCGTGGTCGATCCACACCTGGATGACGCGGCGCATCTCGGCGTAGGCGCCGGCCGGGTCGTTGTCGAAGTTGAGCGGGTAGATGTCCTGGTACTTCTTCGGGGGGTTCTCCGCATAGGCGATCGTCCCGTCCGCGCGGGTGGTGAACCACTCCGGGTGCTCGGCGACGTACGGATGGTCGGGAGAGCACTGCAGAGCGAGGTCCATCGCGACCTCGAGGCCCAGCTCCTCCGCCCGCGCGACGAACTGGTCGAAGTCGTCGAAGGTCCCGAGGTCGGGGTGGATGGCGTCGTGGCCGCCGTCCGGGGAGCCGATGGCGTACGGGCTGCCCGGGTCGTCCGGGCCGGAGTCGAGGCTGTTGTTGGGACCCTTGCGGGCGGCGGTGCCGATGGGGTGGATCGGAGTGAGGTAGACGACGTCGAAAGCCATGTCGGCGATTGCCGGGAGCCGTTCTGCGGCGGTGCGCAGGGTTCCGCTCCGCCACCGACCGGTCTGCGGGTCGCGGACCGCTCCCTCGGACCGCGGGAAGATCTCGTACCAGGCGCCCGTGAGTGCGAGCGTGCGCTCGACGAGCAGCGGGTATGCGGGGCTCGGGCTGACCATCTCGCGGAGCGGACGATCGGTCATCTCGGTCCTGGCCGGCTCGCCGGCACCGGCGTCGAGACGGACCTGGGTGCCGACCGAGGTGTCCCGCAGTCCCGCGACCGCATCCTCGAGGATCCGGCGCTGCTCCGGTGTCCGGTCGACGTCATCCAGAGCCCGCTCGAAGACCCGGGCTCCCTCCTCGAGCATCATGTCGACGTCGACGCCGGCGGCGATCTTGATCATCGCATCGTGGCGCCAGGTGCCGTAGGGGTCGGACCACCCCTCGACCCGGTAGTGCCACAGCCCGGTCCGGGATGCCGAGACGGTCGCCTCCCAGGTGCTCAGACCCTCGTTGGTGCATTCCATCGGTAGCACGGTCTCCGCGCCGTCCGGGTCGACGAGGACGACGCTGGCGTTCACCGCGTCGTGACCCTCACGGAAGACGCGTGCGGTGACGACGAACTCCTCGTCCACGACGGACTTGGCCGGGAGGCGGCCCTCGTCGACACTCGGGCGGACGTCCTGGACGGGAATCCGGCCGAGCGGGGTCTGGGGCGGCTCGGAGAGGGGCGGCTCGGCCGACGGTGTCGACGGCTCGGGTGCGGGGGAGGGGATGTGCGGCTCTGTGGGTGGCGTCACCCGCACAACGCTATCGAAAGGTCAGACAGGGAGGCAGGACCGGCGCTGCTCACGTCGGATCCTGAGCGCGGTAGATGCGCAGACTCGCGGCCTCGACGGTCACCGGTGTCCCAGGGAGCAGGGGAGCGCCCTGCGTGGCGGGCGAGTCGGCCCCGTCGGAAGGGTGCTCCCACGCCGAGTCCCAGAGGAGCGAGTACCCGAGCAGGCCGGGCGCCTTGGGGAGGGTCACGGTCGACTCCCGTCCGCCCCCGTGGAGGACGATCAGCAGGCTGTCGGTGTCGAGCCACGCGCCGTCCAGCAGCATCTGGAGGGTGTGTGTCGAGGCTGACTCCCACGCCTCCGTGTCGAGCTCGGCGCCATCGGTGCCGTACCACGCGACGTCGAGGGAGCCATCGGCGGACACGGGTTGGCCGGTGTGGAACGTCCGTTGCCGCAGGACCGGGTGACGGCGTCGCAGTCCGGTCAGGAACCGAGCGGTCTCGAGCAGGTCCTCACGCCAGGGCTCGAGCTCCCAGTCGAACCATATCTCCTCGATGTCGAGGCAGTAGGGGTTGTTGTTCCCCCACTGGGTGCGCCCCAGCTCGTCCCCCGCATTGAGCATCGGGACCCCATTGGCCAGGAGAAGGGTCGCCATCAGGTTGCGCATCGACCGGCGGCGGTCGCGCAGGATCGAGCCGCTCGCGTCGGCCCATCCCTCGCGGCCGTGGTTGTA
>JBAUUB010000211.1:0-10472 GCA_049582485.1 Dermatophilaceae bacterium
CGGTAGTCCCCGGGGCGTGGGAGGGGCCCCGGGGACCACCGCTCTTCAGCCCGAGCTCGGAACGTACTCGATCACCAGCTGCGGTCGCTGGCCACTACTCCCTTCCCGACTCGTGAACTGCTGGTCCGCGTCGTTGCCCTCGTTCGCGTCCCTCACGAGGAAGCCGTGCGCTGCCACTCCCGCCGTGAGTTGCCCGGTGATGTTCCACACACGCCACCCGGACCCCGACGAGACCGTTGACGTCGAGCCCGTCGTCGTCGGCTGGGTCGCCCACGTGACACCGCCCTCCGTCCACGCGGCCGCCACGGGGATGGCCTGGAGAGTGCGGCCGGTCTTGTACCCGGTCGAGTAGAGCCGGAGCGTCGCGGACGTCACCGAGCAGCCGGCCGGTGTCGCGGGCAGGTCGAACCGGACCAGTGCCCGCAGAGCCTCGCCCGACTTGGACATGACCTTCAGGTTGGAATCCGCTCCGTTGTTCTTGCCGGTGTCCTTCTGCTGGATCCACGCGTCCGCGGATGCGGTCAGTGTCACCGGGGCCGGGCACGTCTCGATCGGAGTCGGACTTGGACTCGGGCTTGGACTGGGGCTGGGTTCGGGGGCAGCCTCACTGGCCGGAACGACTGCCACCACGAGCTGCGGGACGTTCTGCCCCTTCTCCCGGGACCAGAACTGCTGCTCGGCGTCTCGGTTCTCCTGGGCATCGCGAATCAGGAAGCCGTGCCAGGTACCGGCGGACAGCGCCGCCGAGACCTGCTCCGTGACCGTCCACTGGCGCCAGCCGGTGCCGGAAGACACGGTCGCCGCGGTTCCGGTGGTCGCGGGCTGGTTGGCCCACGTCACCGCGGTCTCTGTCCAGGCCCCGTTCAGGTTGAGGGCCTGGAGGGTGCGGCCCGTGCGGGCGCTGCCCGCGTACATCCGCAAAGTCGCTGACTCGATGACACACCCTTCGGGCACCTGCCAGGCCGGGAAGCCCACGAGCGCACGGAGGTTGCCTCCGGACTTCGACATCACCTTGAGGTTGGAGTCCGTTCCCTTGTTCTCGGCCGTGCTCCCCGAGTTGACCCAGGAGTCGCGGGATGCATTGAGAGTGACGGTGCTCGCCTCGCACACGGCGGCCGGGGCTGCGACCTCGAACTCAACCGTCACCGGAGTCGGGTCGGGCATGCCAGCGGCATTGACCGAGCGAACCGCGAACGTATGCGTTCCGACGGCCAGCTCGTTCAGCACTGCCGGCGACGTGCAGGTTGCGTAGTCGGCGCCGTCCAGCGCGCACTGGAACGACGTTCCGGTCCCGGTGAACTCGATGGTCGCCGAGGCGTTGATCGTCCCAGTCGGCGCCGACAAGACGGTCGTGTCGGGCACGGCCGCGATGGTCCACTCGTAGTCCACGTACTCCGGCCAACCGAGGTCGACCGGGACATCGGGGTCGAGCGCCCGCACCGCGAACACATGGTCCCCCGCGGCCAGGCCGGTGTAGACCTGCGGCGAGGTGCAGGGCTGCGCCGTCCCGTCCAGCCAACATTCGAAGGTTGCGTCGCCCTCGGCCGTCGTGAACTCGAAGGTGGCGTCCACGTCGCCGGTCACCTCGTCGGGACCGGAGAGGATCGTCGCTGCCGGATGGCCGTCGACCTCCCACGTCCAGCTCGCCGCAGTCGCGTCGACGTTGCCGGCTGCGTCGACGGCACGCACGAGCACCGTGTGCTCGCCGGCGGTCAGCCCGTCGATCACGTGCGGTGAGAGGCAACCCGAGAAGCCGCTGCCGTCGAGGTCGCACTCGAACGTGACGCCCGCCTCGGTCGCCGAGAACTCGAACGTGGCGCTGGCGCTGGTCGATCCGATCGGCAACGGCCCGCTGACCGGGCCAACGGTGATCGTCGTGTCGGGCGCGACCTCGTCCACCGGCGCGTCGACCACCCAGGTGATCTCCGCGGGCTGGCCCACGAAGGCACCGAAGGTACCGCGGACCTGGACGGTGTGCTGACCGCCACCAAGACCGGTATGGCTCACCGGCGAGGTGCAGGAGGCGAAGGGTCCTCCGTCGAGACTGCACTCGAAGGTCGGGCCAGGGAACTCCGGAACGGTGGTGAATGCGATCTGCACGTCCGGACCGGAGGCTGCGGCGAACGTGGTCGTGATGACCACCTCAGGTGCGGCCATGAGGGTCCACGACACCTCGGCGGGCTCGCCGGCGTTGCCGGCGAGGTCGACGGCGCGCACGAGGACCGTGTGAGGTCCGGCAACGTCGACGCTGACCTCGTGCGGGGACGAGCACGGCTCGTAGACCGCCTCGCCCACGGGGTCGAGGGCGCACTCGAAGGTCGCGAACGGGTCGTTCGAGGTGAACCGCAGGGTGGAGACCTGCTCGGCCGTCTGCGCCGGCGGTGCAGCGGTCACGCTCACCGTGGGGGCGATGCCGTCGGCCTCGATGACGAAGTCCCACTCGGCCGGCGTGGCATCGACGTTGTCCTCGGTGTCGATCGCCCGCACGTAGAAGGTGTGCTGGCCGAGCGACAGCGGCTCCGGGTTCTCCGTCGACGGATAGGTCCACGGACTCGTGCACTCCGTCCACGGTCCCGCTTCGGACGAGTCGTCGATGGCACACTCGAAGGTCAGCGCCGTCGAGGCCGAGCGGTCGTCGGTGCCGATGAAGGTGAAGGTCACTCCACCGTTGGCGTCGGTGCCGCCGCCGACCATCTGCGTCTCAGGAGGCGTGATGTCGAGACCGGGCAGCACCATCCAGCCGTACTCGGTCGGCTCGAGCTGCTCCTCGCCCTCCGGGCCCACCGCATACACCGTGAAGAGATGCTCGCCGGGGACCAGTCCGTCGTAGGTGACGCCCGAGGCGCAGGGTTCGTACGCACCGAGGTCGATGGAGCAGAGGAAGTCGGCATCTGGCAGGTTGGAGAAGAACTCGAAGGTCGCACTGGACTCCTCGGTCTCACCACCCTCGGCCGGGTCGGTTCCCTCACCGGCGATGAACGCGGGTCCACCGGTGATGGTCGTGGTGATCCCGGTGATGACCCACGTCCATTCGGCAGGCGTGGGATCCACGAGCCCTTCGGAATCGGTCGCGCGAACCCGGAAGGTGTGAGCGCCGACCTCGGCCTCGTCGAACTCGTACTCGACGCCGAAGACACAGGCGCTGAAAGCCGCTTCGTCGAGAGAGCACTCGTAGGTGACGTCCGGCTCGTTCGACGAGAAGGTGAAGAACGCCTCGAGCAACGGTGTCTGGGCAGTCGGTTTCAGGTCGATGAAGGTGTCCGGCGGCTCGTTGGCCGGCAGGGCCTCGTACACCCACGTGTGGCTCGCCGGGGTCGGGTCGACCCGGTCGTTCTGGTCCACGGCGCGCACCTCGAAGGTGTGCTCGCCGGGGCTCAGGTTCGACAGGTACCACGGGTTTTCACAGTCGACGAAGTCGAGCTCGTCGCTGCTGTCGAGCCGGCACTGGAACCCGAGGTCGAAGACCGCGGTCGTGTCGTCACTGCCCGTGAAGGTGAAGTACGGGAACGCGGTGTTGCTCGGGTCGTCCGGTGCTTCGACGATGACCGTGTCCGGCGCGCCGGGCGCGTCGAGGATCTCGCACACGACGCCGAAGCACTGCTGCGGCTCGGCGTTGCCGCCGGCTCGGTTGCCTCCACCGTCGATCGCACCGTTGGCGTAGATCCCCCAGCCGTCGTTGGCCGACGCGGAGTTGCCGGTCACGGTGTGACCGCTGTCGTTGACGAGGATGCCCGCTCCGCTCTGTCCGTCGACGAGGTTGTCGACGACGAGGTTGCCATCGGCTCCCGACGCCTGGCCGGCGAGGTAGATGCCCTCTCCGGAGTTGCTGGACACGACGTTGGCCCGGATCACGTTGCGGAACGACTCGGACTCGACGGAGATGCCGGATCCGCTGTTGCCGATGACGCTGTTCGCCACCAGAGTGTTATCGCTCGATGACGTCAGGGACACTCCCCCGGAGTTGAACCGGATGTCGTTGGTGGAGATCACGGTCAGGTTCGCCGAGTCCAGACTGATGGCGTCGCTGCCGGAGCCTGAGACGACGTTGCCGAGCAGCGAATTCGCGTCGGAACCGGTCACCGATATCCCCGCGGACCCCGAACCCGTGATCGTGTTGAGCCGCACGAGGTTGGCGTTGGCTGCGAGATCGAGCGCCACGCCAGCACCGGGGTTGGTGCTGAGATCGTTCGTCTCCACCAGGTTGTCCGTGGCCCCCTCGAGGAGGATGGCCGCCCCGGATGCACCGGTGACGGAGTTGCCGCTGACCGTTGCGCGGGCGGCGCCCAGGTCGATCCGGACTCCGCTACCGCCGAGACCGGCGAGAGTGTTGTCCCGCACGACCACACCGTCGGCGGCGTCGGTGAGCCAGACGCCGTTGTAGCCCTCGATGAACACGGAGCTGCGCACGGCACTGCCGCTGCCACCACCCTGGAAGGTCACCCCGGACTCCTGGGTGGCCGTCAGGCGCAGCGAGGAGACGATGACTCGGTCGGCATTCACGACGAGGACGCCGTGGTCGAACTCCTGGATGCTGCCGTTCGTCACGGCGACTCCGTCGAAGCCGGGGTTGCGGACTCCGGCACCTAGGCCGGTCCCGTCGAGGACATGGCCGTCGAGGTCGATGGTGATGCCGCCGGCGCCGACCACGAGGGCGTCGCCCCCGCAGTCGGTGAGGTCGTTGAGCAGACGGATCGACTGGGTGACCGTCATGCCACAGCTGACCGTCGTCGCGACCGGGGCAGGTCCGACTGTCCAGGAGTACGTCGCTGGAGACGTTTCGATGTTGCCCTCGGGGTCGGTTCCGAAGACCGTGAAGGTGTGCGGACCGACCGCCAGCCCGCTGTACTGGTGCGGGGAGGCGCATGTCGTGGGCTGCGACCCGTCGAGGCTGCAGCTGAAGGACGTGCCCTCCTCGTCGGACTCGAACGTGAACGTCGCGGTCGTCGACACGGTCATCGGATCGGGACCGTCGAGGATGGTCGTCGTCGGTGCCGTACCAGGGGCCGGGGGCTCGATGGTCCAGGTGTGGATGGCCGGTGTCGGGTCCGGGTTGCCCAACCAGTCGATGGCTCGAACGGCGAAGGAGTGCGCAGCCACGCTCAGGCCCGTCAGGGTCACCGGCGAGGTGCAGGGCTCCCAGGACGCGCCGTCGAGACCGCACTCGAAGGTCACGGTCGTGGCGTTGTCGGTGCCGGTGAAAGTGATGGTCGCCGACGTACGGGACGTGAGGTCGCTGGGGCCCGAGACGATTGAGGTCTGCGGCGGTGTCGTGTCGGACGGCAGGCCGGGGCCGCCGTCGCACGCGACGTTGTGGCACTGGATGACCTTGAGGGTGGTCGGGTCGATGCTTCCGCCGAGGTTGCCGGCCCCCCGGTTGCCGCCGCCGTCGACGTTCGTGCCGGCGACGGTGCCGAGTGAGGAGTAGATCCCCCACTTGGTGTTGTTGTCCGCCACGTTGCGGGCGATCATGTGACCAACTCCGCCGACATGGATCCCGTCCCCGGCATTGGCATGCGCGGTGTTGGACTCGATGAGGGTCCCAGATCCCGCAGGAGCGTCGCCGCCGATGCTGATTCCGTCGCTGGCGTTGCTGCTCGCGGTGTTGCCCACGAGCTGGTTGCTCAGAGCACCGTCACCGAGCTCGATCCCGTAGCCGTCGTTCTGGCTCGCGTCGTTGGCCTCGATGCGGTTGCCGCTGGAGCCCTCGACGGAGATGCCTCCGGTGTTGAACCGCACGTCGTTGCCGTGCACGAGGCCGCCGTCGGAGGCCTCGAGGGAGATCGCGTTGTCCCCCATCGTGTGGATCACGTTATCCACCAGATGCGCGCCGTTCGATTCGCTGACGATGACCCCTGCCTCGGAGTCGGTCAGGTGGTTGCCCTCGACGCGGGTGTTGTGTGAGCCGAGCTCGACCATGATCGCTGCATCGGCCCCGAGCTGCACCGAGTTCCCGGAGATGTGGGTGCCCGTCGAGCCGTCCAGGTGGATGCTCGTATCGGACGAGTTGCTGATGTCGTTGTCCTCGACACGGTTGTCGCTCGAGTGCAGGACCGAGATCGCGGTGCCGCTGGTTCCCGAGATGATGTTGTCGTGAACGCGCGCGTACTGCGTCCCGTTGTCGAGCAGCACCCCGAACAGGCTGTTGCCGACGATCTCGCTGCTGCGCAGGGTGCTTCCGGTCGAACCGTCATCGGCGTTGGTCAGCGTGACGCCTGAGGTGAGGTTGAGGCTGACCGTCACCGTGTCGACGATCGCCCCCACGGTGCCGGAGCCGAGGCTGATTCCGGTGTCGAAGCCCTCGACCGTTCCGCCGGTCACCGTCACGGAGTCGAAGCCGCCGAACCGGATGCCGACGGACTCCCCGGTGCCGGTTCCGCCCACGACCTGCCCACCGAGGTCGATGGTGATGCGGTCGGCGCCGACGACGATCCCGTCGCCGGGGCAGTCGAGAAGGTCGGCCGTGAGCCGGATCGACTGCGTCACGACGGTGCCACACGTCAGTGCTGTCTCGACCGGAGCTGCCGTGATTTCCCAGGAGAACGACGCAGGTGTGGGGTCGACATTGCCCGCCGCGTCGATCGCTCGCACGTCGAAGGTGTGTGACCCGACGTCGAGGTTGTCGTAGGTCTGCGGCGACGTACAGCTGGTCCAGTCGGCGTCGGAGTCGGCGTCGAGGCGACACTCGAAGCCCGCTCCGGCCTCGGTGCTCGTGAAGGACAGCTCAGCGCTGGTGAGCACAGTCGTCGGGTCCGGCGTCGAGACGAGAGTCGTCTCCGGGGCAGTCGTGTCCTGGGGCGCCTCGACGACCTCCCACGTCACCTCTGCCGGCGCGGAGACGTTGCCTGCCAGGTCGGTGGCCGTCACGATGACACTGTGCGTTCCGAGCGAGAGATCGGTGAGCTCCAGGGGTGACGTGCACTCCTCGGCAGCCGACCCGTCGACCGAGCACTGGTACGTCAGCAGGGATCCGGGTGTGGTGTCGTCCGTGGCGCGGAAGACGATCGTCGCGTTCGTGGCCGACGTGGGGTTCTCCGGACTCGAGGCGATCGTCAGGCGAGGCGCGAGGGAGTCAGCGGAGGCCGGGGCTGGCGAGACGGTCCAGACATGCACGGCCGGTGTGAGGTCCACGTTGTCCGCTGGGTCGATCGCCCGAACCTCGAACCTGTGCTCTCCGGCGAGCAGGAACGGATAGACCCAGGGACTGCCGCACTCGCCCCACGTCTCGCTGGCCGGAGGCTCGACCGGCTCCGGGGGCTCACCCGGCTCAGGCGGCTCGGGCGGCTCGGGCTCGCCGTCCGGCGGGGCGTCGATCCGGCACTCGTAGCGCAGCGCGGTCTCGGGCGCCTGGTCGTCGACACCACGGAAGGTGAAACGATGAGGGCTCAGCGATCCTGTCCCGTTGGCCGGCGCGTCTGTGACCTCCGTATCGGGCGCACTGAGGTCTGGGTCGAGAACCGGCGGTGCGGTGCCGTCTGCACAGACCACACCAATGCACTGCCCCGGCTCGGCGTTGCCGCTGGCCAGGTTGCCGCCGCCGTCGACCGTGGTGCCGACTTCGGCCGCGATCCCCCACGCCCCGTTGTTGTAGGCCGTGTTGGCGGTGACGGTATGTCCGCCGCCGTTGACGGAGATCCCGTCGCCGAGGTTGCCCGTCGCGGAGTTGCCCTCGACGAGGTTGCCCCCAATGGGGTCACCTGCGGCGTCGAGGACCTCACCCTCGACCGCGATGCCCGCGCCCTGAGTGTGGTCCACGATGTTGGCGCGAACGGTGGACTCGGTGGTGGCCTCGAGGGAGATCCCGTAGGCCGAGCTGAACCTCGCGTCGTTGCTCTCGACCACCGCATTGTCCGAACCGCTCAGCTCGATGCCACCGGGGTTGTACCGCACGTCGTTCGCGCGGACCTCGGCGGAGTGTGAGTCCGCGATCGCGATCCCGGGACCACCGGCCCGGTGAAGGCTGTTCTCCACCAGGCGCACACCGTCACTGTCCGCGACGGTAATACCGGAGTCCGAGGTGCGGGATGTTCGGTTCGAGTGCACATTGGTCCGGTGCGCGCCGGTGAGAACGACCGCGGCGTCGCCGGTGTCGCTGATCGTGTTGCCGGCGATCTCGTTGTCCGTGGAGGAGTCCAGATAGAAGCCTCCGTCGGAGTCGAGCAAGGGGTCGCCGGTTTCCCCCGAGATGTCGTTGTCGAGGAACTGGTGGTCCCCGCCGTCGAAGACGTAGACGGCTCGACCGAGATTCCCGGCAAAGGTGTTGCCTTCGACGAGCGAGCCTTCGGCGCCGTTGACCAGCGCCACTCCGTCGCCGTTGAGTCGGAAGGTGTTGCCCGAGATCGTGTTGCCGATGCGGCCGTTGTCGGCGTCGAAGAGCTCCACGCCGGCGTTGACGTTGTTTGCCAGCGTCATCCCGGTGATGACGTTGTGGCTCACCGTGCCCATGAGCCGGACGCCGTAGCCGTAGTTCCGCACTGTCCCACCGGTGATCACCACGTTGTCGTGGTCGGAGTTGCGGATGCCTGCGAAAAGTCCGTCCTCCTCGCCGGGCTCGAGGATCCCCGCATACGCGACGGTGCGGCCGTTCAGGTCCACGACGATGTCGGGCGCTCCGATGACCAAGCCCTCACCGAGACAGTTCAGGTCGTTCGCGACGATAGTGTCGCTGGTCAGGATCTGCCCGCACGTCACCTGAGTGGGAGTGGTCCCGGGGTCCATCGTGGGCGGTTCTGGCGCGGGCGCACCGTCCGGCTCGAACCGAAGCACGAGCTGGGGTGGCGTCGGCGGGTCGAGCCCGACGACCTCGGAGCCGATGAACGACTGATCGCGAGCAGGATCGCCCTCCTCATCGGTGTATCGGATCAGCCAGCCGTGGTTGTCGGTTCCCGCGCGCATCGCAGCGACGTGTGGGGTGACGTTCCACGTGCGATAGCCGGCGCCCGGCGCCGTCGTCGTCGCCGGCGTGGCGCCGGAGTCGACGGAAGGCTGCGTGAGCCACGTCACCTGGTTCTCACCCCATGCTGCCCCGAGCGGGGTGGCCTGCAGCACGTCGCCGGGGTCCCCTTCACCCCAGAGTCGCAAGGTGGCGCTCTGCAGCTCGCACTCTGCGGGAAGAGGCGGGAGGACGAACTTGATGAGCGTGCGGGCGTCCGCTCCCGGAGCCGCGGAGCGGACGACGAGGTTCTCCAGGATGCCCATGTTGTCGGTGGGTAGCGCCTCGTCCACCCATGTGTCCGCCTGCGCGAACAGCGTGATGTTGGCGCTGTCGCAGGTCGTCGCTGGCGCGACCGTCCACGTGTAGGAGGCGGGGGTGGGGTCGACGTTGTCCGCACCGTCGGCTGCCCTTACCTGGAAGGTGTGGGAGCCCGGTGCCAGGTTGGTCAGGACGGCGGGGTTCGTGCACTCGAGCCATGCGGCGGGGTCGTTGCTGTCGAGCCGACACTCGAACTCGATGAACTGCACAGGCGTCGCGTCGTCGCTGGCGCTGAAGGTGAAGGTCGCGGCCTGGGACGAGGACGGGTCGGACGGGAAGGTCTCGATCGTCGTCTGCGGCGGGGTCACATCGACCTCCGCAACGATCGAGTGGGAGACAGGCGTGGGGTCGATGTTGCCGGCGCGGTCGATGGCGCGCACCTCGAAGAGGTACAGGCCGTCCTCGATCAGCGGGACCTGCCAGGGGTTGGTGCACCCGACGAAGGCGAACTCCGGCGCGGGCGGCTCGGTCGGATCCACCGGCTCCGGGGGCTCCGTCGGGTCGTACTCGATCAGCCGGCACTCGTAGGTGAGGTCCTCGGGGTGGGTCAGGTTGTCGGTGCCGCTGAAGAGGAACATCGAGGTCGCCTCGGTGTTCTGGAAGGGCCCGCCTGTCACCGGGTCGAACAGCGTGTCCGGCGGCTCGGTGTCCTCGACGACCTGACCCTCGTACTCGTACGCACCGATGTCACAGGTCCGGTTCTGGGGACGCTGGACGCCGCGCTGGTCCACGGCGGGACACGGTGAGACCCGCCCTCGATGGCCAGGCTGTCGGCCTGGAGTGCCATGGTCCTGGTCGGACCGCCGTTGTCGGCGATGGCGTCGACGCCAGGGGCGCGAGCGTTCACACGGTCCCGCTCACCCCTGAAATAGCAGGAGTCGCCGTCGTCGAGGTTGCCGCCGTCGGAGCCGAGTGCGAACGAGCAGTTATCGCCCAGGTTGTTCGCCGCGACGAGCGTGTTCCGCAGGACCACTCCTGCGCTCGGGGTGATGGGGACGTTGTACGAGCCGATCTCGCCGCCGATACCACTGGCGATGGGTGCGGTGTTGTGCGCGACGGTCGCGCTCGCCACGTGGACCGGCGCATCGGCGTCCACGTAGAGTCCTCCGCCTCTGACCGATGCGACGTTGCCCGCGAGAGTGACATTGTCGTAGCGCGCTTCGGCGTCGCCGAGGCTGTACACACCTCCGCCGAGCCCGGTGTCGTCGGAGAAGCGCTGGAC
>JBAUUB010000212.1:0-1766 GCA_049582485.1 Dermatophilaceae bacterium
TGAGCGCTTCGATGGCCGCGCGGTTGGTGCCGAAGGTCGTGGTGCCCTCGTCGAGACCGTAATGGCTGAGCAGCACGGCGACGCGGGGTCGCACCCGGCTGTAATGCAGCTGCACGCCCCGGGTGCCCAGCCAGGTGCGGCACTCACCGAACCCCTCGGCTCCGGTCACGTCGATATCCGTCACACCCTCCATGTCGAGGACGAGGTGGAGCAGTGGGGTGCCGCCCTCCGGCGACGAGTCCTGTGCAGCCTCGACCGCCGCCCGGATGGACTCGTCGAGCTGGCTGACGTTGGCGAAGAAGATCGGGGCGGCGAACCGCATCACGATCACCCCGGGTGCGGTCATCGTGCTGCCGGTGGGCAACGGCTCCAGGACCTGGTCGGCGTCGGCCTCTGGGCCTAGGAGGTCGACGGCGGGTGAGGCGGCGCGCCGGGCGAGGTTGACCAGGGCGAGCACGAACGCGATGAAGATGCCCGGGATGGGACCCAGCAGGAGGGTGCCGAGGAAGCAGGTTGCGGCCACGCCGAACTCGAAGCGGTTCAGGCCCCAGAGCTCTCTCAGTTCCGGGATGCCGAGCAGCGGAAACACCGCCACGGCGACGACGGCACCGATCGCGGGTGACGGGATGTCCTCGAGGACGGCCGTGCCGAACACGAGCAGCAGCAGCGCGAGCGCGGCGGCGACGATGCTGGGGAGCTGGGTGCGCGAGCCGGCCTGGTCCATGGCCGCCGTTCTCGATGTCGAGGAGCCCACGGCGAATCCGCCGGTGAGACCGGAGGCGATGTTGCCGACGCCGAAGGCCGCGAGGTCGCGGTCCGGGTCGGTCTTGTAGCCGTTCTTGGCCCCGTAGCTGCGTGAGACCAGCAGTCCCTCCGCCATGGTCACCATCGTGAGGGCCAGGGCCGACGGAACGAGGGAGAGCCACTGGTTGAGGTCCAGGTGCGGCACGGTGAGCTGGGGTGGGCCGGCCTGGACCGGTCCGAGCACCGAGACCCCGCGTGCGGCCAAATCGGCCCACACGACCGCGAGGGTGGCCAACACAAGGACGACGAGGGCCCACGGCGCGGATCGGTTGAGACGACGTCCGACGAGAAGGACGGCAACGGACATCGAGGAGAGGACCAGCGAGATCCAGTTCACCGTGTCCAGCCCCGCGACCAGCTGGCCCACCTTGTCGAGGAACTCGCCGCCACTCTCGATGGGGACACCGAGCATCTTCGCAAGCTGGCTGACCAGGATGTCGAGAGCCAGTCCGCCGACGAAGCCGACCAGGATCGGCTTGGAGAGGAACGTGGCCAGGAAGCCGAGCTTGAGCACGCCGCATGCCACGAACATCAGGCCGCTGATGATTGCCTGGGCCAGGGCCATACTGACGTAGTCAGCGCTCCCTGCGACGGCCAGACCGCCGACCGAGGATGCGACGAGGGCCGCCGCGGCGGCATCCGGGGAGGCCACAACTTGGCGCGAGGACACGGTGAGCGCGTACAGGATGGACGGCACGACGAGGGCGTACAGCCCTGCGGTGGGTGGCAGGCCGGCAATCTGCGCATACCCGATGTTCAACGGGACCGCGATAGCCACCAGGGTCACGCCGGACATCGCCTCGAGGCCGACGTTGCTTCTCGTGAGCCCCGGCAGCACGGATCGCACGACACGACCTCCTCAGGTGCAGGCTCGTGCGCCGGTGGACCGGCACATCGGGTGCCTCACCACCTGTTGTACCGAGGCGCGGACGCGTCGGGACCACCCTGGCGGGGTGACGTTC
>JBAUUB010000213.1:0-2544 GCA_049582485.1 Dermatophilaceae bacterium
AGGCCGTACGGCGAGTAGGCGCCGTGGTCGTGCCAGAACATCACGTCGAGCCCGAGCAGCCGGCCGTCGTCGTCGAAGCCGACCGTGACCTCCTGGAGCTGGCCGCGCTCGTGGGCGGAGGAGATGAAGTGCTCGCGGCGGTCCTCGGTCCACTTCACGTCGTGGTCGAGGTTGCGCGAGGCCCAGGGGACGAGGACCTCCTCGGGCCATGGGTGCATGATCTTGACCCCGAAGCCGCCACCGACGTCCGGGGCGATGCACTCGACCTTGGCGAGCGGCAGGCCGAGCTTGGCCGCCACACACGCCCGCACCCCGGTCGAGGTTTGGGTCGAGGAGTACACCCGCAGCGACTCGTCGTCGGAGTTCCACCGGGCGTAGACGCCCTTGCCCTCCATCGGCATGCACGCGCTGCGCTCGATGTCGAGCTCGAGGGTGAGGGTATGCGGTGCTTCCGCGAGCGCCGACGTCACGTCACCCACCTCCTGGACGAGGTGGGCCGAGACGTTGCCCGGAGCCTCCTCGTGGACCAGGTGCGCCGCCTCGCGGGCGTTTGCTATCCCGACGACCGGCGTCAGCTGCTCGTAGCGGACGACGATCCGGTCGACGGCGTCCTCCGCGACGTAGCGGTTGGTGGCGACCACCATGACGACGGCCTCGCCGACGTGGTTCACCTCGTCCTTGGCCAGGGGGTATCCGGTGCGGGCGGCGGTCAGTGCCGGATGCGGGATCAGAACCGGCAGCGGCTCGCCCACCGCTCCGGGGAGGTCGTCGTGGGTGTAGATCGCGATGACGCCGTCGACGTCGACCGCGGCGTCGGTGTCGATGTCGACGATGCGGGCGTGGGCGTAGGGGCTGCGCACGAAGGCGGCCTCGTAGGCGGTGTGGCCGAGGTCGTCGAGATAGCGACCGCCGCCGGTGAGCAGCCGGGGGTCCTCGCGGCGCTGGACCGGTGCGCCGAACTGCCTGGTGCTCATGCCGGCTCACCCTCCTCGCGCTTGGTCTCCTCGCGTTTGATCTGCGCTGCGCGCAGGACGCTCTTGATGATGTTCTGGTACCCCGTGCACCGGCAGAGGTTGCCGGAGACGATCTCGCGGGCCTCCTCCTCCGTGGGGTTCTCGTGGTCCTCCAGGTAGGCCGTGATCGTCGTGACGAAGCCGGGAGTGCAGAAGCCGCACTGCAGGCCGTGGCACTCGGCGAAGGCGCGCTGGACGTGGTTCATCGTCTCGGCTGTGCTCCCCAGGCCCTCGACCGTCGTGATCTCGTGCCGCTGGGCCTGGACGGCGAACATCAGGCAGGCCCGGGTCGGGCGGCCGTCGACGAGGACGGTGCAGGCACCGCAGACCCCGTGCTCGCAGCCGACGTGCGTGCCGGTCAGGCGCAGGTCGTGGCGGAGGAAGTCGGACAGCAGCCGTCGGGCCGGCACCCGCGCCGAGCGGGCCACGCCGTTGACCGTCACCGTGACGTCGTGCATCTCGTCGGCGAGCAGGTCGGCCGCGCCGACCGCGTCGTGCGGGGCAGCGGTGGTGGACAGGGTCGAGAGGGCGGGGTCAGCCATGGGTAGCTCCAGTGGTGGTGCCGGTGGTGCCGGCCGTGCCGTCGGCGGCAGCGGTGGCGGTGGCGAAGGCCCGCCGGGCGAGCTCGCCGGCGAGCATCCGGCGGTACTCCGCGTCGGCGTGGATGTCGGACTCCGGCGCGAGTGCGGCCTGGACCGGCTCGTCGATGACCGACCAGTTCGCCGAGGCCGGGTCGGCGCCGGCGAGGACGTCGGTGAGCTCGACGACCCCCGGCACGTCGGTGACGGATACGAACGAGGCGCGTGCCGATGCGACCCGGTCGTTCTCGTCGAGGGTGAGCACCGCGGCGACCCCGGCCAGGGCGTAGTCGCCGTGCCGGCGCGCGGACTCCAGGAACGCGGTGCGCGTCCGCGCCGGGAATCGCCCGAAGCGCACGGCCTCGACGATCTCGTCGTGCTCGAGCGCGGTCTCGAGCGCACCCGCGAAGAAGTCCGTGCCGGCGATCTCGCGCCGCCCGTTCGGGCCGACGACCTCGACGACACCGTCGGTGACGACGAGGATGCTCGGCATCTCACCGGCGGCGTCGGCGTGCGCGATCGAGCCGACGGTCGTGCCCCGGTTGCGGATCGCGGGGTGCGCGACGTTGGACAGGGCCTGCCGGAGCAGGGGGAGCGCCGCATGCGCCTCGTCGTCGGCGAGCAGCTGCGCGTGGCGCACCAGAGCACCCACCCGGACGCAGTCCTCGCGAACCTCGACCCGGTCCAGGCCGGGGATGCCGGCGAGGTCGACGAGGTGGCTCGGGCGGGCGAGCCGCATCGAGAGCACCGGGATCAGGCTCTGGCCTCCGGCCAGCACCTTGGCGTCCGGGTGCTCGCGGAGCATCGCCACCGCCTCGTCGAGCGAGTCGGGGCTGAGGTATCGGAATGGTCCCGGTTTCACAACTCGTCCATCCTCTCGTATGCGTCTGGCACCCGCATGCCTTCGGCCGTCCTGTGTGTCGTGGGTGCAGCCCCGGTCGCTGCCGCTCCGG
>JBAUUB010000214.1:0-2048 GCA_049582485.1 Dermatophilaceae bacterium
GCCCTCCGGTTACCGGCTCATCGCTTCGCTCCCGGACCCGGGGGACTCGGCCGTGGCTGTCGCCGGATTCCGTCTGGGCGACAACCTCGCCTGGGGTCGCCATCTGTACATCGACGACGTTTCAACCCTTTCTGCGGCGAGGAAGCACGGGCATGCACGGCTTCTCCTGGATTGGCTGCACGACGAAGCCAGGCGCCTCGAGTGCGAGCAGATCCACCTCGACTCTGGTGTCGGAGCCGACCGGACAGCCGCACACCGTCTCTACTTCAACGCCGGTTTCCGAATTAGCTCGCACCACTTCTCGCTGCACATTTGATCCACCCGGTCGACAGCCGCCGGAAGGTGGCACTCTCGAGGGGTCCTCGATGGCCGTGAGTGTTGCAGGCTTGTCAGGCGGCGTTGACGTGGGCCTCGGCGAGCCAAGCTGCGACCTTGTCATCGACTTCATCAACCCCGTCGAGTTCGAGGTGGTGGATCCACACCTTGGGGGCCGGATGCACGATGTCCTCGAAGCGGTCGGAGACTACCTCTCGCGGCGGCGCAATCGACAGCACACCCGGGGCGGCGTTGCCGATGTACTGACCCGGACGCCACACGAAGGCAACGGCTCGACCACGCCTGAACTTCGAAGAGTAGTACGCCGCCGCCGTAGGTCTGCACCCGTCGGAACGGTCAATAGCCGGCGGTCAGGGGTGATCCCGGGGGCGGATCGGTCAGAGTTGAAGAATCCTGGCCGAGTCGAGATAGGCCGCAGCCACGCCCGCCGGATCGTGCAGATCTGCCGGGTTCTCCACTACAGCTCGCGCTCGTGTCCGTACCGCGTCACCCGGATCCGTCGATATCAGATCGACACATAGCCCAGCCACCACGGCGCTGGCATCGTGGTTGTCCAGTCCGTCCAGAGCGAGGCCGTTGTGCAGCAGCGTCGCTGCCTCTAGGAACACCTCGCGGGCCATGTCGAGGTCCACCTCGGGGCGGGCCGACGCGACCGCGTCCGCGGTCGCCCGGAACTGCTCGAACGGTGGCTGAACGGCGCTCGGCGACATGACAGCAGCGTCACAGGCGATGCAGGGTGCCGACAAGTCAATTACGCCCGGCCCGCTCGATCCTCCAGCACCTCGTGGAGCGCAGGATCACCTCAGCCACCTCTGGCCCATCGCGACGAGCCGTAGCGCCAAACTCGGTGGACGGACAGCAATCCACGCCAACTGCCGGCGTGTGCTGCGTCCTGGCTGGCCGCGCGCTGTCCCCGGGCGGATCTCACTCTGTCCTGCGAAGGTCGCTTGCGAGGCTGAGGGGTCGACGCACCAAGACGTCGATGTCTATCTCACTACGACGACCCATCCAGGTCAGCCGTGCCAGGATCACCTTCTCTGATGTGTCGCTATCGGGGAGGACCAATGACAGTTCGGGTTCCTCGATCCAACGGCTGAAGGTGACAGTCCCGTCAGGGCTCGGCGCAGGGTCGTCAGGGACCTCACGCCACGCAATGGCAACATCTCCGATCCGCGGCAGATCGCGGTCAGGTGGATCCAGGCTCAAAGACATCTGTTCGGTCACGATGATCTCGCGGCCGAGTGCGTCGATCGCTAACCCGGGACTGACGAGGACATTCCTGCCGTCGACGGTGACGTCCAATCCGGACACCGTCCCGTATCCGTGAAGGAGGCGGTTGTGCAGGTACCGCATCTGTCGGTGATATCCCTGCTCGGCCTCAAAGTCCGACGCAGTCAGCACCATGCCCGCGCTGTAGCTCACCCGACGAGGTTGCTCGCTCATACCGCAGTATCTACTGACCAATGCACAGACGTCACCCAGTTCCCGCTGCGGACAGTATCCGCCTCGGAGGGCTGTCGAAACGCCGGTCGGTTCCCACCGGCTGGACGCGGTCTTTGACCGAGGGTCATGACCCGAACTCTGCCCATTTCCCTTCGGAGATGACCGCGACGGAGCCGTCGATGACCTGGATTGCTGTCTGTTCGTCGATGGCGTAGGCGGGGCCGCCAATGTCGGCGGCCCACTGCTCGGCGTGGGCCATGGTGTTGGTC
>JBAUUB010000215.1:0-2094 GCA_049582485.1 Dermatophilaceae bacterium
GATCTGAAGCGGATCATCATCACCCACGCCGACCCGGATCACGTGGGCGCCCTGGCCGACCTCGCCGCGGCCTCTGGCGCGCAGATCTACGCGAGCCCGATCGAGGCGCAGCCCATCGCCGCTGGGCGGGCCTCGCGTCCGTTGCCGTCATGGCTGGCCAGGGTGGTCGTCAAGATCCTCAGGACCAAGCCAGCGCGAGTCGACCAGCTCGTCGATGACGGGCAGGAGCTGCCGATCGGTGGCGGATTGAGGGTGGTGGGCACGCCAGGGCACACCCCTGGTCACCTTTCGCTGTACGTACCGGCGTCCGGGGTCCTGTTCTGTGGCGATTCCATGGAGGCCGGCCGGGACGGCAGGTTGCGTCGAGCACCAGGTGCACGCACGTGGGATGAAGAGAAGGCCATCGAATCCGTGGAGACACAGCAGGCCCTCGGTGCGGAGATCGTCTGCCCTGGGCACGGACCCGTAGTGCGACCCGCAGCCGAGAAGTTCCCCATCCGCTAAAGCCGCTGCAACGGCTCAAGGTGCGTCCTTCCGCCGGGTGTTGGGCGCAAGACAGGCCGTCCAGGTCTGACGCGGCTGCCCCGGTCCGGGCATGCTTGATGTCCACAACGAGTGTCAGCTAAAGTCGACACATGGTCGAGGTCATCAGCACCGACGACTTTGACAAGTGGCTGCGGAAGCTCAAGGACCGCGTCGGGCGACTCCGCATCGTCGATCGGCTCGACCGGCTCGCCTCGGGCAGTATCCGGGCGATGCCAAACCGCTCGGACGTGGCATCTGGGAACTGAGACTGATGTCCGGTCCCGGCTACCGCATCTACTACCTCCAGGACGGCCCGCGCGTGATCCTGCTGCTCAACGGCGGCGACAAGTCCACACAGCAGCAAGACATCGAGCGGGCTTGCCAGCTCGCCGAGGAGTACCGCAGGGAGAAGGGACATGACGATGGCTAAGAACGGCACTGGCAAGTACACGCACTTCGACGCCGCCGACTACCTCGAGGGTCTCGACGATGTCGCCACCTACCTCGAGATCGCCCTGCAGGAGTCCGCCGAGGATCCGACCGCCATCCCCCGGGCCCTGGGCGTAATCGCTCGTTCGCAGAACATGAGCGAGCTCGCCCGCCGCGTGGGAATGAGCCGCGACGGCCTCTACAAAGCCCTCTCAGCCGACGGCAATCCCACCTGGTCCACCATCCTGAAAGTCACCAACGCCCTCGGCCTACGCTTCGAACTCCACACCGTCGCCTGACCTGCAGTACAAGCAGGTTGATGCCTTTCAGCGGGGGACCGCGGAGGAGGGTGAATGGGGCGCACTGCGAGGCCGACGAATAGGTTCTCGACGGCCCAAGGGCGACGATGTGCGCGGCTGTGCATCATGGTCGCCAAAGGCTGTGTTCCCGCGCTATCCGTCACTCTTCCTGCCTCGGGCCGCGTATGACAGTCGCTCTCGTGCTCCTTGGGCCTGCTCGATAGTCGAGACCCCTTCGTAGTCCAGGTGTCCTGCGCCCGTCCCGCCCGTCTCACTGCCTCGAACTGGGATACACGTCTTGCAGATCGAGGAGAAGGCTGCCCGTGGGCCGTGCGCGCGCCCCAGGCGCTTGCTCGCCTTGGGGCGTGACCCACGGTTCCTCGTCGACGAGCACATCAACTCTGACCTCGTGATGGGGTCGGAGCGTCTGGTTCCGGACATCGACGTCGCGAGCGTGCAGAACGTTGGGCGCCGCACTGCGGATCATCCAACGATCTTGGAGCAGGCGGCCTCGCAGGGGAGGGTGCCAATGACGAGGGACGTCAAGACGATCCCGCCGCATGCGTTCGAGCGGGTCAGTGCGATGACCCGTCTGCCCCTTCGCTGAGGCGCGCTGCTGGCCGGTCTATCGGTCAGGATGTATCGAAAAGTCAGCTAAAATCCGTCCGAGATTGACCGAGCTGGCTCTGGAACATCAGGTATGACTCATGGCACGAGACAACGTGATCCGTTGCAGGGCAATAAGACTCAGCGAGACAGGGCGAGATTCACCGAGAGACTGCGAGCGCGGTTTCTTCGGCCTGTTCATTGGAGAAGGTCAGGGTTCGAATCCCCTCAGCTC
>JBAUUB010000216.1:0-8628 GCA_049582485.1 Dermatophilaceae bacterium
ACACCGGCCGATGCTTCGCCCGAGGCGGCCGCGGCCGCCTACTACAACGCGGTGTGGAGCAACCTGCTCACCCTGCTCTTCGACGACGAGCTGCCCCGCGACCTCTGGGTCGACGGCGGAGCACGCAACCAGGCCAGTGTCGCCGAGTTGCTGAGCCGGCCGGACAGCCTGTGGTGGGACAACAAGCAGACCGCGGGCATCACCGAGGAGCGCGACGAGATCCTGCGCCAGGCGCTCCAGGAGGCGCGCATGGAGCTGACCCGCCAGCTCGGGAAGGATCCGGAGAGCTGGGAGTGGGGCAAGCTGCACACGGTCACCTTCGAGCACGACATCCTCGGCGGAGAGAACGTGCCGGCACCGATCCGGTGGCTCGCCAACCGCGGCCCCTACGCCCTTCCCGGCGGCCCGGCGATCGTCAACGCCAACAGCTGGAGCGCCAACGAGAGCTACGAGGTCGACCGAGGACCGGCGATGCGGATGGTCGTCGACCTCGCCGACCTCGATGCGTCGACGTGGGTGAACCAGACCGGCCAGAGCGGGCACGCGTACAACGACCACTACGGCGACCAGATCGACGCCTGGGTCTCGGGCGAGCAGTTCCCGTGGCCGCATAGCCAGGAGGCCGTGCGTGAGGCGGCTGCCGTGACCCTCACGCTGGTCCCGCGCTCCTAGACCCGCACTCCTCGGCTTGCACTCCTCGGCTTGCACTCGTGGCCGCCCGCTCACCGAGTGCCGGTCACCTGCCGGCCTCCTGCCCGAACGCCGACCGGCGCGGGATGGTGCGGATCCCGTCCGCCGTGAGCACGGCGTCGACGACGACGTCATGATCCTCCCGCGGCAGAGCCGGATCGGTGAGGTCCTCCTCGGGGTGCAGCACGCAGATCACCGGCGCCCCGCTGCGGACCCGCGGCAGTGCCTTGTCGTAGCAGCCCCCACCCTGTCCGAGCCGGGTCCCCGAGGCGTCGACCGCCAGCCCGGGCACGAACGCGACGGTGACGTCGGCGACCGCGTCCTTGCCGAGCGGTGCACCGCACCCCGACGGACTCCACTCGAGCCAGTCCAGGTCGAGGTCGGAGAGGGTCAGCGGGACCAGCACGCGCATACCCCTGTCGTATGCGGTGTGCAGCAGAGTGCTCACGTCCGGTTCGACCGGGAGCGGCTCGTAGGCCGTGATCGTCACCCCGCCGCCTCCGGCCGCGGCCGCTCCGACCGCGCGTTCGACCTCGCGAAGGGCGTGCTCGGCGATGCGGGCTCCGTCGGCCGCCAGGTCGCGACGGGCGGCCAGCTCGCGCCGCCGGGCACGCAGCCCGGCGCGACGACGGCGCTTGTCCAGAGCGCTGTCGGCGGCTGCGGGGTCCTGGGTCGACGGCACCCGCCCATGCTAGGAGGAGCGGACTACGCTTGAGCACCATGAGCCACCCCGGACTGCACGCCGCCCTCGACATGATGCGCGCGGCCGGCGAGAGCGACCAGGCGATGGCGGTGTTCGCCACCTACCACGCCCAGCTCCAGGCGGGCCACACCGGCACCATCCCCGAGGAGTCCATCCGGCCGCTCACCGACGTGCCCGAGCTCGGTGACGTCGCCTCGAGCGAGGAGGACCGGCGCGAGGCGCTCGCCCGCACGGTCGTCCTCAAGCTCAACGGCGGGCTGGGCACGTCGATGGGCATGACGGGCCCGAAGTCCCTCGTGCCGGTGCGCGACGGCCTGACCTTCCTCGACATCGCCGCCCACCAGGTGCTCTCGCTGCGGCGACGCTACGACGTCGACCTGCCGCTGCTGCTCATGCACTCGTTCTCGACCCGTGCGCCCTCGCTCGAGGCGCTGCGCGCGTACCCCGACCTCCAGGTGGGCGACCTGCCGCTGGACATCATGCAGAACCGGGAGCCCAAGCTCACCGTGGACGACCTGGGCCCGGTGAGCTGGCCGGCCAATCCCGACCTCGAGTGGTGCCCGCCCGGCCACGGTGACGTCTACGTCTCGCTCCTGACCTCCGGGGTGCTCGATCAGCTGCGCGAGCGCGGCTACGAGACCCTGTTCCTGTCCAACATCGACAATCTCGGGGCCACCTGCGACCCCGACATCGCGGCGTGGATGCGGGCCGAGGGGGCGCCCTACGTCGCCGAGGTCTGCGAGCGGACGCACAACGACCGCAAGGGCGGTCACCTCGCGGTCCGCAGGAGCGACGGCCGTCTCGTGCTGCGGGACAACGGCGCCGTCGCGCCCGGCGAGATGGAGTCCTTCCAGGACACCGACCTGCACACCACGTTCCACACCAACAACCTGTGGGTGAGCATCGACCGGCTCCACGACCAGCTGACGGCGACCGGCGGGGTCCTCGGGCTGCCGATGATCGCCAACCACAAGACCGTCGACCCGACCGACCGGCTCTCGACCCCGGTCATCCAGATCGAGTCCGCGATGGGCTCCGCGATCGAGATCTTCGAGGGCTCGCGGGCGATCGGCATCCCGCGCACCCGGTTCCGCCCGGTCAAGACGACCAACGAGCTGCTGCTCATGCAGTCCGACATCTACGAGCTGACCGACGGCTACGAGCTGGTCTCGACGATCGACCACCCCGAGCCCTACGTCGACCTCGGCCCGAACTACCACCTCATCTCGGACTTCACGCGGCACTTCCCGAAGGGAGCCCCGTCGTTGCGGGACTGCGAGACGCTGCGGATCCGCGGCGACCTCACCTTCGGTGCCGGGGTGCGGTGCGTCAGCGACGTCGACGTCGTCGTCGAGCACCCGGCGGTCGTCCCCGACGGCGCGGTCCTGACCCGCTCCGGCGGCGACGTCATCGAGCCCCGATGAGCCTGCGGAGCATCGAGGAGCATCTCGCCGCAGTCCTCGCGACGATCCGTCCGACCCCGACCGTGCAGGTCGCGATCGCGGACGCGCTCGGGTGCACCCTCGCCGAGCCGGTGCGCTCTCGAGTCGACCTGCCCGGGTTCACGAACAGCGCCATGGACGGGTATGCGGTGCGCGCCTCCGACTGTGTCGGAGCCTCCGAGGACACCCCGGTCGAGCTTTCCGTCGAGGGCGACATCGCGGCGGGTGAGACCCGAGAGCTCGCCCTCACTCCCGGCCGGTGCTGGCGGATCATGACCGGGGCGCCGCTGCCCTATGGCGCCGACGCCGTGGTCCCGGTCGAGCTGAGCGACGGCGGCGTGGACCGCGTGCGGCTGCGGCTCGAGCCCGAGCTCGGCCGGCATGTGCGGGCCCGGGGCGAGGACCTTCGCGCCGGCGACGAGATCCTGGCCGCCGGCACCCTGGTGACCCCGGGGCGCCTTGCCCTGCTCGCCGCAGCCAACGTGGCCGCCGTGCCCGCGCATACCCGGCCGCGGGTGGCGGTCATCTCCACCGGTGACGAGCTGCGTGACCCGGGCACCGACCTCGGCCACGGCGAGATCGTCGACAGCAACTCGCTCATGCTCGTCGCACTGGTGCGCGCCGTGGGTGCCGAGCCGGTGCTGCGGGCGCGCGCACGCGACGACGCCGGCTCCTTCCGGGCGATCCTGGAGGAGGCGGCCGCCGGCGCCGACCTGGTGCTCACGACGGGGGGCGTGTCGATGGGCGCCTACGACACCGTCAAAGAGGTCCTCTCCGGCAGGGGCTCGGTCGACTTCGCCAAGGTCGCCATGCGTCCGGGAATGCCGCAGGGACACGGCGTCATCGGCGCCGGCGCGACCCCGCTCGTCACGCTGCCCGGCAACCCGCTCAGCGCGATGGTGTCGTTCCACGTGTTCGTGCTGCCCGCGATCGCGGCCCTGCAGGGACGCGGCGGCGGTTCGGCCTCCTGGCGTGCGGGTGCAGTCCCGGCGCGGGCCGGTGCGGGATGGCCCTCGGTCGGCGGCAAGACCGAGCTGACCCGCGTGACCCTGCGCGACGGACGCGCCTGGCCGGCGTCGGGGCAGGGCTCACACATGGTCGGCGCGCTCGCCGACTCGAACGCGCTCGCGATCGTGCCGCCCGAGGTGACCGACGTGGCCGAGGGGGACGAGCTGGACTGCATCCCGCTCCTCGGCGCCGGTTCCTGGAGTGGAGCCGTCGGGAGTGGAGCGGGAGCCCCGGCATGACCGAACCGGACCGGAACGGCGGACTGACGCATGTGCGTGCGGACGGGTCGGCGCACATGGTCGACGTCTCGGCCAAGACGGTGACCGCCCGGGAGGCTTCGGCCGCCGGGCGCGTGCTGCTCAGCGCGGAGGCGGTCTCGGCGCTGCGCTCCGGAGAGGTGCCCAAGGGCGACGCGCTCGCCGTGGCCCGCATCGCCGGGATCCAGGCGGTCAAGCGAACCCCCGAGCTCATCCCGCTCGCCCACCCGATCGCGGTGCACGGCGTCGAGGTCGACCTCACCGTCGTCGACGAGGGTGTCGAGATCGTCGCCGTCGTCCGCACCGCGGACCGCACCGGGATCGAGATGGAGGCGCTCACCGCGGTGAGTGTCGCCGCACTCACCGTCATCGACATGGTCAAGGCGGTCGACAAGCACGCCCGGATCACCGATATGAGAGTGACGGCGAAGTCAGGGGGACGCTCGGGGGACTGGCGCGAGGACGCAACCACGTGACCGCCGCCGATCCGCCCTCGCCTCCCCGCGCGGTCGTCGTGACCTGCTCGACCCGCGCCGCCGGCGGGGTCTACCCCGATCGGGGTGGCCCTCTGCTCGTCGAGGCACTGCGCGCATGGGGCTTCTCGTGCGAAGAGCCCGTCGTCGTGCCCGACGGACCGCTGGTCGAGGCGGCGCTCAGGGAGGCCGTCGAGACCGGTGCGACGGTCGTCCTCACGACGGGCGGCACGGGGCTGACCCCGACCGACGGCACGCCGGAGGCCACCCGTGCGGTCATCGACCGCGAGGTCCCCGGCATCGCGGAGGCGATCCGGTCCGCGGGCGTGGCCGCCGGCATCCCGACCGCCATGCTCTCCCGGGGCGTGGCAGGGCTGTCTGGGCGAACACTGATCGTCAACGTCCCGGGGTCGACCGGCGGGGTCCGCGACGCCATCGCGGTGATCGAGCCTGTGCTGCGACACGCGGTCAGCCAGATCGCCGGTGGCGACCACTGATGGGTCCGGGACGTCGACTCGTCCTCGCGGTCGTGACCGCCGCGTCCGGTGGCCTGGGGCGGGCGCCCGGGCGGCTGCCGTGAACCGGCACGACGTGATGCTCGCGGGACGCACGCCGGCGGGGGAGCCGATCACCCTGCGGCCGTTCCGGATGCGGGACCAGGAGGCGTATGCGGAGGCCCGGCGACGCGATGCCGGCTGGCTCACGCCGTGGGACCCGACGAGCCCGGACGGCGAACGGCCGGCCATGACCTTCCGGGAGATGGTGCGTCGGCAGCGCCGCCGCGCCCGCGCCAAGGAGTCGCTCGCCTTCCTGATCGAGAGTCGCGGACAGATCGTCGGTCAGATCAACGGCAACTCGATCGTCTGGGGTGCGGCGCGCTCGTTCAGTGCCGGCTACTGGGTTTCCTCGCGAATGGCGGGGCGGTGGATCGCGCCGACCGCGGTGGCGCTGCTCGGCGACTTCGGGTTCGGCGGGCTGGGTCTGCACCGGATCGAGCTCGGGATCCGGCCGGAGAACAGGGCGAGCCTCGCGGTCGCGCACAAGCTGCGGATGCGCGATGAGGGCCTGCGGCCCAACTTCCTGCACATCGACGGGGCGTGGCGGGACCACCGGATCTTCGCCCTCACGACCGAGGACCTCGCCGAGGACGGCTGGGGTGGGACCTTCGCCGAGCGGCTGACGAGATCGTGGGTGGAGCGTCAGCGCGGCTGATCTCGCCCGTCACATCCGTTTCAGGCGTCACTTGCGCGACACACCGGGTCGGTTGACCGGCGGGGTCCCCACGCGGTCCTACGGTGGGTCCCGTGGGTACCGGGATCGTCTTCGTCGTGCTGGTCGCGATCTGGGTTGCCTACTTCGTCCAGTACTGGTCCCGCCGCCGCGAGCACCTCGCGACCGCCCGCTCCGTCGAGGCGTTCAGCGAGGCGATGCGAGTCCTCGAGCGGCGCCCGGTCCTCCGCGCCCCCTCCGGCGACCGGATCTCGACCGCGTACGCGGTCTCTCCGGCCCGGGCCGTCGGCGCCCGTCCTGCTCCGCGGCCCCAGGTGATCGCCAAGCCGCACGCCCCGACGCAGCCGTCCCCCTCGCGTGGAGGAGTCCCCCGCATGTCGAGTCCGCAGCCATCTCGTCCCCAGCGTCCGTCCACCACTGCGCGCCGGGCCGGCGCCGGTCGCCCGCCGCAGTCACGCCCCGCATCGGTTTCACCGAGCCGCAGGGTGCGTGGACTGGTCCTGCTCGGCTCTGTCGTGACGACGATCGTCCTCGCGGTCCTGGCCGCCATCTCCGTTCTGCTGCCCTGGACGCCACTGATCGGTGCCGGCGCTGCGGTCGCCTCCTTCCTGTGGGTGCGCGCCGGCGTGCGGGCCGAGCAGGCGGCCCGCCGCGCTCGCCGCAGCCGGTCGCGTCAGCGGCAGACCGTGCGTCGCTCAGTCGCGCCGCACCGGGCGGCGGATGTGCCCGTCGGCTCCGACCGGTCGGCCACGGCCGGGCTGTCGGACGGCTCCGGTGACGTGGGGGCCGTCGACGAGGCTGAGCTGGTCGAGCGCACCGAGGTCACGGCCCAGTCGGAGGGGCGACCCGACGGCTGGCAGCCGGTGCCGGTCCCGCCGCCCACCTACACTCTCAAGGCGAAGGCCGAGCGTCCCACCGCGACGGCGACCGTCAACCCGGCGCCGACACAGGCTCCCGACGCGACCGGTGCCGACATGCCGAGCGCCCCGGACGCGGTCGCGGTCCCGGAGCCGACGGGCGCGGCCACGGTGTCCCCCTCCGAAGGTGAGCAGCCTGCGCACCGGACGGCCGCATACGGCACCTGAGCGAACGGCCTGCGCTCAGTCCTCGGTGGCCGCGCCGGTCCCGGCCGGCTCTCGGCGGTCGGGCGGCAGGTCGGTCACCGGGTCGGGATCGAGCAGCCCGTCGTCGCTGGTCGTGACGTCCTCATCGGCGAAGTAGTACTTCCCGACCGCGTTGAGGACGGCGACGACCGGCACGGCGATGAGCGCACCGGTGATGCCGGCGAGGACCACTCCGGCGGCGATGGCGAGAATGACGCCGAGCGGATGGAGCTTCATCACCCGGCCGAGGAGCAGCGGCTGCAGCAGGTGCGCCTCGATCTGCTGGACGGCGATCACGCCGGCGAGCATGAGCAGCGCGCTGATCGGGCCCTGGGCGACCAGCGCCAGGAGGACCGCCACCGCGCCTGAGATGCTCGCGCCGATGACCGGGACGAAGCCGCCGAGGAAGACGAGCAGGAAGATGATCGCGGGGAACGGCACGTCGAGGAGCACGGCCACGAGCGTGATCCCGACCGCGTCGGCGAGCGCGACGATGACCGTCGCCCGGGTGAAGGCGCTGAGCTGCCCCCAGGCGATGTGCCCGGCCTCGTCCACTCCGTTGCGCGTCGGGCGGGGGAAGAACCGGGTGATCCACGACCAGATGCGCTGCCCGTCGTAGAGGAAGAAGAAGAGCGCGAAGAGGGCGATGAAGAACCCGGCGATGAAGTGTCCGGCCGTCAGGCCGACCGTGGTGAGCATCGGACCGAGGCCCTCACCGGCGTTGTCGGTCACCGTCTCGCGCGCCTGGTCGATGTACTGGTCGATCTGGACGTTGGAGATCCCGAACGTGTCGCGAACCCAGGCGCGGACCTCCTCGATCCCCTGGAGCACCTGCTCGGTCACGTCCCCGAGACCGTCCGAGAGCGTGCGCCCGATGACCGTGAAGGCGCCGCTGAGGATCAGCACGAGGGCGAGGACGGTCAGTCCGGCGGCGAGCGTGCGGGGCAGGCCGCCGCGGGCGAGTCCGCTGAACAGCGGCTGGAGGAGCGCGGCGAGAAGGAGCGCCACGAGCAACGGGACGACGATCTGGGAGAGGATCGTCAGCCCCTTGAGGATCACGAGGAGCGCCGCAGCCACGAGCAGGAACCGCCAGGACCACTCGGCTGCGTTGCGCAGGGTCAGCGGCACCGGGTGCTGCGGGTCGCCCTGCGCCGCGGGTCGGACCGGTCG
This sequence comes from Dermatophilaceae bacterium, assembly GCA_049582485.1. Classification (GTDB taxonomy): domain Bacteria; phylum Actinomycetota; class Actinomycetes; order Actinomycetales; family Dermatophilaceae; genus F2B08. The sequence goes on from JBAUUB010000216.1 coordinate 8,077, forward strand.
CGGCACGGGTGACGGGGCAGCCGCCTGCGCCCGGGCCTGGCGAAGCCGGTCCAGGGCTCGGCGCTGCAGCGCGAATCTGCTCATGGGGCCGAGCCTAGGCGCTCCGGATGACACTCGCCTGAAGGAGGAAAGCACGGGTGCAGGACGGGTCTGCCCAGGTCACCGGGCACGTTTCGTCGCAGACCGGCCGCGGTGCTAACCTCTACGACGGCACTCGGGGCTGTGGCGCAGTTGGTAGCGCGTCTCGTTCGCAATGAGAAGGTCAGGGGTTCGAATCCCCTCAGCTCCACCAGACACGCTGGTCAGAGGCCCGTACGGATCCTGAAATCAGGAGAAGTCAGTGCCAAGTCAGCGAAAAGTCCCCAGGCGGGCCGGGGTTCTCGGCCCGCCTGGACTGTTCTCGGCCGGGCGCGTCACGCCTGGTGCACCTGGTCTGTATGGAGACCACATCGCGCCCCACGACGGCACTGGGCCCCGTCCTCACCGTCTCGCAGCTGGCCACCCAGCTCGGCGTCAGCACCCAGACCCTGTACGACCTGGGCAGCCGGGGCC
>JBAUUB010000217.1:0-11928 GCA_049582485.1 Dermatophilaceae bacterium
ACCCGGCCCACCGCGGCCGCGCGTCGGCGCCGCCTGGACGACAAACGCCGTCGCAGCCGGCTCAAGCAGGGCCGGGGCCGCGCGCCGGGATCGACGGACGAGTGAGCGATGGGGTGAGGCGGACGGCCGCTCAGCCCTCGTGCCGGAATCCGAGCTTGATGCCGACCTGCCAGTGGGCGATCCGGCCTTCCTCGAGGTGGCCGCGGATCTCGGTGACCTCGAACCAGTCGAGGTTGCGCAGGGTCTGACTCGCCTCGGCGATCGCCGTCTGGACGGCATCCTCGATGGAGTCGTGCGAGCTGCCGACGATCTCCGAGACGTTGTAGACGTGCTTCGACATGGGTGCCTCCGTGCTCGTGAGGAGCCTCGTTGCTCCTCCCCAGACCGTACCCGGGCAGGTCAGCCTCCGACGCCCACGTCAGTGTCGGAACGCGCCGGTCGCTGCAGCCAGTCGCCCTGTCGCAGCACGCCCGTGACCTCGAGATGCGACGAGAGGACGACGAGGTCGGCGGGCGCACCCGGCGCCAGACCCGGGGCGGGCAGGCCGAGGGCGCGCAGCGGGTTGACCGTCACCTGCCGGACGGCCGTGAGCAGCGCGTCGTCGCGGTCCGCTGCGGAGTGCTGGACCGCCTGGACCACCAGGAGCGCCATGGTCGCGGTGCTGCCGGCGATCGTCTCCGTGCCGGCGAGCCGCGCCACCCCGTCCACCACCTCGACGGCGAGCGAGCCGAGGGTGTAGTGGCCGTCGGCCATGCCGGCCGCCGCCATGGCGTCGGTCACGAGGGCGACGCGCTCGATGCCGACCTCCGCGGTCACGAGCCGGTGCAGGGCCGGATGGAGATGCACACCGTCGGTGATCAGCTCGACCGTGACCCGGGGGTCCTCCAGAGCGGCGACGACCGGACCGGGCTCGCGATGGTGGACCGGTCGCATGGCGTTGAAGAGGTGGGTCGCGACCGTGGCCCCCGCATCGATGGCGGCCCGGGCCTGGTCGTAGGTCGCGTCGGTGTGCCCGATCGCGGCGACGACCCCGGCGTCGGACAGTCGCCGGATGGTCTCCATCGCCCCCGGCAGCTCGGGAGCGATGGTGACCATCCGGATCGTCCCGCGCCCGGCGGTGAGCAGTGCCTCGACCTCGCTGGGATCGGGTCCGCGTAGCGCCGACGGCTCGTGCGCCCCGCCGCGCTGCGGGGACAGCCACGGACCCTCGAGGTGGATCCCGAGCAGCTCCCCGGACTCGACGTGGTCGGCGAGCACGGTCACCTGGTGGATCAGGTCGGCCGGGTGTGCGGAGACGAGGGAGGCCATCATGGTCGTCGTCCCGTGCCGCCGGTGCAGGGCCACCGATGCCGCGACCGCGGAGGCGGTCGCCTCGGGGAAGGCGCCGCCGCCGCCGCCATGGACGTGCATGTCGACGAACCCCGGCGTGATGGTCGCGTTAGACAGCTCGAGGTCGGCCGGGCGCGGTGCCGGGCCGGAGCCGAGGGCGACGACCCGGTCGCCGTCGACCTCGACCCAGCCCGCCCCGAGGGAGGCCGTGCCGGTCAGCACCGATCCCGCGGTGACGATCACCGTCAGATCCCCTGCCAGGCGGGTTTGCCGGCATACGTCTCGCGGTAGTACTGCCCGAGCTGCAGGCGGCTCGCGGCGGCCTCGTCGAGCAGGACCGTCACGTGGCGGTGGTGCTGCAGGATCGTCGCCGGCCAGAGTGCGCTGACCGGGCCCTCGACGAGCTGGTGCACCGCCTCGGCCTTCGCCGTCCCGGTCGCGAGGAGGACGATGTGCCGCACCTCCATGATCGTGCCGAGGCCCTGGGTGAGACAGTGCGTCGGCACCGCGTCGACGTCGCCGTCGAAGAACCGCGCGTTGTCGATCCGGGTCTGCCGGGTCAGCGTCTTGATCCGGGTCCGCGACGCGAACGACGACCCCGGCTCGTTGAAGGCGATGTGTCCGTCCGTGCCGATCCCGAGGATCTGCAGGTCCACCCCACCGGCCGCCGCGATCGCGCGTTCGTATGCGGCGCACGCCTCCGGGATGTCGCTCGCCGACCCGTCCGGCCCCGCCACCGCGCCGGGGGCGAAGTCGACGCGGGAGACGAGGTCGCGGTCGATGACCGTGCGGTACCGCTCCGGATGGTCGGGGGGCAGCCCGACGTACTCGTCGAGGGTGAAGCCACGCGCTGCGGCGAAGCTCAGCTCACCCCGTTCGAACCGGTCGACCAGCTCGTCGTACACCGCCAGGGGCGAGGAGCCCGTGGCGAGCCCGAGGACCGCGTCGGGTCGACGCAGCAGCAGGGCACCGATCGCGTCGGCGGCGAGGGCGGCGAGGGCGGCCGGCTCGTCGAGGATGACGACCTCCATGAACGTTCACTTCCTCGACTTGGTGGCGGACACGGTGAGCAGCAGCTCGAGTGAGCGCACGTCGGCTCCGGCCTCGAGCTCGCGCAGGGCGACGTCCGCGGCCTTGCGGTCGAGCACGACGACCGGCACGACCGGGTTGCGACCGGCGGCCTCGACCGCCGTGACGTCGTAGCCGAGGATCCGCTGGCCGATCTCGACCTCGTCACCCTCGCTCGCGTATGCGGTGAACCCCTCTCCCTTCAGCTGGACGGTGTCCAGGCCGAGGTGGACGAGGACGCCGGCGCCGGAGGGGGTCCGGATCGCGTAGGCGTGCGGCCAGAGCTTGGCGATCGTCCCGGAGACCGGGGCCACGGCGTCGACGTACTCGCGCGGAGGGTCGATGGCCAGGCCGGGGCCGACCAGGCCCTTTGCGAAGGTCGCGTCGGGCACGTCCTGCAGCGGCACGAGCGTGCCGGCGATGGGGGACACCACGACGGTGCGCCCGGTGGGCGCAGCGGTGGTCGCAGCGCTGGTTGTGGTGGGCGCGGCGGCCGCGACAGGAGTGCGGCCCTGCGCCCCTGAGCCCGTGGCCGAGCCGGAGTCGAGCGCCGCGCGGATCTCGTCCTTGAGCTCGTCGGAGCGCGTTCCGAAGATCGCCTGGACGTTGTTGCCGACCTCGATGACGCCGGAGGCGCCGAGTGCCTTCAGGGCCGGCTGGTCGACCTTGCCCTTGTCGGCGACCTCGATCCGCAGCCTCGTGATGCAGGCGTCGACGGCCGTGAGGTTATCGGCGCCGCCGAAGGCGGTGATGAGCCGGTCGGCTCGCTCGCTCGTGGCGCGTGAGCCACGGGACTCGTCGGCGGCGGCATCGGTGTCGCCGTCGGTCGTCGCGGCGTCGTCGCCCTGGGGGTCGCGGCCCGGGGTCATCAGGTTCCACTTGGCGATGGCGAAGCGGAAGATCAGGTAGTACAGGACGAAGAAGACCAGCCCCATCACGATGAGCAGCGGGATGTTCTTGGCGGCCGGTGCTGTGCCGTACAGGAGCAGGTCGATCAGGCCGGCCGAGAACGAGAAGCCGAGGTGGATGTCGAGGGAGTAGGCGATGGCCAGGGACAGGCCGGTGAGCAGTGCGTGGATGACGTACAGCGGGAACGCGACGAACATGAACGCGAACTCGAGCGGCTCGGTGATGCCGGTGAGGAACGCGGTCAGACCGGCAGCGGAGAGGATGCCGACGGCGATCTTCTTCTGCTTCGGGCGCGCCGCGTGGATCATCGCGAGCGCGGCGGCGGGCAGTCCGAACATCAGGATCGGGTAGAACCCGGAGGTGAGCCGGCCCGCGGCCGGGTCGCCCTGAGCGAACCGGGTGAGCTCACCGGTGTAGGTGACGCCCTCGGAGGTGAAGTCGCCGTAGAGGAACCAGATGTAGGTGTTGACGATGTGGTGCAGGCCGAGCGGGATGAGCATGCGGTTGACGAACCCGTAGACGAAGGCGCCCACTGCGCCGGCGCCGCCGATGAACTCGCCGATGCCGGTCAGGCCGATGTCGAAGATCGGGTACAGGTAGCTCATCGCGAAGCCGATGAAGAGCGCGGAGAAGGAGACGACGATCGGCACGAACCGGCGTCCGCCGAAGAAGCCGAGATAGGGCGGCAGCTGGATCGTGTGGAAGCGGTCGAAGAGGTATGCGGTGACCAGGCCGATGATGATGCCGGCGAAGACGCTGTAGTTGATCATCGCCTGGTCACCGGTCGGCGTCGTCTCGCCGGCGAGAACGACCGGGGACATGGCCTTGAAGACCTCGGCGATGACGAGGTAGCCGGCGACCGCCGACAGGGCCGTCGAGCCGTCGGCCTTGCGGGCGAAGCCGATGGCGACGCCGACCGCGAACAGGAGCGGAAGGTTCGCGAAGATCGCACCACCGGCGGCGCTCATGGCGTCGAAGAACGGCCCCACGACAGGGGCCTCGATGCCGCCGAGGAGGTCGTCCTGCCCGAGCCGGAGCAGGATCCCGGCCGCGGGGAGCAGAGCGATCGGCAGCATGAGGCTCTTGCCGAGGCGCTGCAGCTGCGCGAAGCCGGGGATGCGCAATCCCTTCTTCTCGGTGGGTGGGGATGTGACGGTCGTTGTCATGGGATCCTCCGACTGGTGTGCGGTGCGGTGCGATGGGGTGCTGGGTGAACGGTGTAGATTGGTTTAGACCACCTGCTGGTCGTCCTAGATTGGCATAGACCAATTGCGGCGTCAAGCGGTCCGACCGACTCCCCCTACCCGGCACCACCGCGGAGGACCCGTGAAGGTTCCCAAGTACTACCTCGTCAAGAACGAGATCCTTGCGCTCATCGCGGACCTCGAGCCCGGCGACGCCGTGCCCACCGAGCGTGAGCTCGCCGAGCGGTTCGGCACCTCCCGGACGACGGTGCGGCAGGCGATCTCGGAGCTCGTCGTCGAGGGCCGGCTCGAACGCACCCAGGGTCGGGGGACGTTCGTCGCCCGCCCGAAGCTCATGCAGGTGCGTCAGCTGACCTCCTTCTCCCAGGACCTGGCGGAGGAGGGCTGGAGACCCGGCAGCCGCATACTCGCGATCACGACCGAGTCGGCGACCGGCGAGCTGTGCGACCGACTGCGGATCACTCCCGGCACCCCCGTGCACCGGATCGAGCGGCTGCGGACCCAGGCGGGCGAGCCGATCGCGCTCGAGGTCGCGCACGTCCCCGGCCCGCTGCCCGACCTGCGTGCGGAGCTCGAGTCGCGCGGCTCGCTCTACCGCAGCCTCGACGAGGCGTACGGCAGGGAGGTCGAGGCTGTGGAGGACGTCGTCGAGACCACGCTCGCCGACCCCGTCACCGCGAACGTCCTCGGCGTGGAGACCGGCCTGCCGTTGCTCCTCGTGCACCGGACGGCGTGGGACGCGCAGGGCAGGGTCGTCGAGTGGACCCGCTCACTCTTCCGCGGCGACCGGTTCCGCTTCGTCGCGCGCCAGCGCCTCGACGACCGGGCCCACCCGGCCGCAACCGCCTTGAGCGGGTGAGCGTGCGGTCACGGGCAGTGCTGTCGGCCTCATACAGTTGAATGCATGCCGGACCCCGACCATCCGTATCCCCCTGATGCCCGCTGTCATCGCAGCCCGGTTCGCACAGGGGGCGCTCGATGAGCGAAGCGGTCGTGCTCCTGCTGCTCGGGATCCTCGCGATCCTCGTCATCATCGCGGCGAACGGCTACTTCGTGGCCCAGGAGTTCGCCTTCATGTCGGTCGACCGCAACCGACTGGCGGCGCGCGCCCGAGAGGGGGACGCGGCCGCTGAGCGGGCGCTGAAGGTCACCCGACGCACCTCGTTCATGCTCTCCGGTGCGCAGCTCGGCATCACCGTCACCGGCCTGCTCGTCGGCTACGTCGCCGAGCCGCTCGTCGGCGAGGCCCTCGGGACCATGCTCGGCGGCGTGGGCGTGCCCGCGGCGGTCAGTGTCTCGGTCGGGACCATCACGGCGCTCGCGGTCGCCACCGTGGTCCAGATGCTGTTCGGCGAGCTGTACCCGAAGAACCTCGCGATCGCCAACGCCGAGCCGCTCGCGCGGTGGATGGCCCGCTCGACGCTGATCTACCTCGCGGTCTTCGGCTGGCTCATCGCGTTCTTCGACAAGTCGGCCAACGTCCTGCTCCGCATGGTCGGCATCGAGCCGATCCACGACCTCGACACGACCGCGACGGCGGAGGATCTCGAGCGGATCGTCGCCGACTCCCGCGACAGCGGCGACCTCCCGCGCGAGCTGTCGATGCTGCTCGACCGGATCCTCGACTTCCCCGACCAGGACGTCGAGCACGCGATGGTGCCGCGCGCCCAGGTCGACACCATCGGTCCGGACATGACGGTCGGCGAGCTGCGGACCCTCATGGCCGAGGCGCACACCCGCTACCCGGTCGTCGACGGTCGCGGTGAGCCCGTCGGCGTGGTCCAGCTCGGCGACGTCCTGCGCGAGGCCACGACTGCGGACCTTCCGGTCTCGTCGGTCATGCGCGAGGTCGTCCTGGTGCCGACCCTCATGCCGCTGCCGACGGCCGTCGCCGAGCTCGCCGCGGCCGACCAGCAGCTCGCCTGCGTCATCGACGAGTACGGCGGGTTCGCGGGGATCCTCACCGTCGAGGACCTCGCCGAGGAGCTGCTCGGCGAGATCACCGACGAGCACGACGAGGGCCCGCCCGAGCCGATCACGGCGGGCGGGGACGACGAGTGGCACATGGACGGCGATGTGCACGTCGACGAGGTCGAGCGCGCGATCAGGCGCCGCCTGCCCGAGGGCGACTTCGAGACCGTCGCCGGTCTGGTCATCGCCGAGGCCGGTGAGCTGCCCGAGGTCGGCCGGGTGCTCACGGTCGCCCTGCCTCAGGACCCGGGAAGCCTCGTCTCGGACGAGCAGGAGGTCCACTCGCTGGAGATCGAGGTGCTCGCCATCGTCCGGCACGTCCCGAGTGAGCTCCGCATCCGCTTGGTGAGCCGACCGCTCGAACCCTCGCCGTCGGAGCCGGCCGACGGCACCGAGGACGAACGCGTCGACAGCCCCAGCGACAGCGAGGGGACGTCATGAGCAACCCCCTCGTCGTCATCGCCGTCACGGTCCTGCTCATCGTCCTCAGCGGGTTCTTCGTCGTCATCGAGTTCGCCTTGCTCGGAGCCCGGCGGCACCGGCTCGAGCTCGAGGCGACCACGTCCCGCTCGGCCCGGGCGGCGCTGCGTGGGATGAACGAGCTGACCCTCATGCTCGCCGGAGCACAGCTGGGGATCACTGCCTGCACCTTCGCCCTCGGTGCCATCACCAAGCCGGCGATCGACCGCTGGCTCGGTCCGGTGCTCGAGGCCGTCGGGCTCCCCGGTTGGCTGGCCGGCGGCTCCTCGTTCGCGCTGTCGCTGCTCTTCGTCACCTTCCTCCACCTGGTCGTCGGCGAGATGGCGCCGAAGTCGTGGGCGATCGCGCACCCCGAGACGGCCGCCAAGGCCGTCGGGGTGCCGGCCCGGGCCTTCATCCGCGTGGTCCGCCCGATCCTCGTCGGAATCAACGCGCTGGCCAACCGGCTCGTCGCCGCCAGTGGCGTCACTCCGGTCGACCGGGCCGCCGTCGGCGGCCGCGACGCCGAGACCATCCGCCAGCTCGTCGAGCAGTCGGCCGCGAAGGGCACGCTCGACCCGCAGTTCCAGACCCAGATCTCCGAGGTGATCGAGCTCGAGCGGCTGACCGTCGGCGAGCTCGTCCCGCAGGACCAGGAGCCGGTGACGGTGGCCGTCGATGCCACCGTGGACGACGTGCAGGCGGCCGCCGCCGCCAGCGACCACATGCGGATCCTGCTCGCCGTCCGGGACGGGCTGCCGGGGGTCGTCCACGTCCGTGACACGCTCACCCGCCCCTCCGGCCACCCCGCGGCCGAGCTCGCCCGGGATGCCTTCGTCCTGCACCCCTCGGTCCCGGTCTACGAGGCCCTGGCCCGGATGCGGGAGCGCAGCGAGCAGCTCGCGGTCGTCGTCGCCGGGGACCGCGTCATCGGTCTGGTCACGGTCGCCGACATCATGCGCCGCGTCCTGCCGAGCACCGTGCGCAGCGGCGCCGCAGACGATGAGCGAGCCGACTGAGCGGTCCGCACCCGGTTGCGGGGAGGACGTTCAGGCGGTCCGCGCATACCAGCGCAGCACCCGCAGGGCGCGCAGGGTGTTCCACCGGCTGGGGCGGCCGTCGCCGTCCTCCATCTCGAAGTGCACGAGCCCCGGGTGGGTGTTCTCGAGCATCCAGGGGCCGCCCGGCTGGCGACGCCCCCGGACCAGGGCGATCGCCTCGGTCAGCCGCGGGTCCGCCTGGTCACCGGTGGACCGGAAGTACTCGAGACCGCGCAGCACGTCGTAGTGCCACTGCACCGGGAACGAGAAGCGCAGCCAGTCCTCGTCGACGACCTCGCCGGTGCTCGCGCGCCGGAACAGCGAGCGACTCAGGAGGTACTCCTCCCCGCCGTGCCGGGCCGCGGTGACGTCCCGGCGGCCCCCGGCCCGCGCATACTCCAGCAGGCCCTCGAGCACGCAGATGGTGGAGTGGAACGAGGAGCGGACCGAGCCGTTCTCCGCCTCGCAGTTCCAGCCGCCGTCGTCCAGCTGCTCACCGAGCAGCCGCTCGACGATGCCCTCGACGTCCTCACCGAAGTAGGCGCCGACCTCGACCGCCCCGCCGTTGATGCACGGCTCGACCTCACCCTCGAAGAACGGCTCGCCGGCGTACTCCCACCGGCTGTTCGCCCGCACGCCCGCGACGGCGGCCCGCACGTCGGGGTGCTGCGGGTCGATGCCGAACTGACGCAGGAGGCGCAGGGTGGGCAGGGTGGCCGTCCACGGCTGCCCCTCCGGGTCGCCGGCGACCGGCTGCGGCGCCCGCCAGTCCGGTCCAGGGAAGCATGCACCGCCCGCCCACTGCCCGTCCTCCTGCAGGTCGAGCAGACGCCTGCCCCACCCCGTCTGCGCGACCTTCGCCCGCTCGGCGGCGACCTCCTCGGCGGGTGCGTCGGTGAGGTCCCGCAGGACCTGCCAGCGGATCGCCGCGTCCGAGTCCAGCAGCCAGTCGCGCAGCTCCTCGTTCACACCGTCGCCTCCTCGCGATCGAACCTCGTCGCGAGTCTGCCAGCCAACGGGCGGCGGCGCGACCGGTCGCATCGGCATGATAGGTGGCGTGCTCGTTCTCATCATCCAGACCGCCCGGCTGTTCAAGTCCCTCGGTCGCATCGCCGCGACCGACGAAGGGCAGGGCGTCGGCATGCTCCTCGCCCTGCAGCTCGTCCTCGGCGCGATCTTCTACCACCAGGTCGAGGACTGGCGCTGGGTCGACGCGTTCTACTTCTGCGTCGCCTCGTTGACGACGGTCGGCTACGGCGACCTGACACCGGCCACCGACGAAGGCAAGATCTTCACGATGGTCTACCTGGTCACCGGGATCGGGCTCTTCGTCTCGTTCGGGGCACTCGTCGCACGGCACCTGCTCGACGAGCGGGTAAGGCGGGAGAAGGGCGGCGAGCCCGCATGAGCGGGACGACCGGAACCGGGACCCGGCGGAAGGTCCTCATCACGGGAGCGACGGGCAAGGTGGGCCTGCCCCTGGCCGACCGACTGAAGGGCGACTACGACATCGTCCAGCAGGGCCGCACCCCGAAGTCCGAGGAGCAGGCGAAGGTCCTGCGCAGGGTCGACCTCACCCGATACGCAGACGTGCTCGAGCTGATGGACGGCATCGACACCGTCGTCCACCTCGCCGGCGAGGCATCCCCGGAGGGCGAGTGGGAGTCGGTGCTGTCGGCCAACATCGTCGGCTACCGCAACGTTCTCGAGGCCGCCCGCGAGTCGGGCGTGCGCCGGGTCGTCTTCGCCTCGTCGAACCACGCGATGGGGATGTACGACCGGCACGAGGACTGGCCGGTCTATCCGCACCACCTGCCCCGGCCCGACTCCCTCTACGGCGTCTCGAAGGTCTTCGGCGAGACGCTCGGCCGGTTCTACCACGACGAGCACGGCCTGGACGTGATCAACCTGCGCATCGGCCACTACTCCGAGGACCCCACGGGGACCGACGAGGACATTCTGCTGGCCATGTGGCTCAGCGGTGACGACCTGGTGCAGGTCGTCCGGCAGGCGGTCGAGGCCGCGGTGCGCTACGGCGTGTACTACGCGATCTCCGACAACCCGAACCGGCGCTGGGACCTCACCAACACCATGCTCGAGCTCGGCTACCGACCGCGGGACTCGTGGGACCGGCGCTCCCGCCGGTCCGAGACCGTCGTCGAGGGCGGCGCCCACGTTCGCGACGACTGGCCGCGGGGGTCCTGAGCCTCACCCGGATTCGCCCTCCACCCGTGCCGGGTGATGTCGGGCGATGCCGGCCATGCGCACGATGCGCTCACCGACATCGTGGGAGGACTCATGCGCCATGACGCGCCCGGGCCGCCGGCGCCCGTGGAGGGCGCCGAGCCGTACGTCTCGACCGGCCACCTCCCGCCGGACCGCGACGTGGCCGCGTTGGTTCGCGACGCATACGACCGATTCCGTGACCATGACGAGGGCGCGGTCTCGACGGTCTATCCCGCCCTGGAGCGGGCCGATCCCGAGGCGTTCGGTCTGTGCCTGGTCACGGCCGACGGCAGGCAGTATGCGGCGGGCCGGTCCAAGGACGCCCTCACTCTGATGAGCGTGGCCAAGCCCTTCGTCCTGGCGCTCGTCGCCGAGGCCCTCGGTGCGGACACCGTGCGCGAGCGGGTGGGGGTGAACGCGACCGGCCTGCCGTTCGACTCAACGGCGGCCGTGGAGCGCTCGCCCGATGGCCGCACCAACCCGATGGTCAACCCGGGCGCGATCGTCACGACGAGCCTGCTGCCGGGTGAGGGCGCGCAGAAGTGGGAGTCGCTGCTGGCCGGGTTGTCCGCGTTCGCCGGGCGCGAGCTCGTCCTCGATGACGAGGTGTATGCGTCGGCATCCGAGAGCAACCACACCAACCGCGCACTGACGTGGATGCTGCACCGGCGGGGGCTGCTCGGCTGTGAGCCCGACCTGGCGCTCGACCTGTACACCCGGCAGTCCTGCCTTCGGGTGAGCTGCACCGACCTCGCCGTCATGGGCGCGACGCTCGCCGACGGCGGCGTCAACCCGTTGAGCGGTGAGCGCGTCGTCAGCCCGATCGTCTGTCACCACACCCTGGCCGTGATGATCACCGCCGGGCTGTACGAGACCTCCGGGGACTGGATCTACGACGTGGGCCAGCCGGGCAAGAGCGGCATCTCGGGCGGCATCGTCACGGTCTCCCCGGGCAAGGGCGCCCTCGGCGTCTGGTCGCCGCCGTTGGACGAGGCCGGCAACAGCGTCCGCGGGCAGCTCGCCGCGCGGTTCCTCGCCGCGAGGTTGGGTCTGGACCTGCTGCAGAGCGCGTCGCCGAAGAGCTAGGGCGGGCACCCGGGCTCGCGAGACGGCTCAGCGGCGCTGCGCCAGGCCGCGCAGGTAGCCGATCTGCCCGAGGTGCGCCAGCGCATCACCGATGACGGAGACCAGCCGCACGGCGACGGTCACCGGCGGGTCCCAGCTCGCGTCGATGACCCGGGCGTAGCCGCTGTCCTCGCGGCTCTGATCGTCCTCGCGGGCCTGACCGTCCGAGGCGGCCTCGAGCTCGTCGAGCACGCGCATCGTCATCGCGTGCACCGCGTCGTGGTAGGCCACCAGCAGGTCGACGTCCGCCACGGTGAACGCCCCGACCTCGGCACTGGTCTGCCCGTAGCCGATGTCCTCCACCTCGTAGGGCAGGCCGAAGCGGTCGTGGAATCCCTCTCGGGTCCAGACCTGGTGGACCCGGCCGACCCCTGCGACGTGGTCGTCCTGGACGCGGGTGAGGTGCCACGCGAGCCAGCCGATCGAGTTGGCACCCCGGTCGGGGCGCCACAGCAGGGTCTCCTCGTCGAGATCGTGAAGAAGACCCGAGAGCGTGTCACGGATCCGTCCGTATGCGTCGCGCAGGACGTCCGTGGCGGTGACGGTCGAGCTCATGGGCGGGTCTCCAATGCGATGTTCTGAGCAGGTCAGGTGCG
>JBAUUB010000218.1:0-21064 GCA_049582485.1 Dermatophilaceae bacterium
CGGCGGATCGCCATGAAGACGACGGCGATGGCGACAGTCGTCACCACTCCGGAGATCACCATCGACGCGAGCGGGAAGTCCCCCAGGGAGAGCGCCACGTTGTAGGCGAGCACGCAGGTGTAGGTGCTCCAGAGCGCGCCGCTGAGGATCGACCACGTGAGGAATGTGCGGTAGGGCATCGTGGACAGGCCCATCGTGGCGTTGACGACGAAGCGAAGCCCCGGCACATAGCGACCGCACACGATCAGGATCGGTGCGCTCGAGCTCATGATGTCCAGGGCTTGGCGGACCTGGCTGTTGCGTCGGGCCGCATCCAACTGCGGCTGGATCCGGTGCGACCAGCGCCGAGCCAACCAGAACAGAGCCGAGTCGCCGACGATCGCGCCCAGAGCCCCCATGACGATCACCGGCACGAGGTCCAGCGTGCCGTCGGCGGCCGCTGTGGACGCCGCGTTGAGCGTCGTCTCCCCCGGGAAGATCGGGATCACGGCGTCCAGCGCAATCAAGGCGAACACCAGGACGTACGTCGCACGGGGATTGGCGGGGTCGACGATCGACAGACCGGCGCTGTCGGCCATGTACCGCAGCGCCGCTACCAGAACCAGGAGGGTGATCAGGAAGCCCAGAACCAGGGCGGCCTTGCGCCGACGAGGAAGCCCTCGCCACGAACGACGCAATGCGCTCATCACGACACGCACCCGGGCGACCTGCTATCGGTCGCTCCCCACGGGATGGTCGACACGGTTGCCGCAACGGTCGGGTTCACGCCTCCAGCATTCACGCTGCTCGTCGCCGACGACTCCCCTTCCACGGGTGAGATCTCGCGTGAGTCGCTGCAGCGGCGTCTGAGGGCCTCGATCACGACGTGGGCAGCCCATCAAGCGGACCCGTGAGCGGCCCGATCTCACTCTCGCGTAGCGAGATAGACGAGGAACGTGTCGTCTGCAGTCGGCGGCAGGTCGTTGTACTCACCTCGCACCTCGACACCGGAGAAGCCGGCCCGCTCGAGCATCATCACGACCTCTCCCCTGAAGTACAGGTTGGCGGTCAGCCGATGGGTCTCCTGCCCGATCAGCTCCCCCTCCCTCCATCGGTAGGCCCGGATCTCGAAGGACTCCCGCTGCAGCAGCGGATCCAGTGCGAGCAGCCGGCCCTGCAGGGCGTACTCGTCACCATCGGGACCCACCTGACGTTCACCAGGCGGCACCGCCGGCTCCGGCAACAGATCCCGCGCCCCCCGGAGCCACAGACCCCAGCGACCGTCGTCGGCGTAGGGCACCTCGTTGTCCAGCACGAGCAACCCGCCCGGCTCCAGGTGCTCGTACAGACGACGAAGTGCTTCCTGGTCCTGTTCGCGGGTCGAGCCCAGTCCGAGTCCCCCACACACATAGATCGTCCGATACCGACGAGGCAGGTCGAGCTCGTGCATGGCCTGGCGGTACAGGTCGGGCGAAGCGCCGACCTCTTCGGCGGCCTGTGCGCACAGGGCCAGCATGTCCGCCGAGATGTCGCACCCATCCACGTCCAAGCCGGCGGCCGCATACGGCACGAGCAGCCGGCCGGTTCCACAGGCCACATCGAGAGCGGGCTGTCCCCGCTCGACGAACTGCCGGAAGTAGTCGACCTCTGGCCCGCCGACGCGGAACAGCGACCACCACCGGGCGACCAGCCCGTGGTGCCAGCTCTGCGGCTCGATCCCGACGACGCTCACCCCCTTCGCCCCAGCAGCTGCGCCAGCTGATGCGGCTCCAACGGACGCAGCCACTCGGTGACGAACTCCTCGCTCGGGATCATGAGCACCTCGACGTCCCGGTCGGCGACGATCTCGCCGTTGCGCGTGGCCCTGCGCACCGCGCCGGTCACCCCGACCGGCACCCAGGGGTGCAGCTCGGCCGGCGGGTAGCCGCCCATCGGGTGCACCGTCAGGCCCGGGGTCACGGGGATGTAGACGAAGGCGGGAAACGATCCAGCCGTCACGAGGACCTCGCCGGTGGTGACCCGCGCATACCGCATCTCGGTGAAGGCGGCCGAGCGCTCGACGTGAGAGGTGTCGGACCCGTGCTCGCCGACGTGCCGAAGGATGCTGTCGGCCAGACTGCCGTTCGGGTCTATCGATCGAGCCTGCTCGTACCGGTGCCGCTCGGCCGGATGAGCGCTCTCGATGTCGTGGACGACGGCGACGGAGCCGGCCAGCTCGGGTCGGCGCGCCCGCAGCGAGTCGGCCACGAGGTCCGCGAACCCGGGCTCGTCGCTGGGGCGCTCGAGGTGGATCATCAGCTCGGCCGCTTTGCGGACAGGAGGTGGCAGGCCACGGGCACGCACCCTCTCGAACGACGGACCGATGTCGGCCCAGATGTCGAGGATGGCGTCGGCGACGCACTCCGCCGCGCGACGAGCGGCCTCGTCTCCCAGGAACGACCCGCGGTGGAAGGCGACTCGCAGGTCACCTCGACGGGTCACGATCGCCATCCTGATGTTCGCCTCGCCGCCCCCTCTCAGGTCGTCGTAGGTCACCACGTAGGCGGAGCGCCCGTCGGCCGGTCGCAGCGTGCACACCGCTCGACCCGTGCGCGCGTCGAAGAAGACCTCGAAGCCGCCCGACGTCCGCAGGGACGAGCCGCGTTGGCGCAGCACGTCGGCCGCCCGCAGCACCCGCACGGTGTCGACGACGTCATCGGCGAAGTCGCCTCTGGGTCCCGAGGGTGCCGCGAGCCAGGAGTAGGCCTGAGCGGGAGACGGGTGTGCGACACCGTCCTCTGACGGCACCACGCCGAGATGCTCTCCGGCCCGGCCTTCGGCAGCGACGCGATGGTGGGTCATGGAGGTGAAGACGATGGTCCGCATGCGCTGCATCAGCTCCTCGGGGTCGGCCAACACCTCGGCCGGCACCGTCGTCTTGCTGTGTCCGGCGGCGAGACTGAGGACCTCCCGGACGACGGTGTCCACGGGGACCGCGAAGGGGTCCGCCCGCTGGATCGCGGCCAGCCTCTCGCGGACCGGACCCGGGGACAGCAGATGGTCGACCAGCGCGTCGACGGCCGAGGTGAACGCGAGGTGGGCTGCGTAGACGGCGTGGGTCGCCCTGCCGACCCTGGTCATGTCGACCATGCCGACGTCGTGGATGTAGGCCATCGCGACCCCCACCGTCTGCATGAGGGCGACCCGATCCGGTGGCCGCGCCGGAAGGTACAGGCCGTTCATCGTCTCGGTGAGGCGCACCAGACCGGTGGCGACGTCGCGGACGTGCACGACGCCGTGGTCGGCGAACATCGCCGGGTGTGACCCGGGGTCGGCCAGGAACCCCGCATCGCCGCGGAGCACCTCGAGGGTCGACTGGGCCTCGATCGGTCGCCACAACGACTCTTCGAGCCGTTCGCGCAGCTCCGTCGGTATGCGCGCGTCGAGGGCCGCCGACAGGTTCGCCTCAGCCACGTGCCCAGGCCGCGGTCTCGGCGACGATCGGGTCGAGCTCGGACCGACCGTTCAGCTCGTCGGCCACCCGGCGCGCCAGGTCGGGTGCGACCTCGGGAAGCGCCCGGAGCACCGAGGCCTGCAGCCAGGGGCTGTCCCACGTGCCCCCCGCGTCCAGCGCCACCTCGGCCAACGCGGCGGCACCGTCCGTCCGGTCCGAGCCCGAGCCGTCCAGGGCGTGGCGCACGCCGGCCGCCTCGAGGGCCTCGAGGCGGGCGGTGTCGTCGAGGGTGGGGTCGAGGACGGCGATGATGAGTGGCCCAAGGCGCCGCCCGAACGTCGCCTCGGCGAGCTCGATCGCCGTGGACCGCAACGCCGAGTCCTCTCCGGCCAGGGCCTGGAGGAACCACGCGGTGCCCCGAGGGGCAGCGCTCGAGCCGAAGAGGATCTCGACGTGTCGCTGAGCCTCGCGCAGCTCGTCCCTGAACGCATCGCGCGCGATGGCTCGCCCGAGCGCGGCGTCCCCCCGGGCCGCGCGTGATGAATCGACCCTCGTCGGAGAGACATCGAGTCCGTCGAGCTGCCGGAGCCCGTCCAGCGCACCCAGCGCACGGGCGGCCTCGCGCTCGATGCGCCCGGTCACCGCGGCGGTGGGGACGGTGTTCGGCCGACGGCTCCACGACGCGGGTCTCAGCCCGTCGACGATCAGGCGGAGGTCGGAGCGGGTCAGGTCGGGCTCGTCGAGCCGTGCGAGCAGCCAGGTCCGCGGCTTGCTGCGGCCACCGCTGGCGACCGCGCGGATGACGACGGCCCGCCGTCGACCATCGGTGCTCGACTCGTCGGTGGGCAGATGCCACAGCGCAGGGAGGGTCGAGTCGAGCAGGCCGACGTGCGCCGCCAGGGCCTCGACGATGGCGAGCGGTGGATCGGGCTGGCCCGCGAGCTCGAGCAGCATCGGCAGGTGGGACGGATGGGGGGCTCGGGCAGCGCCGGAGACGGCAGCCTCGACAAGGGTCGGGTCGGCACTCGCCGCCGCGTCGGCCCACAGCGCGAGGCTGCGGGCACCGGCGTCATCGGAGCGACCGACGAGCGCGGCGGCGGCCCGCACGCCGGCCTGGGTCTGGCCGGCCACACTCTCGTCGAGCAGGTCGACGACGGCATCTCGGACCGCCGGACGACGGCTCAGGTCATCCGGGCCGACCAGGTCGACGGCCAGCAGGCGCACGCGTGCGTCGTCGTCATGCAGGGCGCGGGCCAGCTCGTCGTCGAGAGCGGTCGAGCCGGAGTCGGCGAGCGCCTCGAGGCCGGTCACCCGCTCCTGCGGGTCGTCACTCTCCAGCAGCCGGCGCACGGCCGCCTCGGTGGCGGGTCCGTCCACGCGCAGGGACCGCGGGTCCCACGCCCGATGACGCAGCACGTCGGCCAGGCGCACCGCATAGGAGCCATACGTCGCCAGTGCCAGGACCAGCCAGCCGACCGACATGACGAGGACGAGCCACGCGACGGCCAGCACGCTCAGGCCGAGCGCCTGGATGATCAGCAGGAGCACGCCGGCGAGACCGATCGCGATCGGGGTCCCCGCCCCTTCGGCGACGGCCTGGGTGCGCAGTCGACGCTCGGGCGGCAGCGCCTGGTAGGACGCCGCGATCGATGTCCGGGTCAGCCCGTCCGTGGTGGTGATGTCGGCGATCTGGGCGATGCATGCGGCGCCGAGGAAGGCGAAGCCCGCGATGCCCGGGCCATACCCGATCAGGATGAGCGCGAGGCTGGCGACGACGACGAGAGCGGGGTTCGCGGCGAGGCCGATGCGCACGCCGTACCGCCGCAGCAGCCACGAGGCGACGAGGAAGACGAACAGGATGCTCGTGATGTTCAGGGCGGCGCCGTAGAAGCCCTGGAACCGCGCCAGCGACGCCGGCTCGGGGAAGGCGGCGGCGGCCCGCTCCCAGACCATGTAGTCGAGCAGCTGGGTGACCGAGCCCGAGAGCAGCTGGTAGAGGAGCACACCGACGACGAGACGATCGCGCAGGACGGCCCACCGGGACGGGTCGGGGCTGGAGTCCTCCGGCTCGGTGGCGACCGGCGCCGGCTCGGGGCGGGTCAGGAGCTCGGCGGGGAACTGCCGGGCCGTGTAGATGATCAGGCCGAGCATCCCCAGGGCGCACAGGACGCCGACGAGGAGCAGGTGGGCGACATCGCCGAACACACCGGCGAGCACGCCGGCGCCCAGGCCGCCGAGGGCGAAGCCTGCGGGGAAGCCGGCGACCGCCTTCGGGAACTGCGCCTTGAGCTCACGGATGTCGTAGAGCCGGACCGCCTGCGACCCCACGATGACGAACCCGATGGGGATCGACAGCGGGAAGAGGACGACGAGGACGAAGGTCGCCTCCGTCGCGTCCCAGACCTGCAGGGCCAGCCAGCAGACGAGGACGATGACGATGTATGCGGTGACCAGGGTCCCGCCCAGACGCCCCAACGACAGCGTGCGACTCAACCGGCTGACGAGCGCCGAGGTGAGGATCCCGGCGACGGCGACGACGATGTAGGCCCATGGCAGCAATGCTGCGCCATAGGTGCTGAGGAAGAGAGCGCTGGCCGGGACGACGAGGAAGGCCTCGAGCAGGCCCAGCGCGACGGTCTGCCCGCCGAGGAGCGCCAGTCGGGACCGCATCGGTCACCTCCTGTCCCGCATCTCCCGCAGCCGGCGAGCCAGAGCGGTGATGATCCCGGCGGCGATCTCGGGCCGCAGTCTGAGGGCCTCGTCGAAGTCCTCCTTCCCCAACCGCAGAGCCCATCCGTCGGTGACCGCGATGACGTCGGCGATGCGTGGCGCGGGATCGAGCACCGAGAGCTCGCCGATGGTGTCCACCGGTCCGACCCGGATCCGACCGTCGGGGCGGATGATGTCGACCTCGCCCTCGGTGAGGACGAGCAGCCACTCCTCCGTGGCACCGGCGGTGATGAGCTGCTCGCCGGCACTGAAGGAGACCTCCTCGAGCCGGGCGGCCAGACCGGCGAGAACCCGCCCCGGAGTCGTGGCGAAGAGGCCCGCTCGTCGAAGCATCGCGACTCGATCGACGATCAGATGGTGCGACGAAACGGGCGTGTGCTGCGTCACATCGAGAGTATGGCAGAGCGGCTCGGTCGCTGTCGTGGAGACCGGTAACGACTTTCAACGCCACCCGTGTTACCCGATGAGGTGCACGAGCGTGCCACCAGGGTGACGTGAGCGGTCACCCCAGGGGTGTCCGGAGATGGCGGACCGGCGGGCCGGCATGGAACCCTCGGTCTGCCGTGCCCATCTCGCGGCCGGTGCTGCCCGATGGAGGTCGACGCCGTGTCATTCCAACTCATCGCCGCCGACGTCGCACCGCCTCTGGTGACCCAGCTCGCGGTCGTGCTGGTCGGTGCCGCGGTGGTCGGCTATCTGTGCCAGCGAATCGGTCTCATCCCGATCGTCGGCTATCTCGCCACCGGAGTGGTGCTCGGGCCCTACGCCCTCGGCATCGTCGAGAGCACCGAGCTGGTCGACCAGCTCGCCGAGGTCGGCGTGATCCTGCTGCTGTTCTCCATCGGCCTCGAGCTGAGCGGCGACCAGCTCAAGCGGATGGGTCCGCTGATGTTCGGCGGCGGAGCACTCCAGGTCGGCCTGACCGTCGTCGCGGTTGCCGGCGGTGCCGCGCTGTTCGCCGGGGTGGACCTGCGCAGCGGCATCTACACCGGCTTCCTCATCGCCCTGAGCTCGACCGCCGTGGTCCTGAAGTTGCTCTCGACCAAGGGCACGACGGGGTCACCCACCGGTCAGGTCTCGGTGGCGTTCCTGATCTTCCAGGACATCGCGGTCGTGCTGATGGTGCTCGTGGTGCCACTGCTCGGCCAGGGCGGGGGAAGCGCGTGGGAGGTCCTCGTCGTCCTGGCGAAGTCCCTCGTGATCATCGCGCTCGTCATCCTGGGCTCCCGACGGGTCGTGCCTCGAGTGCTCGCGGCGGTCTCGGCCCGGACCAACGACGAGGAGTTCCTCCTCGCGATCCTCGCGATCGCCGTCGGCATCGGATACCTCGTCACGCTGTTCGGGCTGAGCGCCTCGCTGGGTGCCTTCATCGCCGGCCTCGTCGTCAGCAGCGGACCCCACCGCTCACGGGCCACCCGCTATGTCGAACCGTTCCAGGTCGTGTTCGCGACGGTGTTCTTCGCGTCGATCGGGATGCTTCTCGATCCTCGCTTCCTGGCCGAGAACCTCGTGGAGGTCGCCACCCTCGTCATCGTCGTCCTCATCCTCAAGGTCGTGACCAGCGGTGTGGCGGCACGCGTCTTCAAGCAGCCGTGGCCCGTGGTCGGCGCCTCGGCGCTCCTGCTCGCCCAGCTCGGCGAGTTCGCGTTCGTGCTCGAGCGCTCCGGCCGCGAGGTCGGTCTGTCCCCGTTCGCAGCCGGCGAGACCGGGTCGCAGACCTTCATCGCCGCCAGCGTGGCGCTGTTCGCGCTCACCCCGGCGCTGTATGCCGCGGGCGAGCGGATCCTCCGCCGCACCTCCGCGTCGCGGCGCACCCCGGCCGAGGACCGGATCCTCGTGATCGGCTCACCGGAGCGACTGCCCGCACTGGAGAGCATCGTCGCCGAGGTCCGGCCGGACGCCACGGTCGTCGCCTCCGACGTCTCCAGCCTGCTGGGTCGAGGCGGCCGGCGCGATCCCAGCGTCCGGCTGATCATCGTGGACTCGTCGGCCGGCGCGGCGGTGGCCGACATCGTGCGGGCGGCGCTGCGGGCAGATCCGCCGGTGCCGACCATCGTGCGCACGTCCGATCGGCTCGACGTCGACAACGTCCAGATCTCCGACGAGCACCTGACCCTCGTCGTCGACGAGGAGGTGGGGGACGCCGAGCTCGCGCGGCAGATCGCCCGGTTCCGGACCTGACAGCCGGCGGCGATGCGAATCGCGGTCACCCCGGGGTGGGTCGGGGTGACCACCCGGGTGACCGCCTCGACCACTGGTGCCCACAGTGTTCCTACGGTCTGCGTGAGCGGCCACAGGGGCCGCACCAAGGAGGTACAGATGGCAACGATCGTTGCGTTCAGCGTCCAGTCCAAAGACCAGGGCGAGGAGGCCCTGGAGCGTCTGCGTGACGTCGCCGAGGACGCCGCCATGGTCTACAAGACCGACGGCGGCCGCATCCGCATCCAGCAGTCCAGCGACCTCACGGTCGGCAAGGGCCTGGTTCGCGGCGGCCTGCTCGGCGGTGCGGTCAGCATCTTCGCCGGCCCGCTGGTCGGCATGGCGGCGGCGGGCGGTGCGCTCGGCGGGGCCTACGGTGCGCTGCGGGACAAGGGTGTCCCGGACAAGGTCATGAAGCTCGCCGGCAGGCAGCTGGAGAAGGGCGAGGCCGCGGTCTTCGTCCTCGCCGACGACGAGGTCGCCGCGACCATCGAGTCCGAGGTCCTGGCCGCGGGGCTGGACGGTGTGCAGGTGGGAGCCTTCCCCGAGGAGGCTGCGGGTGTCGTCCGCGAGGCCCTCAAGCTCGCCTGACGAGCAGGCGAGCCCGGCGCCGGGGAGAGGCAGTGGCTCTCCCCGGCGCCTGCTTCGCGGTGAAGTGACCGGATCGGGCGAGGCGACCCTTCGCGAGCCGCGCCGTGCACTGCTGCCGGCCGGTCAGGCCGCCGTCGACCGTGCCCGCGCCGCGCATCATCTCGCGTGCGTCATGGGTATGCACGGGGAGCGTTTCGCCCGCATCCGGGACGAGGCGGTGGTCGGGGCGGTGGCGTCCGGCGTGGCGGTGGCCTGGATCGCCCAGGCTCTGGAGGTCGAGGAGTCCGAGGTCCGCGGCATGGCCCGCGCCTACAGCGACGAGGCTCTCACCTGAGGATCCCGATCTGGCGCGCCCGGCGAACCGCCTCATCACGGCCGTGGACCTCGAGTTTCGCGTACAACCGCCGCAGGCGCGTCTTGACGGTGTTGACCGACACCCCGAGATCCGCGGCGACGCCGGCGACGCTCGGTGCACCGGCCAGCACGGTCAGCAGCTCACGGTCACCGAGCGTGAGTCGGCCGGCGACGAAGGGTGGTGGCGCCTTCTTCGGCCGGGCGGCGTCGAGCAGTCGAGCCAGGGCGTCCGACGGGCGCTCTCGGGCCGTCCGCTCGGCAAGGACGATCACGTGCGCCGGCCACCCCACGAGGGCCCGGTACAGGCCCATCTCGTAGGCCAGGTCCGCGGCGGCGATGAGCTGGGCCTGCGCTTCGAGCGGCCGCCCAGACGCCGATGCCGTGGCGAGGAGCAGACGCGCCGTGACCGCGTGACGCGGTGCCTCCGTCGGCCCGACCCGTCGACGGAGGACGTCGACCGATGCGCCGCGACCCTCGAGCCGGAGAGCATGCAGCCCGCGCTCGACCCCCCCGGGGACTCGGCCGAGAAGCGCACGGGCCCGCTCCGAGTCGCCGGTTTCGGTGCTCATCCGCAGGTCCGCCAGGTCGACAGCCCCCATCAGGCACGAGCCCGGCGCCTCCTCCCTGACCGTCAGCCTCGCCTCCTCCAGATGGCGGGCGGCCTCCTCCCGAATCCCCTGGGCACCTCGGGCGGTGGCCAGGGCCACGAGGCCGAGCACGCGGTAGGTCACGTGTCCGACGGCGGTTGCCTGAGACACCACCGTCTCTGCTTCCACCGCGGCGTCCTCGGGCCGGTCCAGGTCGACACACGCCATGGCACGGGCGAGGCGGGCGTCGCAGTCGTCGAGACGTCCAAGCGGCCCGACGCGGTCCAGGGCGGTCATGGCGTGCCGGGCCAGCGCATACGCTCGATGGCTGCGCCCGTCGGCGGCCGCGGTCAGCGCCCGCAGGGACGGTCCGCTCACGTCCGTGTAGAAGATCCTGGTGCCCGGGCGACGGGAGTGCGCCGAGAGCAGCTCGATCGCCTCAGAGGGGCGTCCGGTCCACACCAGCGCCCGGGCGGTGAGGAATGCCGCCGACTGCGCCGACATCCGGGTCCAGTCCTCGTCCAATGCAGCGCTCACCTGTCTCGCTCCGGCCAGGGCCCCGGTCGGGTGGCCCCGCCATCCGTGGAGGTGCGCCTGCAGCAGACCGACCTCCACGGCGAGCCGACCGGGAGCGATGTCGCTGTCCACTCTCGAGTCGCCGGGTCCGACCGACAGGTGCGCTCCCTGGCCGGGACCGTCGAGTTCGTCGACCCGGTCGAGCAGGAGATGCACGTGATGCTCCGCCTCCGGGATCCGGCCGGCGAAGACGTGTGCCCAGGCTGCGCCCAGCAGATGGCGCGTCGATCGGGGTGCGGGCGCTCCGGCGAGCGCGGCGTAGCACGACCGCACGACCTCGGCGCGGCCACTCTCGAGCAGCACGTCGAGGTTGTCCGCGAGCGCGGCGACTGCGGCGGCGGCCTCGTCCGCATCGAGGAGGTGGCGCACGGCCGCCTCGACATCGCCGTGTGCCAGGAACCACTCCGCTGCCCGACGGTGCGCCGTCGAGACCTTCGAACGGTCGGCGAGGCGCCGCTCCAGGAAGGCGGACAGGATGGGATGCACCCGCCAGACGCCGCGCTCCGCATCATGACTCACCCAGGTGCCCGCGGCCGTGAGTCCGCGCAGAACCTGATGCGAGTCGGCGCTGCCCAGGACTACGTCGCAGATCTGGGGAGTGAGCTCCTCGAGGACACAGGCGCCGGTGAGGAGGTCGCGCTCGCGGTGTGCGAGACCCTCCAGCTCGTCCTCGAGGACGAGGTCGAGGCCCCCGGCCAAGAGCCACTCGGTCGGCGCCGGCCCGGTGCCCGCCGCGTGCACCCGCAGGGCCGTCACGAGGGCGGTGACCCATCCGTCGCACGTCGTGATGAGGGAGTCCCGCTCGTCCTGCGCGAGGTGCGGCGACCAGTGGTCCACGACCCGGCCGGCCTCGAGCGGGCTCAGCGCCAGGTCTTCCGTCGTGAGCACGGCGAGGCGGGAGCTGCTCATGAGGTGGGCCGGCCGCCCGGGCCATCCGCGCCGGCTGCGGACCACGAGCCGCGACGTCGGTGGCTGGCTTTGAGCGAGCTCCAGGATCTCGCCGACGAGGCGCGAGTCCCGGTGCGCGTCGAGGTCGTCGATGAGAACGAGGGTCGGACCGGCGCTCGCAAGAGTCGCGATCACCTCCGGGACGGGGTCGGTGTCCTCCTGCGCGAGAGCTGGGCCGATGCTGTCGACGCGGGGTGCGACGGCAAGGCGGCGCGCGGTCTCGAGCGGTGCCGGAGCACAGGTGGACAGGCCGGTCAGCATCCTGTGCCAGAACCGGCCAGGGCGGTCGTCGTCGCCCGGACGGACCGCGATCCGCACCGAGGCACCCGTCCAGACCTGCTCGACCTGGGCCAGGAGAGTCGTCGCGCCGTAGCCCGGAGCCGGCGTAAGGAGACACAGTCCGCCGGCGGGCGTGGACAGCACCCGGTCGACGAGGCCGTGTCGCGGCAAGAGCCAACCGGCAGGCGTTGCGGCGACTCCGATCGTCTCCTGCACCTCCACCGGGTGTGCGGGCATGGTCATCGGAACCGCCGTG
Organism: Dermatophilaceae bacterium; assembly: GCA_049582485.1. GTDB lineage: Bacteria > Actinomycetota > Actinomycetes > Actinomycetales > Dermatophilaceae > F2B08. The sequence goes on from JBAUUB010000218.1 coordinate 11,933, forward strand.
TCCGGTCGGTGGGGTCCGACCGTCTCGCTGGTGGGGTCACGGGTGTCACGTTTCGAGGATGTGGCGCGCCACGACGGGTGAAGGGTGCGGCGGGGCGATGTCACCCGTTCGGGGTGAACGCGCAGGTCGCTGCGGCGGCGGCGCCTCTCGGCCTCCACTGTGGCCGTATGCGACCGTTCGGCTCCTACGACCCCGCGGCTCCCTCTGCTCGTCTCCGGCAAGGACAGGCCGAACGGCTGCGCACGGCGGCCATGCTCACGTGGCTGGCGATGACTCCCGCCTTCGCCTTCATCAGGCAGCGCAGCGGTTTCATCCTCGGCTGGCGTGCCGCAGCCGCAGCCGGCGCGGCCCTGGCGAGCGGCGAGAGCGCGGGCGCCGTCGGCTCGCTCGACCGCCCCGCCCTGGGGTCGTGGATGATGCTGCCCGACCTCACCACCCCCGCGACCCGCACGGTGCTGCCGATGAACGACTCCCTGTACGGCGCGTCGCATCTCGAGCTCGACCGCCAGGGTCCGATGGTCCTCGCAGTACCCGCCGACGACTCCGGTCGGTACTTCTCCGTGGGCGTCATGGACGGCCACTTCTGCAATGTCGCGCACCTCGGGCCGAGGTGGACCGGTGCCGGTGCGTTCGAGGCGCTGCTCGTGCCGCCCGGGTGGGAGGGCGTGGCCCCGGATGGAATGAGAGTGATCGAGTCGCCCACCGCATCCGTGTGCCTGCTCCACCGGGCGCTGGTCGACTACGAGCCCGGCGACATCGAGCGGGTCCGGGCCTGGCGGGACGGTTTCGACATCCGCCCCCTGCACGGACCGCTGGTCGAGGTCGAGACGAGTGACCTGGTGCACCCGGACGGCGCGACACTTGCCGACCCCTGGCGGTTCTTCGAGATCGGGCGCGACCACCTGCGTCGCAACCCGCTGCCCGACCCCGCCCACTGGGCGCTGCACCTCGCCGACACCGACGAGCTTCTCGACGCCCGGTCCGACCCGGCTCTGGCCGCGGCCGTCGAGGAGGGCGTCGCGGCCGCGCAGGCGATGGTCGACGAGTGCCTCACCGCATGGCCGCGGGACAACGGATGGATGCTCCCTCGACCGTGGATCGGGCGTCCGAACCCCCATGTCTTGGAGACCGCCGCCCTGGCCCTGTTCCAGGTGGGGTCGAACGACCTGGGTGAGGCCGCATACTTCTTCGGCGACCTCGACTCCGAGGGACAGCCGCTCGACGGGGCGGGCGGCTCTGTCTACCGGTTGAGCTTCTCCGCTGACCGGCAACCTCCGGTGCGCCCCGAAGGGTTCTGGTCGGTCACGATGTACGGACCGGACAGCCTTCTCGTCACCAACGCGATCGACCGCTACTCGACCCGGGTGAGCCGGCCGGGCTTCGTCCGTGACCCGGACGGCGCGACGACCATCACGCTGGCGTCCAGACTCCCCGACGGCGTGCCCGAGGCGAACTGGCTTCCAGCGCCGGAGGGTCCATTCCGGCTCGGCCTCCGGCTGTACTACCCGGGGGGCGACGTCGCCGAAGGCACCTGGATCCCTGCCGCGCCGAGGAGGGTGTCGTGAACGGCTCATCCCCGGCCGTAGCGCCTGAGCGTCGTGAGTCCGGTCCAATGCCGTCCGCCCGCGCGGTCGCCGTCGTGGCTGCGGTCGTGATCTCCGTCATCGCGGTGGCGACATTCCTCGGCTTCATCCTCCGGGACGGCGGCTCGGTCCTCTTCACGGTGTTCATGGCCTGGTTCGCGTCGATCGCCATGGAGCCCGCGGTCGCGCGTCTGTCCCGACGGATGCGCCGCGGCGCCGCGGCCGGCATCGTCATGCTCGTCGTCGGGCTCTCCGCGGTGGTCTTCGTGCTTGCCTTCGGCAGTCTTCTCGTCGACCAGGTCGTCTCGCTCCTCGGTGTCATCCCCGATGCGGCAGCGCGCGTGCTGGACGCCGTGAACGCCCGGCTCGGCACCGACTACACCCTCGAGTCGGTGCTCTCCTCCGTGGATCTGTCCTCCCCGGACTGGGGCAGGTACGCCGGGGGTCTGCTCGGCGGCGTCCTCTCCGTTCTCGGGTCCCTCCTCGGCGCGGTCTTCTCGCTGTTCTCGCTCGCGTTGATCACGTTCTACCTGTCCGCGGACGCCCCGCGGCTCCGGCGCTGGATCGCGGGCCTCTTCCCCGCTCAGGGGCAGGAGGTCTTCGTGACGGTGTGGCAGACGACCGTCGAGAAGACGGGTGGCTACGTCGCGGCGCGAGTCACGCTGGCCGCCCTCTCGGCTACCACGACAGCCGTCGTGTTCCTGCTCATCGGTATGCCGTCGTGGCTCGCCCTCGCCCTGTGGACGGGGGTGGTCGCCCAGTTCGTGCCGACGATCGGAACCTACCTCGCGATCACCCTCCCCGTCGTCGTGGGCCTGCAGTCGGACCGGCCGGTCATCGGCCTGGTCGCCCTCGGCTGGGGGATCCTCTACCAGCAGATCGAGAACCTCACCCTCGAGCCGCGGATCAGCGCGAAGGCGACGGACGTGCACCCTGCCGTCGCCTTCATCGGGGTGTTGCTGGGAACCGCCCTCTTCGGCGTCGCAGGTGCCCTGCTCGCAGTTCCGGTGGTCGCGGTGATCCTCTCCCTGGTCTCGGCCTACGTCCGTCGGCACGAGCTCGTCGCAGAGCTGCGCACCGCCGAGGACGCCGGCTTCCTGGTGCCTCCTCTTCTCGACGATGACAGCACCCTTCTCGACGAGAGCGCCGACGAGAGGGTCCCGTGACCGACGTCCGTGACATCGCCCGGGCGGCGGTTCCCTACGGCCTGGCCACGGTCGACCTGCACCGCATCCTCGTCAGCTTCGCCCTCGACCCAGGCTCTCCTGAGTTCAAGGCTCCGATGAACACGCTGCACCACAGTCGAGGGCTCGCCGACCCGCGCGACCGGGCCGTCGTCAACCTCAACGTGGATACGCCGTACTCGTATGCGTGGCTCGATCTGCGTGGCGGTCCCGTGCTGCTCACCGTGCCCGACCACGAACCCGCGCGGTACATGTCCGCCCAGATCGTCGACCTCTACTCCTACATCGTCGGCTATCTCTCTCCCCGGACGGTCTCACCTCGCACGCCCGGGCCGAGGGGAGGCGCAGCCGTCATCGTGCGCGGGCCCTCGACCCCCGGCCCCGACGTCGAGGCGGATGCGACGTTCCTGTGTCCGACCGAGCTCGCCCTGGTCCTCGTGCGCACGCAGCTCTTCGACGATCGCGACCTCCCGGCCGTGACCGAGCTGCAGGACCGGATCGTCCTGGAGCCGCTCGGGCCACCCGGGGAACCTCTGGACGCGCCTGCACCGGTCGACGTGCGCGACGGTCTCGACGAGCGCTTCCTCGAGGTTCTCGACTGGATGCTGCACCTGATGCCGAGGCTGCCGGAGGACACCGAGATCAGGGACCGCCTTGCCGAGATCGGCTGTGGTTCGGGCCGGCTCGACGTTCTGCTGCGAAGTCCCTCGCGACGGCAGAGCGCCAGAGCAGGGCTGACCGAGGGCTTCGGAGACGTCGTCCGACGCTCCCGCGCCGTGCAGTCCTCGGCCGAGCTCTTCGGCAGCCGCGAGTTCTTCGCCGGCGACCACACGACGCGCGCCGCCGGCGCGCTCCTGGGGATCCTCGGCAACGCCGCCGAGGAGTTCCTCGGAGTCGGCTACCGGGGCGACAGCGAAGGCCGCCCGTTCGACGGTCACCACGACTACACGATCCGTTTCGCCCCCGGAACCCTTCCGCCGGTCGACGCCTTCTGGTCCATCACGGTCTACGACGCCGAGCAGCACCTCTATGCCAACGAGCTCGACCGCTATGTCCTCGGCAGCCGCCAGCTCGACTCGATGACCAGGGACGCGGATGGCAGCCTCACGATCCTGCTGCGACACCGACGACCGGCCCCTGAACTGGTGGCCAACTGGCTGCCCTGCCCGCGCGCCCCGTTCGGGCTGGTGTTCCGCACCTATCTGCCGCGCGAGGTGATTTGCTCCAGAGCGTGGAGCGCCCCACCCGTCATCCGAACCTCCTGAGAAGAGCACCACCTGTGGACTCCGTGTTCGTCACCCTCGTGCCGGCGGCGATCGGCCTCGCCGTCAGCCCCGCACCCCTCATCGAGCTCATCCTCGTGCTCTTCTCCCGGCGCCGGGTGGTCAACGCGGTCGCCTTCATCGTCACCCTTCTCGCAATGACGGCCATCTTCCTCGGCCTCGGTGCTCTCGGTGGCCGGGCTGCGGGTTCGGAGACCACGACGACGTCGCCGATCGTTGGCGCAGTCCTCGCCGTGCTCGGTCTGGTGCTCCTCGCGCTGGGCGTCCAGAACTGGCGGAGGAGAGCGGACACGTCGGAACCGGCCGTCTTCGCGGCGGTCTCGAACATGGGCCCTGCCGCGGTCGCGTTCCTCGCCTTCGGTGCGGTCGCCGTCAATCCCAAGAATGCGGTCCTCCTCCTCGCCTCCGGTCAAACGATCGGTCAGGCGGCGTCACCACTTCTCGTTGGGCTGGCCTTCGTCGTGCTCGCCACCCTGCCCTACACGCTCGCCGTGGGCTACGCCCTCCTCGGCGGCCAGGCTGCCTCCGACCGGCTCGACCGGATGCGGGCCTGGCTCGTCGCGCACAACCGGCTCATCATGGGGGTGATCTGCACGGCACTCGGCGTGCTGCTGCTCGTCAAGGGCGCCGGGGCGATCGTCTGACCCGGCTTGCGGTCACCCGGAGTGGAGCAGTCCGAGCGCCTCGGCCCGCTGTACGGCGTGCTTGCGGTCGTGGACCTCCAGCTTCGCGAACAGCCGCCGCAGCCTCGTCTTCACCGTATTGACCGAGATGCCCAGGTCGGCGGCGATGTCGGCGTTCGTCATCCTCGTCGGCAGGTAGCCCACGAGCTGGAGCTCACCACGGCTGAGCGCGGGCCCCACAGCACTGACCGGGGCCGCGGGCCGGCTCGGGTCGTCAGCCCGCGCGAGGTCCGCGCGGTCGGCCAGCCCGAGCAGGGAATCGTGCACGTGGTGGGTCGCGGCGCGGCGCGCAAGGTCGAGCAGCGCGGGGGGCGCACCGACCAGAGCCGTCCGTATGCCGTGGGTGGCGGCGATGTCCGCTGCCCTGAGCAGGTGACGCTCGGCGCGCTGGCGCGAGACCTCCAGATCCGCCCATGCGGCGAGGATCGCGAGCTCGACCTGGAGGCGCGGTGACGTCGGTTCCACCTCGCGCACCATCTGCCGCGCGACCGGGGTCCGACGCAGCACACCGAGTCGCGCCCGAAGGGCGAAGGTCTGGTCGGTGCGCTCCAGCCCGCGCAGCACCCGCTCGGCTCGCAGCGGATCGCCGGCGAGCAACCGCGTGCGGACCTCGGCGACGCCGACCGGCTGAAGCAGTCCTCCACCCGGGGCTCGCTCATCGACAACGGCACGCGCCTCCTGCAGCACCGCAAGTGCGCGGCCGTAGCGTCCCGTGACCGTGAGCACCTCGGCGAGCGCCAGGCGGACCACCACCTCATCGGTCACGGATCGGACGGGGGCGGCAGTGGTCCGGCTCGCGAGCTCCTCGAGGGCACGGACGGCCGTCTGCGGCTCGCCGGACTCGGCGAGGGCGAGCCACCTCGCGACCGGCGGCCGATGCCCTGGCAGAGCCTCTCGGGCCGGCCCGGCCCACTGGGTGCGGCGGGCGGCCCACGACCGGCACTCGTGGATCCGCCCGCTCGCCCACGCGAGCTCCGCCTCGACCTCGGCCCGGGTGCCCTCGCTGATCGCCGCGAGGGCGAACGCGTGGCTGCGGAGCGGCACGAGCGGTTCTTCGGCCTCCTCGAGCCGGCCGAGGACGGTGAGCGCCCGGGCCAGGTAGAGCGGCGCGATCTGATGGCTGTTGAGGGACAGGTCCGTGCCGAAGAGGGCGATGGCCCGCCGCGCCGAGGCGACCACCGTGTGCAGGTCGCCGGCCTGGTGGGCGAGCCAGGCGGTGAGGACGTGGACCTCTCCTTCCAGGCTCCTGAAGGCCGCGTTGGGCGCGAGCTCGGCCTCGGGCGCCGCCCCCATCGCCTTGACGAGGCCGCCCACCATCGCACCGGCACGTACCGTGTCGCCGGAGAGTGCGCTGCCCCAGGCCTGCCGGAGCATCAGGACGAGGTCACCCGGCTGCTCCCGTTTCCCCACGGCGTCGTACCACCGCAGGGCTGACCTTGCGTTGCCGCCGGCCAGGAGCTCGTCCTCGAAGGCGAAGAGGCGGTGGGCCGCCTCTGCGGTGCGGCCCGCGGCGAAGAGGTTCTCCAGCTCCCCGGTGATGTCGCCGTGGGAGCGCAGCCAGGTCGCGGCACGGAGGTGCAGCTGCGGCTCGGGTGGCTGGGCCAGGGCCAGGTGACGCAGCAGCTCGGTGAGCAGCGGGTGGCGCTCGTATCCGATCTTTCCCTGGTGTGTGGGCACCCGCGCCGGCCGCACCGGTCCCGGCTCTCGGGCCATGGTCAGCAGCACAGTGCCTGCCCCCGTCGCGGGCAGGACGGCGTCCACGAGGTCGGGATGCAGGACGTCGAGGAACGCGGTGGCGACGAGCATGTGCCGGGCCCGCTCCTCCAGCTCGTCGAGCCAGCCGCCGAGGAGCAGCTCGGCGCCCCTGGTCCGCAACCACGCCGCGACATCCTCGCCGGGGTAGCGAGCGGCCCGCTGGGCGGTCAGTCGCAGGGCACCGACCCAGCCGCCGCAGAGGGCCACCACGGCGGTGACCTCCTCGGGGTCCAGCCCCGGGCAGAGCGCGAGGAGCAGGTCCCTCGACTGCTCCGCGTCGAGTGCCAGGTCGTGCTGGTCCACCTCGATGAGCCGCCCGGCCAGACGGGCCTCGGCCACCGCGGATCCGAGTGTCGTGCCGGAGACGACGACGAGTCGGCACTGCGGCGGGCACCTGCGCAACGCCCACGCGAGCTCCTCGCGGACCCCCGGTGCATCGACCTGGTCCGGCACCTCGACCACGACCCAGCCGCCACCGGCGCCGACGCGTGCGTCGACAAGAGGTCCGAGGCCGGGCTCTTGACCCAACCGTGCGACCGGCGCCCCCGGCCCGGCGACGGTCTCGACGAGGGTGTGCCGCCCGTAGCTCGCCGGTGCGGTGATGACGCACGCTCCTCCGGCGGGGGTCTGCTCGACCATGCGCTCCAGCTCCGGTCGACGGACGACCCACGGCGCCGGCTCTGCGGACGCCGATGCGCCCGGGGTGCGCACGGCTGCCATGAGCGGACTGTACGAGAGCTGCAGGCCTCTTGTCGTCACCTCGTCATGTCACCCCGACCGGGTGACCCTTGCCGACGGTCCGACTCGATCGGTGCTCACGTCCACACCATGGTGACGATTCCAGCCCAGCCGATCGGAGCATTCCCGATGAGTTCGCAGCGCCGGCGACCATGACCGCCGAGACCCTCGTCCTCCTTCTCGTCGTCGGTGCCCGGTTCGGGGTGCCGCTCCTCATCCCGCGGTTCCCCCTTCCCGGCATCATCGCGTCGCTCGTGCTCGACGCCGTCGACCAGACGGTGTTCCAGAGCCTCGGCATGGACCCACCGGGATACCAGGGCTACGACAAGGCGATGGACGTCTACTACCTGGCCATCGCATACCTCTCGACGCTCAGAAACTGGACCAGCCGACCGGCCCGCCAGGTGGCGTCCTTCCTCTACTTCTACCGGTTGGTGGGCGTCGTCGCCTTCGAGCTGACCGCGTGGCGACCCCTGCTGTTGCTCTTCCCGAACACGTTCGAGTACTTCTTCATCGCCTATGAGCTGGTGCGCCTCCGGTGGGACCCGCAGCGTTGGGGGCTTCGCACCTGGATCGGCGTCGCGGCGGTCATCTGGGTCGTCGTCAAGCTGCCGCAGGAGTGGTGGATCCACATCGCCCAGCTGGACGTCACCGAGGCGCTCGCGGCCCATCCCTGGCTGTGGGCCGCGATGCTCGCCCTCGTCGTGGGCGTCGTGTCGGCGCTGTGGTGGGGTGTTCGGCCACGCCTTGGCCGGCCCGACTGGACGTGGCAGGTCGCAGCGCCACCGCTGCCGCCGCAGGTGCGCACCTGGCGCCAACGGGCCGAAGTGGCGGCCACCGGCCGCGTGTGGTCGTGGGTCACGGCCGAGAAGGTCGCCCTCGTCGGTCTCATCAGCGTCGTGTTCGCCCAGGTCCTCCCCGACGTTCGGTCGAGCGACCTGCAGCTCTTCGCCGGCATGGGCGTCGTCGTCGTCATCAACGTCGCCCTCAGCCTGGCGGCGGCACGCGGCGGCCGGGGCACCGACAGCGCCCTGCTCGCGTTCGGCCTTCGGTTGCTCGTCAACACGGCCCTCGTCGTGCTCGCCGACGCCCTCCTCTCCGACGGGAAGGGCTCGCTCAACCTCGCAGGCGCGGTGTTCTTCCTCGCCATGCTCAGCCTGCTCACCCTGCTCGATGACCGCTTCCGACCGGTCGCCATCCACCGCGACGCGACATCCACACAGACCGCGACATCCAGTCAGCCAGCGCCACCCGTACAAACAGCGACACCACACCTGACGACGACCACGGAGAACACGCCATGAGCACCATCGCCCAGAACCTCGCAATCCAGCACCACAGCGCCGAGCTCTTCGGCCGGGAGCGCCGCTCCCGTGCCGACCTCGCCGCGGATGGGCGCCGGCACCGGAGCGCGATCCCCCTCGAGTCCCACGGCGAGGTGTCCACGGGCTGGCCGGACCGGGACCCCGTCGCGATCCTGCGAGCGCAGGAGAGCACCCGTGAGCCGGGCCTCGTTCCGCTGCGCTACGCCCGCATGGCGGCCTCACCGTTCGCCTTCCTCCGCGGCTCCGCGGCGGTCATGGCCAACGACCTCGCCCACGCGCCGACGACGTCCCTGACCGTCCAGCTCTGCGGGGACGCACACGTGGCCAACTTCGGCATGTTCGCCGCCCCGGACCGACGGCTCGTCTTCGACCTCAACGACTTCGACGAGACGTACCCGGGGCCCTTCGAGTGGGATCTGAAGCGCCTCGCCGCGAGCATCGTCGTCGCCGGCCGACATGTGGGGGTCAAGGACCGCAAGGCACGCGCCGCAGCGGCGAGTGCCGCAGAGAGCTACCGCGCCACGCTCGCCCGACTGGCCACGATGTCCCCGCTCGAGGTCTGGTATGCGCGGGTCGAGGTC
>JBAUUB010000219.1:0-22971 GCA_049582485.1 Dermatophilaceae bacterium
GATGGACTTGGGGAACGGGTTGGGCTTCTGGAAGACCATGCCGATGCGCCGGCGGACCTCGATGGGGTCGATCCCGGGCGCATAGATGTCCTGCCCGTGGTAGCGGACCTGACCCTGCACGCGCGCCGAACCGATGAGGTCGTTCATGCGGTTCAGGCACCGCAGCACGGTCGACTTGCCGCACCCGGAGGGTCCGATCAATGCTGTGATCTCGTTGCGACCGAAGGCCAGGTCGACGTCGTGGACGGCGTGGAAGTCCCCGTAGTAGACGTTGAGCGACTCTGCGGACATCACCCCGTCGGGGGTTGCGAGGAGTTGGTGCCTGGTGGTGTGCGTCGTGTCGAGGGGGGTCACGGGTTGGCTCCTTCGAGCGGGCGGACGGTCTGTCCCGAACGGGTGGTCACCAGTCGCGGGTGTACTTGTTGCGGAGCCAGATCGCTCCGGAGTTCATGATGAGCAGGACCGCCATGAGGACGATGATCCCGGCGGCCGCCAGGATCCTGAAGTCCTCCTGAGCCCGCGCGAACCACTGGTAGACGAGGACTGGGATGGCGGTGTATCGACCTTCGAAGAAGCCCGCCGGGTTGGACAGGACGAACGTGGTCGCGCCGACCAGGAGCAGGGGCGCCGTCTCGCCGATCGCCCGGGACAGGGAGAGGATGGCGCCGGTGATGATGCCCGGGACCGCTGAGGGGAGCACCTGTCGGCGGATGGTCTGCCACTGGGTCGCTCCGAGTCCCATCGAGGCCTCGCGAATCGAGGGCGGCACCGCGCGGATCGCCTCCCGGGAGGCCATGATGACGGTCGGGAGCACCATGAGCGCGAGGGTGAGCGAGCCCGCGTACACCACGGGACCGAGGCTGAGCGGGCCTCGGACGATGAACGCCAGGCCGAGGATGCCGAAGACGATCGAGGGGACGGCAGCCAGGTTCTGGATGTTGAGCTCGATGACCCGGTTGTACCAGCGGCCGGAGTCGGCGAACTCCTCGAGGTAGATCGCCGCGCTGACTCCGAGCGGCATGACCGTCACCATGACGCCGACCATGAGCAGCGCCGTGCCGACGATGGCGGTCGCCATCCCGGACGTCGAACGGTCGAGGGTGGAGGGCACGTTGCGGATGAGGTTCAGGTCGAGCCGGTCCCAACCCTCCACGGCGGCCACGACGATCACGGCACCCAGGGTGGCGACTGCGACGACGATGCAGATGATGAGCACGAGCTTGAACACCAGGTCGCGGCCCCGCGGGATGTTCGAGCCCTCGCCGAGGACGCGGTAGGTCTCCCGTTGGGCTCCGGCCACGGCTGTCGAGTAGCGAGCCATCACTCATACGCCTCTCGGTACTTGCGCACCAGGCGCGTGCTGAAGTAGTTCATCGTGAAGGTGATCGTGAAGAGCAGCGCACCCACGGCGAAGACCGTGTAGTAGATCGTGGTGCCGGTGGGGATGTCGCCGGTCGAGGTGCGGGCGATGAAGGCCGTCATGGGCAGCGCCTCCTGGTTCGGCCAGATCCCGAGCCGCGCCGTGGCTCCGGCCGCCATGAGGACCACCATCGTCTCGCCGACGGCCCGCGAGATGCCGAGCACGAAGGAAGCGACGATCCCGGAGAACGCCGCAGGGACGATGACCCGGGTCGCGACCTGCCTGCGGGTGCTGCCCAGTCCGTACGCCGCCTCGCGCAGCCCGCTGGGCACGGCGGCCATCGCGTCCTGGCTGATCGACGCCACCGTGGGGATGATCATGATGCCCAGGACCAGACCGGCCGCGCCGACAGAGAAGATCCCCGGAGGTTCGCCGAGCTGGCCGGGAAGGAAGGTCGGCCAGTACTCACGCAGCAGAGGAGTGACGAACACGAAGGCGAAGAAGCCGTATGCGACGGTCGGCACTCCCTCGAGAACCTCGAGGATCGGCTTGATCGTGCGTCGGGTGCGGGGCTTGGCGTACTCGTTCATGTAGATGGCGGCACCGAGCCCGGCGGGCAGCGCGACGATGCACGAGTACAGCACCACCGCGGCCGTCCCGGCCATGAGTCGGTAGACGCCGAAGGCGTCCTGTCTCGGGGCCCAGTCATCCGCCGAGAAGAACCGGGCCGGGCTCACCTCGAGGAAGAACTCGATCGCCGGCTCGACGAGGGAGAAGACGATCCCCACCGTGACGAGCACCGAGAGGGCGGCGCATACGAAGAGCCAGCCATAGATCGCCTTCTCTCCCCAGCGCTTGCTCGAGGCGGTGAGGGAGATCGATTGCTCCTCCACACGTGGCTCCGCCAACGTATTCGCGCTCATGCTTTCCTCCCGGTGCTCGTCTCGATGTGATCGGCGTGATCGAGGTGTCGTCGATCAAGGCCGGTCGGGTCAGCCGCCGGCGAGGGCGTCGACGGCCTCCTGCGCCTCGGCCTTCTGGTCGTCGGTGAGCGGGATGAAGCCCGCGGCCTCGGCGATCTCGTCGTTGCGCTCGATGAAGAAGCTCAGGAACGCGACGGTCTCGGGCTTCTGGAGCGAGGCATCCGAGGGGTAGACGTAGAGCTGACGACCGAGCGGGTTGTACGAGGTGTCCTGCACCGTCTCCTCGGACGGGGCGACGCACTCGCCGGCCTCGTTCTCGATCTCGATGGTGCGGATGGCGTCCCCGGCCTCGTTGGCGTAGGAGAGCGGGACGAACGCCATCGCTCCCGGGTCACCGGAGACACCGGTGATGGCTGCGTTGTCGTCCTCGCCGATGTCGCTGTAGTCGGTGCGGATCACGCCTTCCTCGTCGTTCACCGCGTCGGTGAAGTAGTCGAAGGTGCCCGAGTCACTGCCCGGCCCGTAGAGCTGGAACGGAACGTCGGGGAACTCGGGGTTGATCTCCTGCCAGGACATGGTCGTCGCGTCCGGACCCCACATCGCGTTGAGCTCAGGAATGCTCATGCATGTGGCCCAGTCGTTCTCGGGGTTCACGATGACGGCGATGCCGTCGTTGGCGACGTTGATCTGCTCGAACGCGATGCCGGCCTCCTCGCAGAGGGCCACCTCCTCCTCGGAGATCTGGCGAGACGCGTTGCTCACGTCGGTCTCGCCGCGACAGAACTTCTCGAAGCCGCCGCCGGTGCCCGAGGTGCCGACGGTGACGCTGACGCCGGGGTTCTCCTGCATGAAGAGCTCGGCCGCCGCCTCCGCCAGCGGCGCGACGGTGCTCGAGCCGTCGGCCGCGACTGATCCGGTGAGCTCCTCCGAGGACTCCCCGGTCTCCTCCGTGGTGGTGTCCGTGCTGTCGCTGCTGCCACATGCAGCCAACGCCAGGGTCAGCAGCATCGCAGCCCCGATTCCAGCGGTCTTGGTCATGCGAATGGTCACAGGTGTTGCCTTCCATGAATGTGTCCGCAAGGTCGAACGACCCGCGCAGAACTCATGGAAGTGCCCGTGCGTGTACGGACGGTGAACGAGCCGTGGCCTTGGAGATACCGACAGACGTATCTCTATCGACGACCGTGACCTGCCCGTGACGTCCGCGGAAGGGGCCCGTCGCCCGGCTCACCACGGCCAGACGTCCGTCGCGAGGGCCGGAGGCGACGGGAACCGGCAGGGTCCCCTAGCGGCCCACGCGCTCCTCGAGCCCCCGGAACATCCCGCGCGTCATGATGTGGTCGGCAGGAGTGATCAGGAACCGGTACCCAAAGTCGAGCCACGCCGGTGAGACCCAGCCGCGGTTGCGGATGAGCATCCGCGTCCGACCGCCCGCGACCGGCTGGAGACTGAACGTCCACACCCAGTCCAGGGACGCCCCGAACCGCTCGTCCCACCCCGGCGCCAGGTGCGTGCGCGAGTGCAGGACGAGGGTGTTCGGTGCATCGGCGACCTCGACGACGAACTCCGCCGTCCCGGGCGGTCCATCGGGTATGCGGTCGCCAGGCCGCAGGTCCCGCACCAGGTCGGGGTCGAGACGGTCGGCGCTGGGCCGGTTGTCGGGGAAGAGCAGCCGGTCGACCCAGCGCGGTGTGTACCAGCCGCCGCGATGCCAGCCGACCTGGGTGAGCCACGGCCACACCTCCTCCGGAGACGCCGACAGGGTCGCTGCGTGGTTCGTCACGAGGCTGGGCCGATCGATGAGCTCGTCGCCGGGCAGCGGCGCCGCGCGCTCAGCGGCCGTCGAGCCCGAGGTCGCGCCGAGTCGGTGCATCACGGCGTACGCCCCGGCGGCCACTGCGACGGCGACGACGGCTCGGGACCGCAGACCCATGACGACCTCAGATGGCGATGGTGGTGGACAGTGTGTGCGACTCCCCCGGCTCGAGGACGACCGCGCCGTCGAAGACCCTCCCTGCCTCGACGCAGACGAACCGCTCCCACTCCCCCTCGCCGAGGTCGGGGAGACCGGCGGCCTTCTCCTCCCACGGGTTCCAGACGACGACGTGCGATGCGCCAGTGGTCGAGACCGTGATCTCGCGACCCGCGACCGGGTCGACGACACGGACGGGGCCGGCCGACGCATACACACTGTCGGTCTCCTGCGAGAAGGTGAGCGGCCCGCTCTGCTCGCGCACCTGCATGTCCGCCGTCTTGTCGACGTAGGACGCGCCGTCGAGGCCTTCGATGCGCACGCGCCGGATGTCGTCGACGCACAGGTAGGTGTGCAGCGCCGCCTCGTAGGAGAAGGCGACCGTGTCGAGGCTGGTCACGGCGAGCGAGACCGTCAGGTCCGTGCTGAAGCGCGCCGTGAGCAGCGCCCAGTATGCGTGCGGCCAGTAGTCGTCGGTCGCATCGTCCTGCGAGAGCCGGTAGGTGACGGTCTGCGCATCGTCGGTGACCTCGTTGGCGACCTGTCGCCACGCGGTCGTGCGCGCGAACCCGTGCCCGTAGGGCGAGCCCGGCTCTCGGCCGGGGCCGAACCACGGGAAGCACACCGGCACCCCACCGCGGATCGCGGTGTCCTTGGCGTAGACCGCGGCCTCGCTCGCGAAGATCACCGGCCGCTCCGCGCGCGGCTGCCACCCCATGACGTGGGCGCCGTGGTCGATGACCGATCCGGTGCAGGTCGCGATGTCGATGCTCTGGGTCTGCATAGGCGCCACCCTAGACGCCGAGGGACTCGCTGATCGCGTGGATGACGAGGCCGGCGAGCGCGCCGATGATCGTGCCGTTGATCCGGATGAACTGCAGGTCCCGCCCGACGAACAGCTCGATCCGCTTGGACGCGACGTCGGCGTCCCACGAGTCGACCGTGTAGGAGATGACCTGGGCCAGCTCGCCGCCGTAGGTGTTGACGAAGAAGCCCACGAGGTCGCCGAGGTAGCCGTCGATCCGGGTGCGCACCTCGTCGTCGTGCTGGAGCCTCTCGGAGAGGTGCTCGAGGAGCTCCTCGCTGCGCCGCCAGAAGTAGGAGGACCGGTCGTCCATGGCCGTGAGCAGCGTGGTCTTGAACGAGCCCCACAGGCTGACGAGGGACAGGCTCACCTGCGGGTTGGAGAGCAGGCGGACCTTGAGGGCCTCGGCGCGCTCCATGACCTCGGGGTCGTTCTGCAGGTCGGAGGAGAGCTGGCGGAGCAGGTCGTCGAGGGCCTTCCGGGCCGGGTGCCTCGGACTGCTGCGGATGTCGTCGAGCCAGGCGATGACCTGGTTGTAGGTCCAGCCGATGACCTTGCCGTCCACCCACGGTGGGCTCCACCATGGGGCCCGGTCGCCGAGGACGGCGGCGAACGCGTCGGGGTTCTCCCCCAGCCACTCCTGGAGGTGCTCGAGCGTGAGGTCGACCAGGCCGTGGTGCACGCCGTCGTCGACGATGCCCTCGAGGAGGGTGCCGGCGATCGGGGCGACGGGCTCGCGCGCGAGCCGCGGCAGGAGGAAGTCGTCCAGGAGGGCGGCGACGTCCTCGTCCTTGATCCGCGCCAGGCCGACCTTGGCCCCCCGGACGAACTCGGACAGGGCACGTTCGCGGTGGTCGGGTTTGGAGAGCCACACCCCCAGCCGCTTGGGCACGTCGGCGGCGAGCAGCCGGTCGCGGGCGATCTCCTCGGTCATGAAGTTCTCGGTCACGAACTCCTCGAGGGAGCGACCGAGCTCGGCCTTGCGCTTCTTGACCAGCGCCGTGTGCGGCACGGGCACCCCGAGAGGGTGCTTGAACAGTGCGGTCACCGCGAACCAGTCCGCGAGGGCCCCGACCATCGCGGCCTTGGCGGCGAAGTTCACGTAGCCCCAGACCCCGTCCTGGTCGAGCTGGATCGTCGCCAGCCAGATCACAGCACTCACGACGAGCAGGGCGGTCGCGACGAACCGCATCTGTCGAAGTCCGCGACGCCGTGCCTCGTCGGCCGGCGTCTCCACGAGGAAGCTCACGGTCTAGATCCTGCCCTACTCGATTGGCGCACCCGGTGCGGTGCGTCGACGACGGAGCCAGCCGTATGCGCTGGGTGCCGCCGTGCTCACCCCACCGCAACCTGTGGGCGGGTCTTTTCGTTCCCACGGCCTGCGAGGGCGGCAGGCTCGCCGCCGGCGCGCCGTAGATTGGCCCCATGCGTTTCCTCGGCGGCCTGCAGCCCTCGCTCGACCTCACCTATGACGACGTGTTCATGGTGCCGAGCCGCTCGGACGTGACGAGCCGACTCGATGTCGACCTGAGCACAGTCGATGCCACCGGCACCACCATCCCGCTCGTCGTGGCGAACATGACCGCGGTGTCGGGCCGGCGGATGGCCGAGACCGTGGCCCGGCGCGGCGCGATGGCGGTCATCCCGCAGGACATCCCGATCCCCGTCGTGCGCCAGGCGGTCGAGCAGGTCAAGTCGGCCCACCTCATCCACGACACTGCGGTCACCGTCCACGCGCACGACACCGTGGGCTCGGTGAACGCTCTGATCTCCAAGCGCGCCCATGGGGCGGCGATCGTCGTCGACGACTCCGGCACCCGACCGATCGGGATCGTCGCCGAGTCCGACCTGAGCCGGGTGGACCGCTTCGCCCAGGCGCGCGACGTGATGTCGACCGACCTCGTGACCCTGTCCGACGGGCTGTCCCCCCAGGAGGCCTTCGACCGGCTCGAGCTGGCCCGCCACCATCTGGCGCCGGTCGTCGACGGCGAGGGCAGGCTGCTCGGCGTCCTCACCCGCGCCGGGGCCCTCCGCTCGGGGCTGTACTCCCCCGCGACCGACGACTCGGGGAGACTGCGTATCGCCGCTGCCGTCGGCATCAACGGAGACGTCGCCGCCAAGGCGGCCGGCCTCATCGAGGCGGGTGCGGACGCTCTCGTCGTCGACACCGCCCACGGCCATCAGGAGAAGATGCTCGAAGCGCTGCAGGCGGTGCGCCGAATCGACCCCCAGGTGCCCATCGTCGCGGGCAACGTGGTGACCGCCGAGGGCACCATCGACCTGATCGAAGCCGGTGCCGACATCGTCAAGGTGGGCGTCGGCCCGGGCGCGATGTGCACGACCCGGATGATGACCGCGGTCGGTCGGCCGCAGTTCTCCGCGGTGCTCGAGTGCGCGACGGCGGCTCGGGAGCGCGGGCGCCACGTGTGGGCCGACGGCGGCGTTCGACATCCGCGTGACGTCGCGCTCGCGTTGGCGGCCGGTGCCTCGAACGTCATGATCGGTTCCTGGTTCGCCGGCACCCTCGAGAGCCCTGGCGACCTGTACTCCGACAGCGACGGCCGGCTCTACAAGGAGTCCTTCGGCATGGCCTCCTCCCGGGCCGTCCGCAGCAGGACCGCGTCGGACAGCGCCTACGACCGGGCCCGCAAGTCGCTGTTCGAGGAGGGCATCTCGTCGGCGCGGATGTACGTCGACCCGGCCAAGCCCAGCGTCGAGGACCTGATCGACACGATCATCGCCGGCCTGCGCAGCTCGTGCACGTATGCGGGGGCGACGAGCCTCGAGGAGTTCACCGAGCGGGCGGTGGTCGGGATCCAGTCGACGGCGGGGTATGCGGAGGGCCGACCCCTGCATACGTCCTGGTAGCGGCCCGTGCACACCCTCGAGCCGCTCAGCGCGCCTGTCGAGCCGGAGGATGCGCTGCGGCGCATCGCGGTGCTTCTCGAGCGGGAGCGGGCCGGCACCTATCGCGTCGAGGCGTTCCGCAAGGCGATGGCGACCGTCCGCGAGCTCGGGCGTGACGCGGTGGCCCGCCACGCCAGTGACGGCACGCTGCAGACGGTGCCCGGCATCGGCAAGTCGACCGCCGGGGTGATCGCGGAGGCGGTGGCCGGTGGGCTGCCGGCGTATCTCGACTCGCTCCAGGAGAGGTATGCGCCGCTCACCCACGGCGGGTCCGACCTGTTCGGTGCGGTGCAGGGCGACTGCCACACGCACTCGACGTGGTCCGACGGTGGCTCGCCGATCGACGAGATGGTGCTGACGGCTCTCGAGCTCGGCCAGCGGTGGATGGTCCTGACCGACCACTCGCCCCGGCTGCGGGTCGCCAACGGGCTCTCCGCCGAGCGCCTGGCCCAGCAGATCGCCGTCGTCGACGCGATCGACGCCCACCTCAGAGACGCCTTCACACTGCTCAAGGGCATCGAGGTCGACATCCTCGACGACGGCTCCCTCGACCAGAGCGACGCGATGCTCGACCGGCTCGACCTCGTCACCGCCTCGGTGCACAGCAAGCTGCGGATGAACGAGGCCCCCATGACGCGACGCATGGTCGCAGCAGTGAGCAACCCGCGGGTCACCGTGTTCGGGCACTGCACCGGCCGGCTGGTCACCGGGTCGCGCGGCACCCGACCGCAGTCCGAGTTCGACGCGCGCGTCGTCTTCGAGGCGTGCGCCGAGAACGACACCGCCGTGGAGATCAACAGCCGTCCCGAGCGCTGTGACCCACCGGACGAGCTGATCGAGCTGGCGCGCGACATCGGCTGCCTGTTCGCCATCGACTCCGACGCGCACGCACCGGGCCAGCTGGAGATGAAGGCCTACGGCGCCGAGCGTGCCGAGCGGCTCGGCATCGACCCCGACCGGATCATCACCACGTGGGACGTGGACCGGCTGCTGGAGTGGGTCAGTCGCGGGTGACGCCGACGAAGGACTCGAAGTCCTCGGTCTGACGCAGCCCGGTCACGACGACGTAGTGCGCGCCGAAGTCCTCGTTGATGCGGGCCTCGAAGCCCGCGGCGGTGAGGATCCGCACGAGCGCCTTGCCCATCTCCTGGCAGATCGCGCCTGCGCGCAGCAGCGCCTCGGCGTCGTAGTCGCCCGTGATCACGGCATCCGAGCACCGCTGGCGCAGGACGTTGCCGGTGTGCCAGTGGATGGCGACGCACCGCTGCATGAGGTCGACGTCGTCGACGACCTCGACCCGCGCACCGGGATGGTGGGTGTCGTCCTCACCGACCACCTCGAAGCCCGAGGCGGTCAGCAGCATGGCGACCTGGAAGCCGAGCGTGTCCAGCTGCCGGGTCGTGAACAGGCGGCAGGGGCTGCCCTGCTCGAGACACTCGGCGAGGTGCCCGCCGATCGTCATGGCGTGGTCGTACAGGTCCCGGTCCCCCATCGCCCGGATCACCGTCGACGAGCGCTGGGCCTCGACGACCTCGAGGCAGTCGAGGACGACGGACTCGAAGGTCCCCGGCCGCTCCGCGTCGGGGACGCTGTGCCGGACCGCGTAGACGTGGTCGAGCCCGGCCGCGATCTCGCCGAGCCGGAACGAGGCCACGTCGGCGAGCTCCTCGGCGGAGCCGGAGCGGGCCAGCTGCCAGAAGGTGCGAACCATGTCGAGGACGTCGAGGACGATGTCGCTCGGCGACTCCGGCTGCTCGCCGGTGTCCGCGCAGGCTCGTGCGGTGGTCGTGTTCTCGTGTGGGCGCTCGGCGAGACCCTCGTCCGCGTACGACTGGTCGTGGACGAGCGGAAGGCCCGCCCACAGCTCGGTGACGAGACCTGAGATCACACGGTAGGTCCCCTCGTCCGCGTGTTCCTTGGCGACCGGTAGCAGCACGGTGCCGGCGTAGGCACCGAGTGCGACCGCCTGTTCCATCGATGTAGGCATGACCTACCGATGATGGACCCCTGTCCAGGCTTCGGTGAAACATTCGTAGCCCTCGGGCACTCGGTTTGGTCTGTGCCCGGTGTTTGCGTATAGTTGCGACGTCTTCGACGGATCCGGCCGTAGTCACCTACGGACAGGGCGTTAGGCGCGTCGGGATCTGCCGAGCAGGTCCCCATCGTCTAGCGGCCTAGGACCCCGCCCTTTCACGGCGGTAGCACGGGTTCGAATCCCGTTGGGGATACGCGTGTCTTGCACACCAGCAAGGCCCCGTAGCGCAGTTGGTTAGCGCGCCGCCCTGTCACGGCGGAGGTCGCGGGTTCGAGTCCCGTCGGGGTCGCTCATCATGAGCGAGAAGGTCGCCGGCAACGCCGGTGACGCGCCGGTCGTGATGGCTTCGGCCAGGTAGCTCAGTTGGTACGAGCGTCCGACTGAAAATCGGAAGGTCGGCGGTTCGACCCCGCCCCTGGCCACCAGCAGAGCCGCTGGTCACGGCCTGCGGCGCATAGCCATTGGACCTCGCGCGGGTGCCGCAAGTCTTGTACCGAGGCCACCGCTTGCAGAGGGGGCGGCCCCTTCCACCAGATAAGGCTACTGCTGGAAGAGGTTGATGAGCGCAAGCCCGGAGACAGCGGAGAAGTCGTCGACGTTGCGCGGGACGCCCCGCTGCGCCTTCCCAGGCACGCCTCCGAGCCGCTGTCACCGCCCCGTGGGCGCGGCCTGAGCACCAGGCGCCGAGGCTCGATCAAGAACCGAAGACCCAAGAGCCGGATCATCGAGCGGCCTGTGGGTCGTCGAGTTGGCTGACCGCCAGCGGAGTCATGAGGTTCTCGACCGAAAGGATGGAATCGAGAGCCTCCTCGGTCATCAGCCCTCGCTGGAGAACAATCTCGCGAATGCCCTGACCGGTCAGCGCGGCCTCCTTGCCAATGTCGTCGCCCACTTCGTGGCCGAGGATGTCGTTGAGGTAGGTGACGACACCGATCGAGTTGGTCACATAACCGAGGCATACTTCGCGGTTGGCGGTGATGCCGTCGACGCACTTCTCGCCGAGGGTGTCGATGGCACGGCGCAGTAGGGTGAGCGACTCGAAGAGCGACTGCGCGATGACAGGCTCCATGACGTTGAGCTGGAGCTGGCCCGCCTCGGCAGCGAGGCCGACGCAGACGTCGTTGCCCATCACCTTGAAGCAGACCTGACTGACCACCTCGGGAATGACCGGGTTCACCTTGGCCGGCATGATCGACGAGCCCGCCTGCCTCTGGGGCAGGTTGATTTCGTTGAGCCCTGCGCGAGGACCGGAGGAGAGGAGCCGGAGGTCGTTGCAGATCTTGGAGAGCTTGATGGACAGCCGCTTGAGTGCGGCGTGCGCCATGACATAGGCACCTGTGTCGCTGGTGGCCTCGATGAGGTTGGGGGCAGCGACGCACGGTCGCCCGGAGACCCGGCTCAGCGCGGAGATGGCGAGTGGGCCATACCCGGGTGGAGTGTTAAGTCCCGTGCCGATGGCGGTGGCGCCGAGGTTGAGCTCCAGCAGCAGACCGCGCGCGTTCTCCAGGTGGCGGTGCTCTTCACCCAGAGTGACTGCGAAGGCGGCGAACTCTTGCCCCAGGGTCATGGGAACCGCGTCCTGGAGTTGGGTCCGGCCCATCTTGAGGACGTCGGCGAACTCCTCTCCCTTTGCGGCGAAGCTGTTCTGCAGAGCGGTCAACGACATTCGCAGCCCGCCGAGCATCTCGTCGAGAGCGAGGCGGAAGCCGCACGGGTAGGCGTCGTTGGTCGACTGGCTGCGGTTGACGTGGTCGTTGGGGTTAAGCACGTCGTATGCGCCTCGCGGCTCGCCGAGGTGCTCAAGAGCGAGGTTGGCGATGACTTCGTTGGTGTTCATGTTGACCGAGGTACCGGCGCCACCCTGGAAGACGTCGACCGGGAACTGGTCCAGACAGCGCCCGCGGTCCAGCACCTCGTCGCAGGCCCAGATGATCGCATCGGCAAGGCTCGCGGGCAGAGCGCCCAACGACTTGTTCGTCAACGCCGCTGCCTTCTTCACCATCACCATGCCCCGAACCAGCTCGGGAACCTCACTGACCGATCTGCCGCTGATGGCGAAGTTCTGCACCGCCCGCAGGGTGTGGATGCCGTAGTAGGCATCGGCCGGCACCTCCATTGCTCCGAGGAGGTCGTGCTCGATCCGAGTCGTGGACATGGGTATCACCCTCTGTTTCGGCGGTTGCAGGTCCAGCAGGTTTCGGAGTTACGGATCTCTGTCACCGGAACAAGGGGGCTTCGTAGGTGCTGCTGGGCGGGACGTCGTAGCTCCACCGGCGCAGGATGTCGTAGGCGCGCGTGAGGCGCGCGGTCAGGTCGTTGTGGTTCACCTCGTCGGTAGCCGGCCAGTCCGAGCCAGGGCGACGGAGGTATGCGGTATTCCGCTCGCCGAGGAGCGTCTCGCGGCGGAACTCCGCCTGGTAGGCCCCCGTGCGGATCCGGAGGACCTTCTCGTCACTGCGGTGGCGGACGATGCCGTGAGGTTCGAGGGAACGAAGCAGGCGGCCGATCGCCTGGCACTCGAATGCTCCGAGGTACGGCGTGTTCAGGGCGAGCTCCGAGTCCACCTGGTCCGGGGCGACCTCGAACGCGATCGACAGCGCACGCTGGAGGCTGCGGAACTGCGGGCCGTCGATGATCGGAACGTCCACCGACGGCATGGGCCCGCCTCCCGCCGGCGGCCGCGGCTCGCCCCAAGCGTCGCCCCGGTTGCCGAGGGACACGATCCGCGGCAGCCATTCGCTCCTGGGTTTGTCGCGGTCGACCGCTCCGTCGTCACCCAACGTGGCATTCATGGTGTCGTGCACGCACTGCACGTGCAGCATCTGGGCGCTGTTGAAGGCGGAGACCGTCACCCGGTCCATGTCCAGTCCGTGCAGATGGGCGCACTTGGCCTCGAACACCTTCGCGATGACCTCGTCACGAGTCCTGGCGTATACCCGGGCCCCTCGATCGCCGAGGTCGTCGATGGTGCCCATCAGTTGTCGCCATCCCCCCTGGTCGGTGGGACGCCGGAGGAACGGGACTCCGCTGAACGAGACCGGCCGAATTGAGTCGACGCCGTTGAAGGAGACCTTCCCACCTCGGGACTGCGCGTCACGACGTTCGAAGAACTCCCGCAGTCCCGCCTCAGGATCCGCCGGCCAGTCACGGTTGGGATCGAAGAGCATGCGGTGATGGGGGAACTCGACGTAGACCACGTGCTCGTCGACCTGGGCCCATAGCTTGCACAGGTCGCTCGTGGTCATGTCCGAGAAGTCGTGCTGTGCACGCTCGGTCAGACCGGGTTCCAGGTAAGGCTCCAGCTCACGGGGCATCGCGGCTGTGGCGTGCGGCCCGGTGAGGATCAGGTCGACCCGACCGGCGACCTCCTCGAAGGGCACCTCGCCCTTGCCGCGGTAGAAGACGAGGTCGTCGAACCCGAACGTGGTGCCCTCAGGGATCCACACGATCCCTCCGGAGTCATCCTGCTCGAATTCCGCCGGCGCGGTCATGTGGATCCCTTTCACTCTGGCTCGTCGTGGCGACCTATGCGGTGGGTTCGGCGAGGCGCTGCAGCAGGAGCGCCTGTGCGACCACCATCCGCTCGATCTCGGTCGGATCCACGCTCTCGTCCGACGAGTGGATCCGCGACGCGGCCACGTCCTCCGGTCCCCACAGGACGAACTCGGCGTTGGGTGCGGCCTGCTGAAGGGTCCGCAGCAACGGGATGGACCCGCCGCAGCCGGCTTCGCCCGCCGGCTTGCCGAAGGCTTCGCTGAGCGCCCACCGGGCTGCCGCGTAACCGGGACCGCTGGTGTCGCACTCGAACCCCGGAGCCGCCTTGGTGCGCTCCACCTCGACCTGCGCCCCCCAGGGGACGTGCGATGTCAGGTGGTCGACCAGGGCGTCGAGCTCTCGCTCAGGGTCCGAGCCGGGAACGATGCGCATCGAGATCTTCGCGCGGGCCTCGGGGATCAGGACGTTGGACGACCCGGCGATGCTCGTCATGTCGATGCCGATGGCATTGATGGACGGCCGGCCCCACAGCCTGTCGCCCACCGGTCCACTACCGGTCAGCTCAACGCCGTCGAGGACATCCGCGCTGGCGCGCAGATCCTCGGCGCTGAAGTCCGCGCCCTCCCAGGGCCGGGTCGACACCCCAGCGACGGCGACATTGCCGTCGTCGTCCTGCAGGGTCGACAGCAGCCGCGCCAGTGCCATCATCGCGTCCGGAGCGGGACCGCCGAAGACACCCGAGTGCAGTGGGTGCTCGAGGGTGCGCACGGTCACCACGCATGCGACGTCGCCGCGCAGAGCGGTGGTGAGGACGGGTTCCCCGACCCGGAGGTTGCCCATGTCGCAGATGACGAACAGGTCGCACTCGAAGAGATCCGGGTGCGCCTCGACGAAGGCCTCGAGGTTGCTCTCGGTCTCCTCCATCCCTTCCAGGATGAGCTTGAGAGTGCAGAGAGGCGTGCCGTCGAAGACCCGCAACGTGCCCAGGTGGGCGATGAGTCCGCTGATGTCGTCGGCAGCCCCGCGGCCGTAGATCCGACCGTCATCCTTGCGGGTGGCGGTCCACGGGTCGCTCGTCCATCCCTGTTCCGGTGGAGCGGGCTGGACGTCGTAGTGGGCATACAGCACCACAGTGGGGCTGCCCTCTGGTCCCGCGATCTCGCCATAGATCGGCGGGTACCCGGTCGGGACGTCCATGAGCTCGGCATCGGAGAAGCCGGCTTCGCGGAACATCCGCAGCGTCTCGGCGGCCATGTCGCGAACAGGCTCCGGCGGGTACCCGGGGAAGGCGATGGCGGGGATCGCCACGAGTTTCTCGAGGTCCGAGATCAGACCGGGCATCAACTCGGCGGCCTTCTCGATGACTTCAGTGGACTTCATCTCAACTCCATTCGGGTCGTGCAGCAACAGGGGTGGGCGCCGGCTCAGAAGAAGACCCCTCCGATGAGGGCGCCGACAGCGATCGTGATGACCGACATCATGAGCATGGGGACGAAGAAGCTGTGGTCGATGAGCTTGGACCCGAGCTTCGTGGTGCCGGACAGGTCGAAGTTGGCAGCGGCGATCTGGGTGCCGTTGGCGGGAAGTGTGTACACGCCGCCGAGAGCTCCGGCCCACATGCCGGTCACGACCCCGGGCGCCAGCCCGGCGGCGAGACCGATGGGGACGATCGTGCGGGTCGCGGTCGACTGGCTGGTGGTCAGCGCCGCCACGAGGAAGACGGCCAGCGCGAAGAGGAACTTCCAGTCGGTGACCCAGGCGCCGATGGTGTCGACGATCAACTCCTCGTGGGCGGCGATGAAGGTCGCGGTCAGCCACGCGATGCCGAAGAGTGCGATGGCGGAGATCATGCCCGCCTTGAACACCGACATGTCCGGGACGGTCTTGACGTCGGGTCGGCCGATGAAGAGGATGACCACGCCGATCACGAACATCACCATGACGATCGTCGTGGTCATGTCGATCGGCACGGACTCGCCGCCCTCGACGCTGAACGCCGGACGAAGGTCGGGGAAGAGTCCGAAGATCACGATCGCGATGACGCCGAAGAAGAACGCCAGAGCCGAGTTGCGGCCCCGGGTCGTGTAGGTCAGGGCCGACGAGGCGGAGCCGCCGGACGCAGGGTCGGGAACCGGGTCCGCGGGTGCATCGGCGCCGTCCGCCGCGCCACTGGCCACGCGGGCGGCGGCCGGCTCTGCGACGGTCTGCCAGTGCGGCAGCTCACCGGCGGCGATCTTGGCCAGAACATCCTCATCGTCCTCGAGCTCTTTGCCCAGCCGGTTGACCAACAGGGCGGTGGCGACGATGCCGATGACGCACGCGGGGATGGTGATCGCGAGGATCTGGGTCAGACCCAGGTTGTACGGTGCGACATCGGTCAGCGTGAGCATCGCTGCCATGGCGGCCGAGACCGGGGACGCGGCCAGTGCCATGCCGGACTGCACGACCGTGACCGTCAGCGGTCGGGACGGACGGATCCCGTTCTTGTAGGACACGTCGTAGATGACAGGCAGTAACGGATAGATGATGTTGCTCGTACCGGCGCCGATCGAGAACAGGAACGCGGTCAGCGGAGCGATGAGGGTGATCTGCTTCGGCCGGCTCTCGATGACCTTGGCCGCGACGTACACCATCCAGTCGATGCCGCCGGCCGCCTGCATGAGCGCGGCTGCTGTGACGACCGCCAGGATGATGGCCATCGCCGCCGCCGGCGGAGCACCGGGAGCCTCACCGAAGATGAAGACCAGGACGAAGACGCCCAAGCCGCCCCAGAGGCCGACCCCGACGCCGCCGGCTCTGGTGCCCATGACAATGGCTCCGAGAACCACCACTGCTTCGAGGATGAAGACGATGTCCATGGCTTTCTCCTACCGTGATCGGTTCTCAGCCCTCTGCGGGGCACTGCGTCTCGACGAGATCCTGGACGGCGAGCCAGGCCGACTCGACCTGCGCCAAGTCCTCTTGAATCAGCGGACGTGCCGCCTCGAGTGCCTCGGCCTCGGCGACAGCGGCCTGTCGCACCTCGTCCACCCGTTCGCGGAGCCGAGTGAGGGCGTCATCGAGGCGTCCCTCTGAGACCGCCTGGAACTGGTCGAGCTCGTCGCTGACGTCGTCGGCAGCAGCCCGCAGTTCCTCGACGTCAGCCGTCACAGGGTCCGTCGCGCGCAGCTCCTCGGCAGCCGCCACCAGATCCTCGTACTGGGTGCAGAAGTCCTGGGTGGCGGCATCGCTGCAGCCGGCCACGAGCGGAACGACGAGGAGAAGTGAGCTGAGGACGAGCCCGGACCGCGCGTGCCGGGCCCTCTCTTTCGTGTTCTCCGCATCTCGTGAGGCAGGGGACGGCGACTTCGCTCTCATGACAAGTGCCCTACTGATCGATCGGGTGATGCTTTCAGGGTTCCTCTCCTCACTTAGGGACGGATCACCCCGTTGGGATGAGTTCAAAGGGACTGCGCGAGGACGAACCCTGGGGTCTGCGTTGCTTCGCTCGCGATCATGCGGCTCTCGGCGTCAAGTCACCCGTCCGAGGTGAGGCGGCCCGTGACGTTCGGATCGAGACTGAAGGGAGTTCAGCCCAGAGGGCGACCGGACATGGGTCCCGGCCTGACGTGAGAGGGAGTTCATCATGTGTCGTTGGCTCGCATACTCGGGTTCACCGGTGCGGCTCGAGGACCTGCTCTTCAAGCCCAAGAACTCCCTCGTCGTGCAGAGCCAGGACTCCAAGCTGGGGGCGACGACCACCAACGGCGACGGCTTCGGTGTCGGGTGGTACGGCGAAGGCGACCGGCCCGGCCTGTTCCGCAGCACTGAGCCGGCCTGGAACGACCGCAACCTGCGGGAGCTATCCGCCCTGGCGAGCTCTCGCCGTGTGTTTGCGCACATTCGGGCATCGACCGGGTCCGCCGTTCAACAGACCAACTGCCATCCCTTCCGCTACGGCCGCTGGCTGTGGATGCACAACGGAGTTCTCGCCGGCTTCCCGAAGATGAAGCGCGACCTCGCTCTGGAGGTCGATCCCGCGATCTTCCACCTCATCGAAGGCTCGACGGACTCCGAGATGCTGTTCTTCCTCGCCCTGACGTTCGGGCTGGAGGACGACCCACCGACAGCAGTGGCTCGAGCCGTTGGGTTGGTCGAGGCGACCGGGCGTGCACACGGGATCGACCAGCCGGTCCAGATGACCGTGGCTGCCACCGACGGAGAGACGACGTGGGCGTTCCGTTACTCAACCGAGGGGCGGTCTCGCTCGCTGTTCCACAGCACCGACGTCTCGACGCTGCGCCATCAGTACCCGGACCACCCGGCTCTCCACGAGCTCTCCGACGACGCCCGCCTCGTGGTCTCCGAGCCACTGGGTGACCTGCACGGGGCCTGGAACAAGGTTCCCGAGTCGTCCTGCCTGATCGTTCACGGCGCCCAGGAGGAACTCCGCCCCTTCACCCCGACGACACCCTGACCGACCCGGCAACCCCGGCAGCGTTTCGGCGTTGCTCCCTCAGAGCAGACCGATCTCGGCGGCGCGTTGGATGGCCTCGTTGCGCTCGGTGACTCCGAGCTTGCGGTAGATGCTGGCCAGGTGCGTCTTGACAGTGTTGATCGACAAGAAGAGGTCGGCGGCGATCTCGTGGTTCGTCATCCTCCGTGGGAGATAGGCGAGAACATCGAGCTCGCGGTGGGTCAGCGGCTCGACGAGTGACTCCTGTGCACGAATAAAGGGTCTGAGGCGGACAGCACGTTCCCACAGCACGTCAGACGTCAGCCACGCCGCATCGGCGACCGTTCCGCGCCGCACGGCGCTCAGGGCCGCGGGAACCTCGAGAAAGAGCCAGCGGAGGCGGTCGCCCCGGGCGGCGGCTACCGCACCGGTCAGTGCCGCGTCGGCGGCGCGGTGGTCACCCTGCATGTCGAGGACGGCGAAGCGCCTCAGCAGGCGACGCACGTTCCCGCGGAGGTCGCTCGGTGCCGGCTGCCAGGCGTCGAGGACGGCGGCTGCGGTTGCGACATCCCTCCCGGACAGGGCGAGGTCGACGCGGACGGGTGCCAGCGCCGCGCTGTCACCAGCCCCATCCAGCATGGCCCGTGCGCCGGCGAGGTTTCCGGTACCGACCAGCAGCCCGGTCGCCAGCGCTCGGCGCGCCTCGCGCAGGATGGGGGCCTCGGGCCCCGACGCCGCCGGCGCTCGGAGCAGGGCAAGTGCCTCGATCGGGCCGTCCCGCAAGGCCGCCAACCGTGCCTCCGTCGCTGCCCGGAGGTCGAAGTAGGCGAAGCTCGCCGGTCTGGTCTGGCTCTGGAGTCTGGCCTCCGCGAGGTTGCGCTCGGCGGCGTCCAGCTCGACCCGGTCCAGGTGCACCATCGCGAGCGCCAGGTGAGCCAACATTGATCCGTGGTGACGGGCGACTCCGAACGACCGAGCCGCGTGGATGGCATTGCGGGCGATGCCAGTTGCCTCTGTGCCATGACCTTGCCAGGCGCGGATCAGCGAGAGCGAGCTGAGCACGTAGACACGCCACACCGGATAGCTCATACCGGGCATGGTCCGGACTCGCTCGAGGTCCGTGGCGGCGCGATCGAGGTCCCCCAGGAAGAAGTGGGCGATGGCCGCGTCGTGCTCGCTCATCAACCGGATGGACTCCAGCCCTCCGATCCCGAGGAAGTCGACGACGTCGTCCGGGCCGAGCCGCGCCACCGCGCTGCGCGCCTCATCGGTGATTCTCAGGACCGCCTCGGGGGCCAGCCCACGGAACACCTGAGCCGAATGGAGGCTGTGCGCGGCAGCACGCTCTCCGAGCGTGAGACCAGGGCGCCGCATGATCCGTCGGTACGTCTCCGTGGCAGCATCGGCATCATCGGCACCGACCTGGGCTGCGAGAAGGTTGACCTCCATGTTCGCAGGGCTCCCGGGGTCATCGGCTCCGACGGCGAGCAGCCATCGCACGAGGGTGCCGGACTGCCCTCGCTCGTACAAGCGATGACCGACGGCCGAGATGACGCGGAAGGCCTCCTGCTGGTCATCGGCCTCAATGAGGTGAGCGATGGCCTCCTCCTCATAGCCGTGCTTGATCAGCCAGCGAGCGGCGCGGTGATGGAGGTCTCCGGCGGCCGAGGGATCCTCGATCCTGAGCCGGTAACGCAGCACCCCGGCGAAGAGGTGGTGGTAGCGGAAGGTGGACCCGACTTCGTCAAGAGGTATGAGAAACATTGAGCGTCGGTACAGCTCGTCAAGCATGAAGCCCGCATTGCCTGCCCCGGTGACGGCATCACACAGCTCGGGCGTCAACCGCTCGAGCACGCAGGTCTGCAGCAGGAACCGGCGCACCTCCGGCTCCTGACGCGCTATCACCTCGTCGAGCAGGTACTCCGCCACCAGATGGTCACTCCCCGCGAACGAGTCGACGAACGCGGCTGGATCCGACGCTGTGCGCAACGAGATGGCTGCCAGCTGTAGTCCGACCGCCCACCCATCCGTGCGATCCACCAGTCGGGCCACCAGGTCCTTGCTCAGGTCACGTCCCGACACACCCTCGAGCAGCGCCTGCGCCGCACCATCGCGGAAAGCGAGGTCGGCGCTGCGGATCTCCACGAGCTTGTCCGCGAGGCGCAGCCGCTGCAACGGCCACGACAGATCCCGGCGGCTGGTGGCGATCGCCCGAGTCGTGTCGGGGAGCGAGGTGAGGAGATGGCCAAGGTCATCGAGTGCCGCGTGGTTCGAGAGCATGTGCAGGTCCTCGAGCACGAGGACGAGGTCGTGAGGCAACGCCGCCAGGGTCTCAACGAGGCCGTCCACAAGTGCGTCGCCGAGTGCCGCTCCGCCCCTGGTCACGAGCCCGCCGACTGCTGGATCCACCTCGGGCGCGACCCACCGGATCGCAGCGACAAGGTCGCCGGCGAGTGCGGCGGCGTCATCGTGTCGGCTCGACAGGGCCAGGACGGCGACGCGTCGCTCCGACATGGCCGAGGACCACTGCGCCACGAGGACCGACTTGCCCGACCCGGCCGAGGCGACCAACAGCCCCAGACCGCCGGCAGGCACGGCATCCAGGCGCGCCTCCAAGGCGCGGCGCCGGACGACCCGGAGGGGAACCCGGAGGCTCAACGGATCCCCCGCAGCATGCCGGCCATGCCCGCATTCTCTCACCGCCCAGACCCTGAGCGGGGACGTGGTTCAGGGGTGGTCCACCCGGTGGATCTCGACGATCTCCAGGCGCAGGTCCTGCAGGGTGTTCAGCATGCCGTGGAACGCGGCCTGGTCGACCACGCTGCCCGCGACCCGGCTTCGTCCGTGTGAGATCTCAACCACCTCGAAGCCCTCCATGGCCTCGACGACAAGAGGACCGACTGCGCCCTCCACGGTGATCTCGTAATGCTCCATCGGCCTCCCTCCAGCAGGCGGAGCGGTCACTCGACGATGATCCCGCCCACGAGCGGGTCGTAGGACCGTTGAGCCCCACGCTAGGTGCGCGCCACGAGGGCTACATCACCCGGGGGGAATGACACGTCCCTGGACTGCCGCGGCGAGCTGGGTCACCCGTCGAGGGTGATGAACCCGGGGCCCTCCGGACGCGAGGCTGGACACAGAGAGAAGTCCCAATGGGCCCGTGCCGCGGCCCGCAGTCCGGCGCCCAGCACAGAAGGGCCGTCAGATGTCACGACAGAACACCGATCCGAGTCGGACCCTCTCCGAGGGTGGCGGCGAAAGAGCGCGAGGCAGCACGGGCGTTCACCCGACCGAGAAGCGGATGACGGTCGTCCAAGCGACCTTCATCGGCGTCGGGTCGATGGTCGGGGCGGGGATCTTCGCGCTGCTGGGCGCGGCCGGGGCGGTGGCGGGCTCGGCAGTGTGGCTCTCGTTCGTCATCGCCGGAGCCATCGCCGGGCTGCAGGGCTACTCCTTCGCCAAGCTCGGCTCCGTCTATCCCTCCGGAGGGGGCCTGCTCCACTACCTCGCCAAGGGGCTCGGTGACGGCCACGTCACCGGCATCACGAGCTGGCTGTTCTACGTGACCGCCGCCATCGTCACGGCCATGGTGGCATCGTCCTTCGGCGGATACGCGAGCTCGGTTCTGACCGACAACGACCCGACGTGGACCAAGGTGTTCGCGATCGCGATCGTCCTCGTCATGGCGGCGCTCAATGTCGTCGGCTCGACGGCGGTGGCCAAGGTCCAGTCACTCATCGTCAAGATCGTGCTGACGATCCTCACGGTGTTCGTCATCTCGACGCTGACGAACTTCGACCCGACCCTGCTCGCGCCTTCGGGCTACCCCGGAATGCGGGAGATCGTCGCCAGCGTCGCACTGACCTTCTTCGCCTTCCTGGGGTTCGGCGTGATCACCTTCACTGCGAAGGACCTGCCCAACCCGTCCAAGCAGCTGCCCACGGCCATGTACCTCGCTCTCGCGATCGCCACGACCGTCTATGTCGGCGTCTCCCTGGGGGTGTTCGGCACCCTGACCGCCGACCAGGTGGTCGAGTACGGCCCCACCGCCTTGGCCGAGGCCGCCAAGCCGACACTCGGGCAGTTCGGGTACGTCCTCATGGTCATCACGGCTCTCTTCTCGACCGCCGGCGCGACGAACTCCGGCCTGTACCCGTCCACGGGGATGACCAAGCACCTCGCGTCGGTCGGCCAGTTCCCTCCGGCGATGGGCCGGACGGTGGGTCGCCGGGAGGCGCCTGTCGGGCTGGTCGTCCTGACGGCCTTCACGTTGGTCTTCATCGCGCTTTTCGACCTCAACAAGATCGCATCGATCGGCAGCGCGGTCGCCCTCCTCGTCTTCACCATGGTCACACTGGGACACTTCCGGCTCCGCAAAGACACCGGCGCCAACGTGATCGTGCTCGGGATCGCCCTGGTCTCGACGCTCGGAACGTTCCTCGTCTTCGCCGGGACGACCCTCGCCGACGAGCCGGCGACCGCAGTAGCCCTGGTCGTCATCGTCGTCCTTGCCACCGCGATCGACCTGCTCTGGAAGCGATCGCGAGACCGCGACAGGCCCCGGCAGAGTGTGCCGGGGCCTGCGGACTAGCCCGCCGGCTAGGCCGAATCGTCGTCCATGACGGCGATGACGAAGCCGAGGGCCTCGGTGATGTTGACCGCGGCCGACATCGTGCGGGCCGTGCCGATGATCGGGGCCACCGCCACGAGGACGTTCTGCACGTCCTCGATCGTCACGCCGGACTCCACCGCTGGGCCGATGTGGGCGAGGTACGAGATCGGCCGGGCGTCGACAGCAGCCAGGGCCGCGATGCGGACCATGAGGAGCGCGTCGTCGGGGAGATCGGTGCGCTCGAGGGAGGCGGCTGTGATGGCGCCGATCGTCTCGAGGACGGGGCTGTCGGACTCTGCGGGCATGGTGTTCTCCTTCATTCGGGGTTGGGTGAGGCGGCCCCACGGTGAGGCCGCCGGGAGGTCATCGGGGTGATGGATGCGCCGGGCGGGTCGAGGATCAGGTCGACCACCAAGGCGGTCCATCC
>JBAUUB010000220.1:0-1556 GCA_049582485.1 Dermatophilaceae bacterium
ACGTACGACCGCAATCCTTCACGTCCTGACCTGCGTAAACTATCATTGATCTGCAGATATGCCGAGCACGTGTGGACGACATAGGGTGACGCACGCGGACACAAATGCCCTCTCATTGGACACTGAGGTTGACCCCGTTGGATGGACATCCTGACTGGCCAGGTTCGCCTGGCAGGAGAGGATGCCCCTTATGGGTGCCAAGAGAAGGAAGTACACCCCGCAGTACCGTCGGGACGCGGCACGGCTGGTCATTGACTCGGGCCGGACGATCGTTGAGGTCGCTCGAGAGATCGGCGTCGGGGAGCAGCTGCTCGGCCGGTGGGTGGCGATCGAGCGGGCCCGGATGGTCGATCCGCCCGGGGCGCTGGATCTCGATGAGCGGGCCGAGCTGGAACGGCTGCGGGCCGAGAACGCGGAGCTGCGGATGGATCGGGAGTTCCTGAAAAAAGCCGCGGCCTTCTTCGCGACGGAGAACAACGGGTCGAGCCCGAGCGGGCGTTCGAGTTGATCCACGCGGAGAAGGCCACCCGAGACCAGGACAGCACCTGCGAGGGCAGCACGACCTTCGACCGGGCGAGGATCAGTGTGCTGCGGATGTGTGAGCTGCTTCAGGTGTCCCGTTCGGGCTACTACGCCTGGGCCGGCCGCCTCGGCGCGGAGCCGTCGGCGCGGGCGCGCCGGCAGGCGGACCTGCTGGTCAAGATCACCACGTTCCACCAGGACAGTGACCGGGTATACGGGGCACCGCGGATCACCGCGGACCTACGCGAGGACGGTGAGGTCGTCTCGACCAAGACGGTCGCCAAGATCATGCGTGCCAACGGGATTGCCGGGATCAGCCCACGCCCGTTCACGCCGGCCACCACCATCGCCGACGGTTCGGCGCATGCCATCCCGGACCGGGTCGGGCGACGCTTCGACCAGGGCGCGCTGAACCGGGTGTGGACCTCCGACATCACCTACCTGGCCACCGGGCAGGGGTGGCTGTACCTGTGCGCGGTCCGCGACGGGCACTCCCGCCGCGTGATCGGCTACGCCTTCTCCGACTCCCTGCACACCGACATCGTCGAGACCGCGCTACGGCGGGCGGTCACGTTCCGCGACGGTCAGACCGCCGGGGTGATCTTCCACGCCGACCGCGGCTGTCGGTACACCTCCGACCAGCTCGCCCGCGCCGCCCGCCCGCTCGGAGTCCAGCTCTCGGTCGGACGCACGGCGTGTGCTGGGACAACGCCCAGATCGAGAGCTACTGGTCGACCCTGAAGACCGAGTACTACGACCGGCACGACTTCGCCACCCACGCCGAGGCCATCCACGGCGTCACCGACTGGATCGAGAACACCTACAACCGGCGGCGACGCCACTCAGCACTCGGCCAGATCGCCCCGATAGCCTTCGAGAACCGGATCACCACAGCGGCCCTCCAAGCCGCATAACCGATGTCCACCAGACGGGGTCAACCCCACAACGGCCAGCGGAGTGCAGCGCCTACTTGGTGAGTGTGCGAGAGGGTGCTGGGGTCGGTGGTCGGTAGGCGCCGCCGTCTAGTGTCGGGG
>JBAUUB010000221.1:0-1753 GCA_049582485.1 Dermatophilaceae bacterium
GCTGGTTGTACTCGACCAGGCCTATCCGGTAGAAGTCGGACCCGGGGTAGGGCTCGGTCGCATCCGGCACCGCGACGGCGAGGTCGGGCAGCGGGTCGACGAACTTCTTGATCCCGCCGGTGATGACGGTGCTCTGGGTGGACGTGTCGAGAACTTGCGCGCCGAACGAGTAGGTGCGCGGCTGTGCGAGGGTGGGGAACGGCGCAGTGCCGACGGTGATCGTCGAGTTCTCTGTCGGTCCGCTGGGGCTCGGGTAGTGCACCTGGTCCGTCCCCGAGCCGATGTCGATGGGGATGCCGCTGCCGTAGAACGCGAGAACGTCGCCCGCCTGGACGGCGAGGTTGGCCACCGGGAAGGTGGCGATGCCATCGACGACGGTCGCGTTTGTAGCGTTGAGGGTGCCACTGTCGAACACGACCGAGTACTCGTTGGTGTTCTGGGTTGGTCGCAGGACATAGGCATGGAAGTCGCGTGGCGGGTCGACCTGGCTGCGGATCTGGAAGCTTTGGAGCATCCCAGCCGGCAGCGGGTGCTGCGGGAGGACCACAAAGACGTTCGTCGCTGAGTCCGTTGCGGTGGACCGCACGAGTAACTCGTTACCTACGAACACCTGGGTGCCTGAAGTCGACTCGACGGTCGGCAGCGGGCTGTTCGCATAGTTCGGGTGGCTGAAGTAGCGAGGCACCTGCACACCGTTGTCGAGTATCGGTGCGGCAGCGGCCTCGACCATCATGAGCGGGTTGAGCGCGCCCTGCTGCAGCGCCCGGGCGGCCGCGGCATCGCGGTCCGCCTGGTCGATCTTCTTCTCCTGCTTCTCCTTGACCTTCGCGGTCTTGTCCTTGTAGGCGTCTGTGGGATCGGGCTTGGCCGCTCTGAGCGCGGCGATACCGGCACCGGTCGAGGTGGCGGCGGAGGTTGATGTCGCTAGCCCCAGGGGCGTCAAGGAGATGGCCAAGGCAGCGGCCACCCCCACAAATGTCTTCACCGTTGGACTCCATTCGAACTGAGCGTCCGCGCCTGAAACCCGTGCTGGGTGAACCTTCATGACGCTAGACCTCTGCCCCTTTCGGGCATCTGCATTTCCGCAGGTCATCGGCCGTTCGGCCGGTGGTGCTTGACAGTTCAACGGATCCGGAGTCCCCTAGGGGTAGTGTCGCCCGTCACACCTTGCCCATTCGAACGCCGCGCAAAGATTGTGCAAAGGCCGGGCAAAGTCCGCGTTCGTGAAGCGACGCGCTCAGGCCGGATAGGCGCTGACCTCGGTTGCCTTGACCGTGGCCCACACCACAGAGCCGGTGTGCAGACGGAGCTTTGCGACTGAGACGGTGGTCACCTCCGCGACGAGCTGCTCGCTGGTGCCGTTGACCGACAGCCGAACGCGCGCGGTCTGACCGACGATCTCGATCGCTCGCACCGTGCACTCCCAGGCGTTGCGTGGTGAGCCGCCCGGACGCTCGATGTACAACGAGACCGCGGCCGGCGCGAACGAGACCCACGACGGCCCCACGTGATCGTGTCCGGACGTGACGACCGGGCCGACCGAGGACTCGACCAGTGTTTGCGAGCGAGTCTCTCCCGCATACAGGTTGAGGCCGACGACATGGGCGACGTAGGCGTCCCGTGGACGGGCAACGACCTCGGCCGGCGGTCCGGACTGCACGACCCGGCCGGCCTCGACGAAGACGAGCCGGTCAGCGAGGGTGAGTGCGTCCAGGGGATCGTGCGTGACGAGAACCGTCACTCCGGCGAAGCC